>JBAWZN010000006.1:0-90930 GCA_037143015.1 Flavobacteriia bacterium
CGCAAGACCAATTGAAAGAAGCGTTAGCGATGATCAATGTCGTTCCGAATCCATACTATGCGTTCTCTGAGTACGAGCGTACAAGAATTGAAACCAAAGTGAAAATTACAAACCTGCCAGATAAATGTACGGTGAGTATTTACACAGTAAGTGGTAAATTGGTTCGAACATTCAAAAAAGATAGTCCAGTAACTTCATTAGATTGGGATTTAACTAACTCAAAATCAATTCCGGTTGCGGGTGGTGTTTATTTAATCCATGTTCAGGTACCTGGTATCGGAGAGAGAGTGCTTAAGTTCTTCGGTGGAATGCGACAAGTGGATTTACAAGGTATTTAATAAGCTTTTATTACAACAAGATGAAAATGGATGTAAAAAAAATAGTACTAGGAATTTGTATCGGAAGTTCTTTTCTGTTAAAAGCAGGAAATGAGGACCGAGTAGGATCTGCGGGGGCATCTCACCTTTTGGTGAATCCATGGTCTCGCAGTGCTGGATTTGCAGATGCGGGAATTGCCAATACCAATGGTTTAGAGGCAACGTTTACGAATATAGCTGGATTGGCTTTCACGGAAAAGACACAGATTAAGTTTAACTATTCAAATTGGATGGGATCAGCTTCAATTGGTTTCAATTCTGCGGGTATTGCTCAACGTATTTCTGATTCTGAAGTATTTTCCATCAGTGTTCAATCAATGAACTTCGGAGATATTCCAATTACTACCGTTGCCAATCCTGAAGGAAATATCGGTTTCTTCTCACCTCGTGCGAATATCTTTAATGTAGGATATGCCAAAGAATTTTCATCAAGCATTTATGGAGGAATTAACTTTAAGGTTGTTTCTGAAAGTATTTCCAATTTGAGATCAAGTGGTATTGCAATTGACGCGGGTATTCGTTATGTATCTGGTGAACAAGACCAAATAAAATTTGGTATTACATTGAAAAATATCGGACCGGTTATGCGTTTTAGAGGTGATGGACTTGCTCAACAAGCTACGTATGTTTCCAGTGGTTACATTGCTTCTCTCGAGGAACGATCAGCGACCTATGAGTTGCCATCCCTACTAGGAATTGGTGGTTCTTACGATGTTATTTTTAATGAAAGCAACAAATTGGTTATCGCTGCTGCATTTACAGCTAATTCATTTATGAAAGATCAGTTCCGATTAGGTTTGGATTACGGTATCTCCAATGAGAAAATGGCATTTAATTTACGTGCTGGTTATTGTTATGAATCGGGAATTTTTAATGCGGTGAATCGTTCAAATGCATTAGTTGGTCCAACCGCTGGATTTTCAATTGATGCATTAGTTGGAAAGAATAAAAGTGCAATAGGTTTTGAGTACACAACACGTTTCGCAGGTGTATTCGGAATTATTCATACAGTAGGAGCTACAATTAGTTTAAAATAATTTACTTACTTTTGTAAAGGTTCAAGAGAGTCCAATGGGCTCTCTTGTTGCGTTTAATACTTTATGATATGTCACAGTTAAATTACTATACTCCTGAAGGTTTACAAAAGCTGAAGGATGAACTTTACGATCTGAAAACCGTTCAACGTCCTGCAATTTCAGAACAAATTGCAGAAGCGAGAGATAAAGGAGATTTATCAGAAAATGCAGAATATGATGCTGCAAAAGAGGCACAAGGGATCCTAGAAATGAAAATTTCAAAAATGGAAACGATTATATCTAATGCTCGTCTGATTGACGAAACACACATGGATAATAGCAAGGTTTTTATTTTATCCAAAGTTCTGATAAAAAATCAAACGAATGGAATGGAAATCGAATATACACTTGTTGCTGAAAACGAAGCAGATATTAAATTGCGTAAAATTTCTATAGAGTCTCCGATTGGGAAAGGTCTTCTTGGTAAAAAAATTGGGGAAATTGCTGAAATTCAAACACCTGGCGGAACAATGAATTTTGAAGTTATTTCTATTTCGCGATAATGGCTTCCATTTTTACACGCATCATTCAAGGTGAAATACCTTGTTATAAAATTGCAGAGAACGAAGACTACATGGCTTTTTTGGACGTCAATCCCCTTGTGAAAGGTCATACCTTGGTTATTCCTAAACAAGAACAAGATTACTTGTTTGACCTAGAAGATGATTCATTTGTTGGATTACACCTCTTTGCAAAGGAAGTTGCTAAACAATTAAAGAAACACATCGCTTGTAAGCGCATAGGCGTCGCGGTAATTGGCTTGGAAGTGCCCCATGCACATATTCACCTCATTCCATTGAATCAAATGGATGACATGAACTTTAATCGCGAGAAATTGACCTTAAGTACTGAGGAATTAAAAACGATTGCGGAAGAATTGAAAATGTTCTAATGGGCTACTATGGGAAAGGTTATCCTATTTATTCTTTTACTTAGTCTAAACGCCATTTCATGGTGTCAGCCAATGCGCGTTTTGTTTGTTGGAAATAGCTACACGCATTACAACAACATGCCGAAGATTTTTAAGGACATGGCAAATTCAAAGAATATCAATGTAGATGTTCACATGAGTGCTAAGTCCAGTCATACCTTTCAAATGCACAGTGAACGTCCGGATTTATACCAAGACATTCGCCGCGAAAAATGGGACTATGTTGTTCTACAAGGATTCAGTAGAGAATTGTCCACAGATATCGGAAGAATTGATACGATGGTGGTTCCTTATGTCAAAAGAATCACAGATAGCATTTATCACCAAAATCCATGTGCTACCATCCTTTTGTATGAAACATGGGGATACGAAAAAGGATTCCCTGAGGATTCTGTGAATGTGTCATATCAAATCATGAGTGACCACATTCACCAAGGTTATTTGTATTTGTCTAAATTGTTTGATTTACCGATTGTTCCTGTTGGAAAAGTATGGGAAACAGTGAAAGAAAATAATTCATCTATTCAATTGTATCAAGAAGACTTACAGCACCCATCTAAATTTGGCTCTTATTTGGCCGCTTGTAGCTTCTATGCTGCAATTTTTAAGCAAAACCCTAATACTTCCTTCACGGATGGAATAAGTCCCGAAAAAGCGAAATATATTCAAAATACTTCGTTTACGATTGTGGATCAAAACATGACGCGCTATTTGTTGAATCGAAACATGGTTAATGTGAAGTCTTCAAGTAAGGACGGGAAATATAAAGCAGAATGTTCTGCTAATTTCCCAAAAGCGAAAAGTATTGTGTGGAATTTTGGAGATGGGAAAACATCGAATTTATTTCAAACAGAGCATTTTTATACAAAAACGGGAACATACACGATAACAATTACCATTCAAGATGCTTGTGGTGAACGTGTTATAAAGAAAAAGGTGATTTACTAAGTTAATCGAATATAAAAAAGAGTCGATTAGTCAGTTTCTTTAACGGAATCAAAATAAAACTTAAAGCAGCACGTATTTGATCGAGAAAGTAGACGAATACGACGAAAGTCAGGACAAACGTAAAGGTATAAGATACAATTTGGTACGCATTCAAACGTTCATGAAAATAATGCGTCAAACCTCTTCCCGTTAGACTTCCATATAATACAATCATGTGAATGATGTAAATGCTCAAGGTATTTTGTCCGATTTTTAAAAACAGATTCGGCTTTTTAATCCTAAGTACATATGTTTCCAGCCCTAGTAAAATGCTGAGCACCATAAACACCATTCCAAGTTTTTCAAACAACCAATCCATGCGGTACAGATTGCTTTGTTGATAAATCGAAATATCCCCAAGCAGTAATAAGAACTTCTTACTTAATGTATAAAGTACAAACCCAATCATGAATCCACTTAGGATGAATTTTGGTGATTTTACGTTTTCCTTGAATTGAAATAAAATCACACCAATCATCGCGCCGAACATCGTATAACCCATATGGGGTGTCAATGGGAATAAGGAATGCTTACCGTGAAAGATGTTTTGAATGAACATCGGTGCTTTCGCCGGCCAGTAGTGTCCTTCCGGAAGCAAGCCAAAGTACAAATAGCTGATAAAAAGTAAAACACCTGCTGTTGCATAATACATCCACAATGGAATTACCTTAATCCATCGAGAGATTCCGTATAAACTGATGATGGTTAAAATTCCAACACCAATACACTGTAAAACGTGAAACGCGTAATATTGAAGTAAATAGCCCCAAAACAATAATTCGACAACGCGTTTCAATCCCTTACGTACACGCATGTTACTCCAAAATGCTGTTTTATCGTTTCCTAGCAGTAAATACGTAAAAACGATTCCTGTTACCGTTAGGAAGACGGGGGAAGTAAATCCACGGATAAATTTCCAATAGTAATAAATGTTGTTGGACTCATCGCGTAAATCAAGTGCCAATGAATCATGAACAAAATGTCCCTCGAGCATTAATAAAATCGCGATTGAACGTGCGATATCTATGAAATATAAGCGCTGCTTCGGTTGATTTAATTCTGGAATAATAGCTTGACTCATAGTTCAGATTTCGTGCGCAAGTTACGAAAGAATGCCTTAATTAAAGGCAAATATTTTACGAGATACGCGAATAACACAAGGAACAACAAGGCTCCTATGGTGGAAGAAAAGCCTGAAAGTTTCGATTGAATGAGGTCCCGAAGGCTATATCCGACCAATGCGCCATAGAGTAAAATGGCATGTGCGACATATACAAAGAAGGTGTTTTGTCCCATCCCGAGAAATATCGGACTTTTCGCTATACGCCATTCACTGAACGGAATGAAAACCGTAAATAAAAGAAACACGAATCCAAGGCGATCGAAATACCATAGGTTTTGTGGATGCGCCGACAGTTGGTATTGAGGTGTGAGCCGCGATAGAAAGGTAAACAACCAACCAAGGACAAATGCCCCTAATGATAAGAGAAGCGTATACTTCATCAGTCGTTTTTTATCCTCCTGCAACTGAAAAAACGCAATAAGCGATCCAAAAAATGCACCAAAAAACACATAACCCATCCAAGGGAAAATGGAAAATTCCGTTTCTGGACCTTGAATCATGTTTTGAATAAATTCAGGAAAGTGTGGGGGAAGATAGGCGTCCGTTGAACGAACAAAAAAGGTCCCGATGAAAAGGGTAAGCCCAATGCTGAGATACATCCAATGAAATGGAATTCTCAGTTTGATGGCAAGGTAGGTGAGGGAAATTAAACTTAAAATCCCAACGCCAATACACTGTAGGACATGGAACGTGAAAAAATGTGGATTGACATGTCCTTGAAAATAGTATCCTATGTATTTAAAATTGATTTGAAGGGCATAACCAATAAGTAGCAACATCAATCCGCGTTTCACTCCTTTTTTCACGCGTTTCAATTCCCAAAATCGGATGTCGACGCTATTTTTTAATTGCAGATGCAACAGGTAACTGAACACGGTTCCTGAAATGGTGAAGAACAATGGAGCGGTTAATCCCCGCATAAATCCCCAAGAATTGAATAAGAGGTTGCTTGAATGTCCATGCTTGAAAATCTCCGCCATATAGACGTCATAATCGGCATAACTCATGGAAATGAAATGTCCCTGTAACATCATGCAAATCGCCACACTTCTTCCGAAATCGATGAATTGAACCCTAGATTGCCGTTTGATTTCTTCCATTTATTGTCCTATAATGCGTAATTCAATGATTTCGATGCGGCGTTCTTGCGAGGCTGCCTTGGAGTAAACAGAATTCTTCTGATCATAGTAATCGTCACTCGTTTCTTTATTTGCTTTGAACTCTCCCATAGGAACTTCGATGAATTCCAATGCCGGATTTTCGCCAATCATGTATGCGCCAAAGCGACCTTGCTGCACTTCTTCAAAATAATTCTTCAAAGATTGGATGCGTCGCTTCGTCAGGTGAACATTGTAATCTGTTTTTGCAAGCGGACTGGCAAATCCTTGCACTAGCAACTGAACCCGATTCCCTTTTTGTAGCTCAAACCAAACTTGATTGGTGAATTTCTCCAAATCCAGTTTGCCTTTTTGAACCTCTTCCTCGAAAAATAACTGCAACAATGCTGCCGATTGCCTTGCCTGTGCGGAATCACGCTGCAATGCTACTTTGGTCTTATAGTTGTCGAATTGTGCCTCGTATTTTTGATAAGACTCTACGTAACTTAAATTGGTAAAATCAGATGTTGTATTGGCATCAGGCTGGTCGTTTTCAAAGTACAAACGAATGGGCAATTTTACCACTTCATAGGGCAAGGAGGCAACAACCTGTGTCCCAACTTTAATCGGCTTACTTCTTGGAATCTCAGCCATGTAAATGTCACTGCAACACGTTGGATTTTTCGCATACAAACTTCCTAAACGATTGGACGAAACAAAAGTCGAGTCACCAGATTGAAAGTAGTATTGATCTGCAGCAGGACTGTTTAGCGGTATTCCAACGTTGATGGGTGCTCCAAACTTTCCATTTCTAAATTCTGAAAAAAAGACATCTTGTCCGCCAAATCCTTGGTGCCAACTGGAGGAAAAATACAGTCGGTTTTCAATGGTGTCGAACCAAGGACAAATATCATGATCGAGGGAGTTAATACCTGAGATGTTTTCAACAGTCGTCGGATTCCCGTTCTGATCCAATTTTGTATACCAAATGTCCATTCCGCCTTTTGTCCCCGAGCGGTTCGATGCAAAAAAAAGTACCGGTTCTTTATTAAAAATCGAAAAATGCGGCATGGTTGTATTGACTCCCGCTTGATTCACCAATTGATTCAAGGAATCGAGCGAACGCCATTTTCCATCAGTTCCTTTTTGACTAAATACGATGGCACAGGTGTAATTGAAATCTTTGTCCGAACAAACGCTGTAGAAAAATCGCCCATCCCCCGAAAAACTTCCATTTCCAATGCTTTTTCCTGGTGGAATCAAGTCCTGAAGTTTTTGGGCACTGTCTTTTTCTTTTGCCATGTTCACTTCATAAAGTGCTGTGTGGTAATGCGGTGAATAAACCTCCTGAATTTCTTCATTCATAGAGTCTGCTTTTAATGAGGAGAAATACAGCAATCCATCATTTATCGTATGTCCAAATTCGGCATCATACGAATTGATGTTTTCTCCTAAAGCATCTATTTGAATCCCTAAATCTGGTCCAATCTTCAACTGTTTCAAGGCCCAGTTCGTTGATTCAACTTCCTGCGCGGCCTTTTTGTAGCGGTAAGTAGATTTGTCTTCGGAAGCCGCTTTTTTAGCAGTTTTAAAATGCTCCAAGGCTTCTTTGTACTTTCCGTTTTGTTTTTGCATCAAGGCGTAATTCAAGAGTGCATCCGGATATCGTTCACCATCTTCATCCTTTGTATAAACCGTTGCATAATATTTTTCAGCTTGAACATAATCCTTGTAAGCCTTATTGGTTTCGGCAATTTTCCACACTAGATCAAGGTTCTCGGGATCAAGAACGAGTGCCTGCTGGTAGTAATCCAAGGCATAATAATAATCACCTTTTTGGTATTGTTGATCGGCGAAGGTCAGAATATCCTTCAGCTTGGCTTGACCAAACGACAAATACGGAAGAAGTATAAAACCAATTAAATAAAATCTGGACATACGCGATGAATGATTTGTTTTGGTTTAAAACGACTTATGACATATTTCACGGCAATTTCGAATCCACCGCGTGCATTGCTGGCCGGAACGAGTTTAGAAAAATTGACGTCGTAACTCATCCCACAATACAAGGGTCCTTTTTCGTAAGCAATGTGGACAGATACAGCATCTTTGTTCCTCCACCACAGTCCGCCGTAAAAGTTAACTTTATCCCGTTTCGAAAAGACATAACGCGCAAGTCCACCGAGCATCAACTCATGGTATTTTCCTTGTTTGCTGTATTGAAGACTAGGAAAAATTGTCCATTCATCATTGAGGGTGTAACTCGCTTTGGTGAAAATGTTCCAACGAACATCCCTTAATACGACTTGGTTGTAGAAGCCCTGATTTGGACGGTTGAGGTTGAAAACGGAAATCCCAGAATGAAATGACCATCGATCGGAAAACTGCCAATCGTCTACTAGACCGAGTCCTAAGGAAAAATTCGTTTTGGAATCACTTTGAAAAGATTCATTGCTCGGCGCATTTGAATTAAAAATGTAACCGTTGTATTGATTGTCAAAATACAATGCGGACCAGTTGATTTGTCGGTAATTCAATCCGAAGTTCAAGCCCGGACGAAAGGTATGACTAGGTAAAATAGCGATATTGATTGGTCGATTGATGTTCGCCTGACATTCAACGGTGCGCAATTTACCATCGCCCACTTGATCGTGAAAAGCCAACAATCCGACACCCCAGCCTTTGTAACGCGTATCTGCTGAAAAGGAATTGGTACTGAAGGGAACGGTCACACTGCGCCATTGATTTCGGTAATTCGCAATGAAACGAAGGTCTTCTTGAAACGCGCCTGCATTTCCAGGATTCTGAAAAAGTGGATTGTCGTTGAATTGCGTCCAATGGATATCCTGACCATACATCATGGAATGAACGAGGAATAGAAATATGAACGTTAGGGACTTCATTGCAAATTGGCTCTACGAATATACAAAATTTGCAACGCTAATCCATTACGGATTGGTTAAGGAAACGGGTATGATTTTCCCATTCAAATAGCGCTGTGCATTCAAAGAGAAATCGGTAATGAATTCCGCCATTTGTGTTGGATTCAGTGGTGCTTGGTATCCAGGAAATGCTTGTTCTAACATTTCTGTTTGAACCGCACCCAAGCAAAGGCAGTTCATTTTGATGTTCGTCTCTTTGTATTCTTCGGCAAACAACTCTGTAAAAGAACAAAGTGCTGCTTTTGAAGTAGAATAGGCCGCTAATCCTGCGAACTTCATACTTCCTTGAAATCCACCCATGGAACTAATGTTAACGATGTGTGCACCTGCAGGATTCATCTTAGGCAGCAAACATTGAATGCTTTCCATCACGCCAATCACATTTATTTGATAGGAAGTACTGATGTCAGCATGTGTTAACTCAGGGAACGGTTTGTTTACTAAAAATCCAGCATTTTCGATGAGGACATCGATCTGAGCTAACTGACCCATGATTAGCGCAAATTGTTCGTGCACATTTTCACTTAAGTCCAAGGAGAAACAATGCACATTTTCTTGATGGAAAGTAGCTTCCATGCGTTCGATGTTTCGCGCAAAAGCATAGACCTGATGTTCGGGATTCTGCGCATACCTTCTCACGAGTTCAGCCCCAATTCCGCGACTTGCGCCAATGACAAAAATGTGCTTACTCATCGAAACTAACAATTAGTTCGTCACTCGTTGGAAACGCTTGACACGTTAAAATGTATCCTTGGTTTACTTCGTCATCCGTCAAAGAGAAATTGGAACGCATTTTTGCTGACCCCTTCAATACTTTCGCTCGGCAAGAGCAACAAACACCACCGCGACAAGAGTACGGAGCATCTAAGCCATTTTTTTCTGCTAAGTCAAGTACACTGTGTTGTTCTCCTTTCATGGTGAATGACGCCGTTTCTCCGTCAATCATCACCTTCACTTTGCTTTCTCCCGAAAACGCAACCGTTTCAACAGGTGCGGTGGATTCAAGCGCTGTAAATAGCTCAATATGAATTTTATCTTTCGCTACGCCAAAGAAGGCCAAACACTCTTGCATTTCTTGAACGAGTCCGGTAGGTCCACAGATGTAAAAAGCATCCGCTTGCAACAAGCTCAAATTCGCTTTGAGTTTTTCTGTGAAGCTATCTTTTGTGATTCTTCCAGATGTATATCCTTCGCGTTCTTCTTGACTTAAAAAATGAGTGCAATGAACGTTCGATAAGGATCCTAGTTCAGATTCGAAAAGAATGGAGTCCTTTTGTTTACTTCCGTAAAATAGGTGCATTTGCGCAGCGCTGGACAAATGTTTAGCCATAGACAAAATTGGCGTAATTCCACTTCCGGCAGCGATGCAGACGATGTTTTTTGCACTCGGACTCAACTTAAAGTTTCCTTCAGGTTTAGAAATCCAAATGGGGAAATCTGTCGTTTTTTGATTGTTCAGGAAGTTCGATACTAGTCCTTTATCGATGCGTTTTACACCAACTGCTAATGGTTCAGAAGGACCACTGCAAATGGAGTAGGAGCGACGTTCCTTTTTCTCGTTGACAATAACTTCAAGGTTAATGTATTGTCCTGGAACGAAAGTAAATTCATTTTGAAGATTAGCTGGAAGTTGAAAAGAAACCTGAACGGAATCTGAATTCAAATGCTTCACCTCTTGAATGGCAACTTCGTGGAATCCACGGCTCACATTTTCAGTAGCCGGCTTTTCACTTTTTTTAAATCGGTCAAATAATCCCATAATGGTTAGTCGTCAAATGATACAAGCACTTCCTCACTCGTTGGGTGTGCTTGACAAGTTAAAATATATCCAGCTTCTACTTCTTCTGGCGTAAGTGCATAGTTTAAGTCCATGCTAACTGTTCCTTTTAGAACTTTCGCTTTACACGTGCAACAAACACCGCCTTTACAGGCGTATGGAACGTCTGAGCCCGCTTTGTACGCAGCATCCAAAATGGTCATACCTGTTGAATCTAACGGGAATTCTACGGCATCATCGTCCATGATGACCGTAACGACAGAAGAAACATTTTCACGTATTTCTGTATTTTTCTTCGCTGCCGTTTTCGTTGCGCCAGAGTGAAATAATTCAAAGTGAATGCTTTTTTCTGGAAGTCCTTTTTGAAGCATGGCAGCTTTGACATCCAAAATCATTTGTTCTGGACCACAAATGAACACATCGTCTATTTGTTCATTCTGCAAAAATGCCTTATGTAAATCCAAGCATTTTTGCTCGTCAATTCGTCCCTTTTGAATCGCATTTCCAATATTTTCCCTAGAAAAAAGATGTACTAGGCAAAAGCGATCTAAATATTCATTTTTGAGGTTTTCCAGTTCTTCGCGGAAAATCACTTCGGAAAATCCTTGATTACCGTAAAACATGGTCACCTGACTATTTGGTTCTTCTCGCAGAATAGATTTTGTAATGGAAAATATCGGTGTGACTCCACTTCCAGCGGCAAATAGCACATAAGATTTCTCATGATCAGGGTTGGTTTCCAATTTGAAATTCCCCATTGGATTCATGACATCTAAAAAGTCGCCTTCTTTTAGTTCGTGAAGTGCGAATGTGGAAAAAACACCATTTTCTACTTGTTTAATCGCAACACGCCATTCATGATCGGATGGAGCTGAGCAAAGAGAGTAAGAACGGCGAACGTCTTCTCCTTGAATTATACTTCTCAAGGTTAGGTATTGTCCGGATAAATATTGGTAATCGTCTTGTAATTCTCGGGGCAAATCAAAACTGATGGAAACACAGCTTTTGGTCTCTTTGCGTATGTTTTTTATCTGAAGAGAATGAAATTTTGGCGTCATTCAAGTTTAAATTTAAATTGAAGTCAAATTTACACAATACTTAAGTATTTTGTCTGTTTTAAGGAACAATGTTCTGCGATATTTGTTTAAAGTAAATATTGATATTTCGTATATTTGTCAAAAGCAGTAAGAACATGAAAACAATGGATTTACAAGAATTAGAAAAGCGTTTCCAAGAAAAGATTGATAAAGAAATTAAAATCGAACCAAACGACTGGATGCCAGATGAATACCGTAAAACGTTGATTCGTCAGATTTCGCAACATGCGCATTCTGAAATTGTCGGAATGCTTCCTGAGGGGAATTGGATTACAAGAGCTCCAAACTTACGTCGTAAAGCGGTGTTGTTAGCAAAAGTGCAAGATGAGGCCGGACACGGACTTTATTTATACAGTTCTGTAGAGACTTTAGGTGCTGACCGCGAAGATACAATCGATGATTTACATTCGGGTAAAGCCAAGTATTCTTCTATTTTTAATTATCCTGCTGTTACTTGGGCGGACATTGGCACCATCGGTTGGTTAGTTGATGGCGCTGCCATTATGAATCAAGTGGCTTTGTGTCGTTGTTCATACGGTCCTTACGCTCGTGGTATGGTGAAAATCTGTAAAGAAGAATCGTTTCACCAACGACAAGGATTTGAGAGTTTAGTTACATTGTGTAATGGAACACCGACGCAAAAAGCCATGGCTCAAGATGCAATGAACCGTTTCTGGTGGCCAGCCTTAATGATGTTCGGACCAAGTGATGATGAATCACCGAACTCTGCTCAATCCATGAAATGGAGAATCAAACGTTTCACCAATGATGAGCTTCGTCAAAGTTTTGTTGATGCGACTGTTCCGCAAGCAGAAATTCTTGGATTAACGATTCCAGATCCAAATCTAAAATGGAACGAAGAAACAGGTCATTATGATTTTAGTCCAATTAATTGGGATGAATTCTGGCAAGTGGTGAATGGAAATGGACCTTGCAACAAGGAACGAATTGATGCACGTAAGAAAGCGAAAGAAGAAGGTATGTGGGTGCGTGAAGCCGCAATGGCATACGCAGAGAAGCGTGCATTGAAAAAAACAGCATAATAACACGATATTTAGAAACTATGTCAAACAGAGATTGGCCCCTTTGGGAGGTGTTTATCCGCAGTAAACAAGGATTAAACCACAAACACGTTGGTAGCTTGCGCGCAGCTGATGCAACAATGGCATTAGCAAACGCCCGAGATGTGTACACGCGTAGATCTGAGGGAATCAGTATTTGGGTCATTGAATCGAATAATGTTCACGCTTCAGATCCTACCGAAGCTGACTCTTTGTTCGAGCCATCAGATACAAAAGTTTACCGTCATCCTACGTTTTATGATGTTCCCGACGGTATAAAACACATGTAAGATGAAGAATGAAGCTTTGTATAATTACGTTCTTCGTTTAGGAGATGATAGTCTTATATTAGGACAACGTTTAGGTGAATGGTGTGGACATGGTCCAATTTTAGAGGAGGACATCGCGATGACGAACATTTCATTGGACTTAATCGGACAAGCCATGAGTTTGTTGGATTATGTTGGTGAAATCGAAGGTCAAGGAAAAGACCACGACGCCCTAGCATTTTTACGTTTTGAAAACGAATACCGAAATGCATTGTTGGTGGAACAACCAAATGGCGATTTTGCGGATACCATGATGCGCCAATTTTTATTCGATGCGTTTAGAAAGCCTTTGTATGAAAAGTTGCTAGCCTCTACGGATGAACAAATTGCTGCAATTGCTGCAAAGTCCTTAAAGGAAACACGCTATCACTTGAAACATACATCCGAATGGATCATCCGTCTTGGAGACGGAACGGATGAATCTCATCAACGTGCCCAAAAAGCCTTGGATTTATTGTGGCGTTATACGGATGAATTGTTTTTTGAAACAGAAGAAGATTTAGCATTGGTTGACGGAGGAATAGTGCCGGCAATGAAAGATATAAAAGCAGAATGGTCGAAAACAGTTTTAGCTGTCCTTGCTGAAGCCACGTTAATTATCCCTACAAATAATTGGCAATTTGAAGGTGGTAGAAGGGGAATACACTCTGAACATTTTGGTTATTTGTTGTCCGACTTACAATACATGCAACGAGCATATCCAAATATGAAATGGTAAGTAAAGAATCTATTCTTTCATTACTAGATGAGGTATGTGACCCGGAAATTCCGGTCCTTTCGCTAGCTGATCTCGGTGTTTTACGTGGAGTTGAGTACGTGAATAGCGAATGGCATATTATTATAACTCCAACGTATAGCGGTTGTCCAGCTATGAAAACCATGGAGGACGATATTCTTCAAAAGTTAAAAGAACACGGCATTCAGGCAAAAGTTGATCTGGTTTTATCTCCAGCTTGGACAACAGACTGGCTTTCAGAGTCAGGTCGTGAAAAACTTCTCTCTTTTGGCATCGCGCCTCCTGAAGATGAAGTAGATAAAAGCGTGCTATTTGCCGCTCCAACGGTTGTTCCTTGTCCCAAATGTGGCTCTCGTGAAACAAAAATGGTCAGTCAATTTGGGAGCACAGCGTGCAAAGCACATTACCAATGCCTCTCATGCTTAGAGCCTTACGATTACTTTAAATGCTTGAAATAATTCAAGCATTTTTTTTATTTTACTACTATGTATTGCATAATACAAAGTAAAACATATATCTTTGTATAAAATATTTCCAAATGAACGTTGAAAATACACAGTCACAGATGCGCAAAGGAATACTCGAGTATTGCATATTGAGCATTTTGGACAAAAAGGAGGCATATCCCTCCGAAATCTTGGAAAGACTGGACTTGGCACAATTGAAAGTGGTAGAGGGAACGATTTATCCCTTGTTGACGCGCTTGAAAAACATGCAATTATTGGAATACCGCTGGGCGGAGTCAACTTCAGGTCCACCAAGAAAATATTACACGATTACAGAAGAAGGAAAAGCATTTTTAAGCGAATTAGAACGCACATGGACGGAACTGCAACAAGCGGTGAGTCACATTACAACTTTATAAAACACAGATTATGAACAAAACAGTTTCCATTCATTTACAAGGAGTTCCTTTTATTTTTGAGGAACAAGCGTATGATCGTTTGAATGCCTATTTGCAACAGTTAAAGCAAGTTCTTCAAAAGGAAGAGGGGAGTGATGAGATTCTACAGGACATTGAATTACGCATGGTTGAATTAATTCAGCAGCAATTAACCCCTTTTAAACAAGTGGTTGAGCTCGTTGTGATTGAGCAAATCATGGAGAAATTGGGACGGCCGGAGGATTTTTCCGATGACACCGCGACGGCGAGCGAAACAACGTCCACAGTTCACGATGATTTGGTGGAAAAACGCTTATTCAGGGATGGAGATAGAGCGCTGATTGGCGGTGTTTGCGCTGGTGTTGCTGCCTACTTCAATGTGGATGTTATCATTATTCGTGCGATTTACGTCTTTACCTTTTTAACTTTTGGCATCGGATTTCTACTTTATATTGTGCTTTGGGCCATTATTCCACTTGCGAAAACAAGTAGCGATAAATTACGCATGAAGGGTCAGCATGTCAACATAGAAAACATGAAAACGGAGCTGGGAGATGCAGCCAACCGCATCAAAAAGGGAGCGAAGGAATTAAAAGCGAATTCTGGAGTTCAATCAACCGTTGGGGGCGTACTTCGTGTCATTTCTGTAATCATAGGGATTTGGGCTTTGCTCTTTGGGACAGGTATTTTTGTCTTTGCCATTATTTTCTTCTTTGTTAATCCGGACATCATTCCAGCACAATTCAACGGACGATTCATGTCCTTCCAGGATTTCGGCGGATTGTTGTTTGAGTCCTCTTCCCACGAGTCCTGTTTCTATCTAGGAATCGCCTTGATTGCTATCGCTATTGTCGCACTAAGTTACTTGTTCGGTATTCGACTCATCACGCAATTCAAAGCAACCTATTTAAAATTATTGATCGGCATTTTTGCTGTTACACTGGTAATTGGAGTGGTTCTGGTTTCATTTGGAGGAGTTCAAATTGGACGTTCAATGGCCATTTACGGGGAAGTGGAAAAAGAAATTGCGCTTATTCCTGGGAATGAATTGAACATTGAGAAAAAATCCATTGAAGGACAAATGATCGATGGATTTAAAATAAAAAGCAATGGCGATGAGGGAATCATTACCATTAAAAATGGACGTGTGTACCTTCGAGGAATTGAGTTGGTGTATTCACAGTCGAGTGATTCATTGTTCCACCTCAAACAGGTAAATGACGCACAAGCTCGCACACATGAGTCCGCACTGAAAAAGGCGAGAAACATTCGCTGCAATTACCAAGTCAGTTCGAACAAAATAACTTTAGAAACGATGTATTCTTTTCCAACAAAGGATAAATTCCGTGATCAAAATGTGAAGTTCATGATTGCTGTGCCAATGGGCGGAAAGATCTTCTACGAGAAACAACAGGTCTATCCAAACATGATAGAAGAAAGCGACTCTCCAAACGAAACGTACCAACATGGATACATTTCAAGTGATGGTGAATATTCTAAATGGTAATTTAAAGTTTGATTTTGCTAATGATTCTTCCAGCATCTAACCAATAGATAAGTTTGAATGACAAACTATTTACAGGTCCGTTTGCAAGTGTATTTTGCAAATTAGACCAATAGCTTTCTTGTACTTGTTTGTCTGAACTGAAGATAGAATTCTTCCAAACGATATTGAACTCGCTACTTGGCTGGAATACCCAACGGTATTGGAAGTCGATCGTGAATGCGTTGAAATTGATGTTATAGGCGGATTCACCTTGACTGTTTAATCCAGCATAAGAGCTAACAGGGTCTATTAATCCTTGTTCGTTTAATTGTCCAAAATAATGGTAATTTATGGTTGAACGGTAATGTCTTAAACGGAAGGTAATTCCCATGCGGTTGGTGAGAATGTAATCCAAGGAAACAAATTGCGTGGTATTGATGCGATCACGGTTCCCGAAAATAATTCCTGATGGCAAGTTTGCCGGCTCATCAAATGGAACGGCATATCCCTCGCTATTTTGCTCGAAATCTTGGCTCCAGTTGTAGGTCATGAAAATGTAATCTGTAAAGCGAATTCGTGGACTAAAGTAATAGCCATATTCTTTCCAGTTCCCACGTTGAACAATGTTGTAATTTAATCCAGCGTCCAAGGCTAAACGTTTCTGATAGTTGGAAGATACCCACCAACTGAAATTATACGTTTTTGGACGAAGAAAATAAGCGCCCCAAATCCTAGGTTCAAAATAGTCGTAATTTTTAGTCAGGGTATTGTTGTTTCCAAACCCAGTAGCATTAAAGGACTTTGATACCAACACGAATCCTAAATTGGAATATGTTCCAACATAGTTATTTGGAGCATATAAACGCATGCTGGAAATAGAACCGTTTACGATGATTTTCGTTAATTGCTTCGATTTTGGTTTGAAATTGCGGTAAGCACCCGATGCTTCGATAATGCGTTTATTGTTGTTGTAATTGAATCCAAGGTCATTTGGGTCGTACTTATCCGATTCTTCTAAATACCCAACACCGTAAATCCAGGTCCCGCGTTGCTTTCGCAAATTCAAATTGTAATTATATCCAACGTTTGAAGTCAGTCCCCTTTGCACCGAAACAGTTGTCTTTCCGTTGATATTGAACTTGTTGTTTTTTGTGTTTGCGTTAAAATTTAATCCACTCACATTGGCATCATAGAATTCACCGGATCGAAGAACACTTGTATTAGTAAATGTGACGGAACTATTGTTTTTCAAGTTTTGATCTAATATGAAAACATTGTAATTCGTGAGCGGTGAAATCATGACTTGTCGTTCCATACCACTATCGTAATTGACTGCAGTTCCGTATTGCGGTGCATTCACCGCGTTAAAGACTCCAATTCCCAGTCCATTTTTCATGCGTCCAGAGAATTTTGTGGCGTTATATAATTTGGATGCAAGCGGGACATTTTTCAAATATTCATTCGGATTCAACATCGTTGTAATCACTTTTCTCGGTGCTTGGATACCAATGCGTCGACTGTAAAAGAGTCCAGCCTTGTTAAAAAGTTCCGTTCCCTCTGTAAAAAACTGTCTATTTTCATTGAATTGCACTTCAAATGGACTCAAATTCAAGATTTGTTGATCAAAAACAACTTGACCAAAATCAGGCACTAAAGTCAAATCCAGCGTGAATGCTTCGTTCACACCATATTTAATGTCCATTCCACCATTAAACGAACGTGTCCACCCGAAGGTACCGTCGCCTTTCGGTATGCGATCGAGGTAAGATGAAACATACGGCATTAGCGCTAGTCTTAAAGGCGGTTGAATGCCGGAAATTCCAACAACATCGCCATTTTCAATTAAGAAGTTTTCTAAATCAGGATTGACCTTTACCCAAGTGGATTCCTCGCGGTATCGGGAAATGTCACGTGAGAAATTGACGCCCCAACTTTGAATGTCCTTTTTTGGAAAACGAATGGCGCTGTATGGGATGCGTATTTCGACTATCCATGAGTTCTCCGTTATGGAAACGGCGCTGTACCAAGCCAAGTTTAATTCACCAATGTAATTGCTTCCCGTGATTTTCGCGTCAATTTGAACACCTCGACTGGTGACTCCAAAGTAAAATCCATTTTGATCGTCGTTGTAAGTGTCCAAATACACTTGAAAAACATCCAAATTTGGATTGTAATCGTCGCGAAGCGAGAGGACATTTGAAATGGAATCGGGATCATCGTAGCAAATGGCACTGATGTACAAGGCATCATTGTTATACACCATTCGAACTTCGGTTTTTTTTCTGGCTGGATTTCCTGGATACGGTTTTAATTGGGTGAAAGAATGAACTGCGGATGCAGTTTGCCATGCTTTTTCTTTCAATTGTCCATCTACGTGCATTTCTTCTTCAATTCGAAGCGCCTCTATTTTTGCCTTGGATTCAGCAGACTGCTGTCCAAAGATCGATATAAAAGGGATGAGAGTGAAAAGGAAAAAGCGAAGTTTCATGCGCTGCAAAAATACTGTATTTTTTTATTTCCCCATGCGCGCAACGACATGCAAACACTCTTCATGGCGTTCATAAGTTGCCCAAATTTTATAGTCCTTTTTGAAGCTGTATAAAATCGAAGCGCTTAATTGTTGGAGGTATTGCGTTTCAGAAGCTGTAAGTGGACGAATACTCGAAAATCGGGAAAAAGAAAAGTCAAAACTGTTGCCATTTAAATGTGGACTTTTTCGTACAGCCGTTCGGTTATGTCGGACCAATTTCGATACCGTGTAGTGTGTACGCGTCATGGACGTTACCAATAACTTTGTTCCAGCTAAGGGTGTGTTTATAAGGGAATCTTGAAATGCTAATCCAATTTCAGTTAGGATTTTCTCTGCATACGGGGTTAGTGCTGCATAGGAATAATTGAAGGTATCTAAAACAAATCCGTTGTTTGCGGTGATCAGTTTTAATTTCCCGGCACGAATCATTCGTTGAATTCCCTTTTTGTCAGCAGACGGTTTAACGCCTTGTTTCACCGAGCGGTCCATGTATTCACAAAGTCGATTATTTAACTTAAGCGTAAGATCTTCCCCCTCAAATTTCGCGCAATCGAAAACAGGAATTGTTTTTGCTTTTGAGTAACGGTTCATCTGTTCGGAATCTTTCGGATTTAATAAACCGAATCCAACCAGGACAAAACTCAGTGTTAAAAGACAAAAAGAAAATAATTTCATGTAACTACAAAATTAAAATAATCTACAAGCTGAGAATGAAAATGCTTCCTTAACTTTGTCCCGTGAGTGTATTTGATAATTTAAGGGCTCAATTAGATCAACTCGATTGGCCCAATGTGTACTTGTTTAAGTTTATTGTCCCGAGTGACAATGAGCACATGGCTTTGGTAAGCGCTTTGTTCGATGAAAATGCGGACATCACCTATCATCAGTCTGGTAAAGGTAATTATGTGAGTGTGAGTGTGAAAGAAGTCATGCTTTCCGTAGATTCCATTATTGAAATCTACGAAAAAGCTGCTCAAATTAAAGGGGTAATTTCGTTATAATGGAAATGTTAATTGAATTTTTGGTAGCTACATTAGTCATTTTGATTGCAATCATTGCATACCGATTTTTGTTAAGGTATTTGTCTAAAGGCGGTGTGGATCAAGCGCTGTATTGTGAATTATATTCCCTTGATATCGAACCTGCGTCTGGAGAAGTAAGTTTTTACTTTGTTTGTCCAAAGACCATTCATGTTACTTTTCACATTTGGAAAGCGGATGAGGTAGTCTTGCAGTTGACAGATAAGGAATACGAACAAGGAGGACACTTACTCAAATTTCAAACATCCGAACTGCCAAATGGTACCTATTATTTTGGAATTGAAACGAGTACACAAAAAACTCAAAAGAGATTTACCATCCAGAATTAGGATTCGCTTTTTGGTTTCTTTACTTTGATGCGTGTGCGGTGACGTGAGATTTTATATTTCGACTTTTCAAAATCACTTTTGTAACCATCTGTTTTCGGAATTCGGTAGGTAAGTCCAACACTGTACTGCATGTAGTCTGAACTTTTGAACAAATCCGTTAAGCCCAATTTCAGTGTCCCTTGAATTTGTAAACCAAGATTACTGCTCATCCAAAAGGTGCTTCCGACGGTGAAATTCGCTGTTGGCGAAAGCGATTTTGCTGTATTGCGTTTGTCAGATGTTCTCAATGTCGCGCCAACTCCGGTGCCAATATATGGATCTACAATTCCTCTTCCGAGTTGTTTGTAAAATGAATATTTCAGTGAGAAATCTGTAGAAATCATACTACCAGTAATTCCCAAAGAGTCGTTTACAAGCTTACTCGGATCGTACTTTTGAAATCCGATTGCTCCGTCGGCACTCCAACCATTGTAAATATACTTATCAACGAAAATACGCGTTGGATACGGTGCACTGTGAAAATCAGATGCGGAAAAAGGATTTAATTCATAGCCATCGTCGTCTGTCAACAACCATGAAGCACCAAATTGCCAAGCATAATTGTCTTGATTCGTTATTTTCTTTGTCGGTTGAGCGATGCTATTTCCGAAAAAACAAAGAAAGAGGAGGAAGGAGATGGTGCTAATTTTCATTTTTTGTTGTTGCTATAACAAAAGTAGTTAAAATTTAAAGCGAAAAACTTTTGATGAAATCCTTCAATTGACAAGCAATTGTGCATTTCTCATTCAAGTAGAATGCCTAATTTTGAATGGGAAATGGGAAAGCTGAAAAAATACGATTTGGTACTAGAAGATGAAACAACATTGGAAGTATACGGTGTTTCATCCGCTTTTGCTGATTACCGCTTGGCTTGGGAGTTAAATCAATGTTTAGATGTCAACCTGACTAAGTCGAACGAGGTATACGAACTTCGTCCAAATAAAGCAAAAGAAATTGCTTCATTTCGGTATTTTTCCTTCTTTGACGAGGAGTATTTAACTCGTTATTATTTGATAAAAAATAAACAAGAACAGGGTGTTTTTCATCCCGAACGACCAATGATTGATTATTTTCTTGTGTTACGAGAGAATTTCACTTTCGAAAAAGAAGTGCTGATGCTGAAATTAAGAAAAATCAATGGAATCGTAGCGGTGTTTGATTTCCCAGGTGAAGAATTTGATATGATTGCCTATTTAACAAGTTAATATGAAAAAAACGAAAATAGTTGCCACGATGGGGCCTTCTTCTTTGAAAAGAGAAGTATTGAAAAATATGATGTTGGAAGGACTCAATGTCTGCCGCTTGAATTTCTCTCACGGTTCTTATGACGACCATGCGGGAGCTGTTGAGTTAATTCGATCGTTGAATGAAGAACTTGGATTAAATGTGGCCATTCTTGCGGATTTACAAGGTCCAAAAATTCGTACCAACGAAATGGAAAACAATGGTGTTCCTCTAGAAAATGGTCAGGAAATCCTACTTGTCGTGGAAAAAGTACTTGGAAATGCGGAGCGTTTTTCCATCAACTACACCATGTTGCCTCGTGAGGTAAAACAAGGTGAGCGCATTCTATTGGATGATGGTAAAATTGTTTTAGAAGTTATTGAAACAGATGGCCATTCCTCCATTCGCTGTGACATTATTCAAGGTGGAATTCTCTGCTCTAAAAAGGGTGTGAATTTCCCTAACACGAAAATTTCCATGCCTTCTTTAACAGAAAAGGATATTGCTGATTTGGAATTTGCCTTAGACCTGAATGTAGATTGGATTGGTCTGTCCTTTGTTCGCACACAAGAGGATATCGTCGATTTGAAGGCACGTATTGCGGCTAAAAATCACCATGCGAAAGTCATTGCGAAAATTGAAAAACCCGAAGCTTTGGAGAACATCGATCGCATCATTGAAGAAAGTGATGGACTGATGGTTGCCAGAGGTGATTTAGGAGTGGAAGTTCCTTATCAAACGGTTCCTTCTATTCAGAAAATGTTGATTTCTAAGTGTGTTTCTTTCGCCAAACCAGTGATTGTCGCTACACAAATGATGGAATCTATGATGTCTAATTTGACTCCAAGTCGTGCGGAAGTGAATGACGTAGCGAATGCCGTACTAGATGGAGCGGATGCGGTTATGTTGTCCGGTGAAACTTCCGTCGGAACTTATCCAGTACAGGTGGTTCAAACAATGGCAAACATCATCAAAGAGATGGAAAAACACAGCGCCATGTACAATAAAGAGGAATTACCAGTAAAAAACAGCGAACGCTTTATTTCCGATTCGATTTGTTTCAATGCCTGCCGTTTGTCCCAACGTGTTGAAGCGGATGCCATTATCACGATGTCTTTTTCTGGATATACTGCTTACAAAATTGCTTCCCAGCGTCCAAATAGTCAAATTTATGTCTTCACGAGCAACCGAAGTATTTTGACTCAATTGAACTTATTATGGGGTGTAAGGGCATTCTACTATGACAAACTCATTTCTACTGACCATACGATTGCGGACATTAAATACTTTATGAAGTCCGAAGGACACCTGAAATTAGGAGACTTGGTCATTAATATTGCTTCGATTCCATTAGAAGACCTCGGCGCATCGAACATGTTGAAATTAAGTTACGTCGATTAATTTTCTGTCGGCCATCTCAAAAAATATCCTTAACTTAAAGTAAAGAACAAGTGAGATGGAAAAAAAATGGGTGTTTCATGCAGAAGTTGATGAGGAAAAAGTTCAGTTTTTAGCGGGAAAATTAAATGTTGAACCGTTTGTTGGTAGACTGTTAGTCCAGCGTGGACTAGAAACAGAGGCTGAAGCACGCGCGTTTTTTCGTCCTAGTTTAGATGATTTGCATGATCCTTTTCTCATGAAGGATATGGATCGTGCGGTGAATCGAATCAATAACGCCATTAAAAAACAAGAGGGAATTCTGCTTTTTGGTGATTACGATGTGGACGGAACGACAGCTGTTGCCCTGATGTACGAGCAATTGAAAAGGTTTCATTCCAATTTACATTATTACATTCCTGATCGGTACAAAGAAGGATACGGCTTGAGCCAACAAGGAATTGATTACGCGCAATCAGAGAATTGTTCCTTGATTATTACCCTGGATTGCGGAATAAAGTCGAATCAGTTGGTAGAGGATGCAAAAAAACAAGGCATTGATTTCATTATTTGCGACCACCATCAACCAGGTGCAATATTACCCGATGGAATTGTACTCGATCCAAAAAGAATCGATTGCCCATATCCGTTTAAAGAACTTTCAGGTTGCGGTGTTGGATTTAAACTGATGCAGGCGCTGTATATTGATCATGGCTTTTCGTTGGATGATCTTTTTGAAAGTCTTGACTTACTTGCTCTAAGTATTGGCGCTGACATTGTCGATGTGACAGGCGAAAATCGTATTCTTTGTCACCATGGACTCATTCAATTGAATCAACATCCGAGAAAAGCGTTTGAGGAATTATTAACCTTAGCGGGAAAAAAGCTCCCACTCAGTTTAACAGATGTCGTTTTTGTCATTGCACCTAGGGTAAATGCCGCGGGGAGAATCCGAAGTGGTAAAACAGCAGTGGATTGGATGTTGTCATCCAACGACCAAGAAATAAAACAGTTGGCGCAGGAAATTCACGATGACAATACCTTGAGACGTACCATTGATCAGTCAATAACGGAAGAAGCACTCTTGCAAATTTCGAACGATAAGGATCATTCCAAGCACTGTACGAACCTCGTTTTTCAGCATGATTGGCACAAAGGAGTGGTGGGAATTGTTGCTTCACGCATCATTGAATCGCATTATCGTCCAACGATTGTGTTAACGGAATCAAATGGACAATTAACGGGCTCTGCACGAAGCGTAGGATCGATTAACCTCTATGAGGTGCTGGAGTCCTGTAAGGAACACTTGACACAGTTTGGTGGACATCATTATGCAGCAGGATTAACGATGCCGAAAGAAAACTTAAATGCTTTTCGTTTAGCTTTTGATCAGGAAGTCAAACAACGATTAAATGGCGCGGCGTTGGAAGCCCTGCAGGTCATTGATTTAAACATTGAATTGAATGATATTCAAACGGTTTGGAATGGAAAGCTACCGCGAATCAAAAAGATTTTAGATGCCTTTGAACCATTTGGTCCTGGAAACATGAAGCCTGTTTTTTGTACAAAGGAATTGTATGCCACGGATGCACGCATTTTGAAGGAGAAACATTTGAAACTACGCGTCGTTCAAAAGGATTCCAAACTGGCTTTTGACGCCATTGGATTTAATTTAGCAGAAAAGGAGGCATTCACGTTGAAAGGGATGTCCTTTGAAATGGCTTACACGCTTGAAACAAATGAATTCAATGGAAAAACGAATTTGCAATTCAATATGAAGGACATTCGTGCCATTGAATGACGATTTTCACGTAAATTTGAAAACGATGTTTACAGGAATTATAGAAGAAATAGGATTGGTGACGGAGATTCGTCAAGATGGGGGAAATGTACATTTTACCATACAATCCAACTTAAGCAATGAATTGAAAATCGATCAGAGTGTTGCACACAATGGTTGTTGTTTAACGGTTGTCGGATTAAGTCCGGACCACCATGTTGTCACAGCGATTCACGAGACCTTGCAGAAAACAAATCTCGGTCGTTGGACAGTTGGGTCAAAAATCAATTTGGAGCGCTGTATGAGCCTAAATGGACGCCTCGATGGACACATCGTTCAAGGACATGTGGATGGATTAGCACGTTGCGTTGAAATCACGGATGAAAATGGCAGCTGGCGTTATCGTTTTGACTATCAATCGGAATTCGTTACTGTTGAAAAAGGTTCCATTACGATCAATGGCACAAGTTTAACGGTCGTTGATTCGGAGGATCAATCATTTGCGGTCTGCATAATTCCATATACATACGAGCACACCAATTTCCACACCTTAGCTGTAGGCGATGAGGTTAACTTGGAATTCGATATTATTGGAAAATACGTTGCTCGTTTGATGAGCAAGGGATAAATTTCATCTATTGAGTTAAAAGGAATTGAAACAACATAAAAAAGGCGGATGAGTAATCATCCGCCTTTCGTTTATGTTCAATGTTCTTATTTAATTCCTAACGCTGTTTTAGCTGTCGCATCGTTTGGATCGATTTGCAAAATGATTTCGTAGAACGATTTCGTTTTAGCCAAATGCTAGTTAGATATCAGTTCCAAAACTTCATTTTATAATTTCTCCAGCTTAACCCAACCTTTGAGATTTTCATAAACAGCTGTTGGATTACCATTTCCGCCAGCTTGATACTTTACTCTTCCACCAACGCTTCCATTGCCAATAATTCCCCCATTTATGGTGTCAAATTTCAAATTTGTGAATCGAATGGAATCGAAGTTATCACTATAATAAAATGCTAAAGTATTGAAGAAGACAAGTCCATTCATTCTGTTGTTAATATATTTCAAATCGCAATATTCCGGATAGTTAGCTGCATTAAAATTGGAATCTAAGCCATTAGAAGTAATCATATTAAAGGTGGAGTCTGTTATTTTAATTAACCTCGCGAAGTTACCCTCAATGTGCAAATACCCTCCGGCATTGGGACCATTAATGGTATCAATGGTTCCATCGTCAAGTGTAAATTTAATTCTGTAATCCCCTTCAATTGATAGGTTTTTTTCAAAAGAGGTTGTTTTACTTTTTGTACATGAAAAAAAAGTAAAAAGACTAAAAATCAAAATTAAATTTTTCATATTATGGTTTTTTAAATTTTCTATTTCTTGTAGGTTGATTTTGTTGATCAATTAGATTATTCGTTGTAAAAGAAAAGTGAATATTTTATCTTGCTCATAATTGAAGTAAATATATTAAAAATAAATTATTATGGAAAAAGTATAACAAAAAAAAGGCGGATGATCACTCATCCGCCTTTCGTTTATGTTCAATGTTCCTATTTAATACCCAACGCTGTTTTCGCTGTTGGGTCGTTTGGCTCAATTTGATAAATGATTTCGTAAAAAGATTTTGCTTTCGCCAAATCTTTCGCCGCTGATTTCGCGTAATAGTCACACAAGTAACGACAAGCTTCTAATACCAATGGTTTATTAGATGGCAAACTTCTTTCCTCAGGCTTCACTAACTCAACGATTTTTTCATAGTAAGGCTGTGCTGCCCAACGCTCATTCGCTGAATCCAATTTGTAATTACAACGCGCTCTCCATAAGTACCCTGGAGTGTAGCTTGGAGATAAGATAAGTACTCTTGCGAATGCTGAATCTGCCAATGCGTAATCTTTTGGACCATTATAAATTGCTTTTCCAAGTTCATATTCTTCCGCTGAAGTTAATGCAACCAATTGCGAACGTTTCGTATAAAGTTCAATCGATTTGTCGAATTTTTTCGCTTTGAAGTACATTTTTGCCACTTCACTGGTCAATTCTTTTGCAGCAATTTCATTCACCGCAATCGCTTTCTCGTATTCAATTAAACCTAAGGAATCCATCCCTGCTTTCATGAGTAGCGCTCCTTTTGTTTTGTAGTCCATGTAGTTAATCATGTTTGCTGGAACCAATGCGAAGAAACGAGCGGAAGCATCTAATCCATTTTTAACAGAAGTACTATCTGTGTTACATTCTAAGTAGGAGAATGCCAACATACGCTCTGTGTAAAAATTAGAGAAGTTCATAGCGTTTAACGTATTCACCTCTGTGATTGCTTCACAGTATTCTTTTGCATTGAAAAGAGCAGTAGTATACAAGTAACGCGCTTCCAAATTGTTATTGAGTTTCAAGTATTTTTGCCAATCTTCAATTGCCGCTTTTTTCTTTCCGAAACGCATGTTTAACTCAGCATTCGCACGGTAAGCAGGAGCATAAGTAGAGTCAATAAGTTTCGCTTCTTTGTATTTTTGATTCGCTAATTCTTGGTTTTGTGCAGCGCGGTAAATATTTGCTACTCGCACCACACCACGCGGAGATTTTGGATTGATATCCAAAACAGCCAAATAAGATTTGATTGCTAAACTAGCGTTATCTGGTGTTTTTGCATAAAGTGCATCACCTTTCAACAATAGGTTGTCCTCGTTTTTAGGATCCTTAATGATTGCTTCTTCTAAAAGTAACAAGGCTTGATCGTAATCTTTCACGTCAGACTTAATGAAAATTTTCGCCATTCCACGAATTACTTCTGCACGTTTCAATTTGTCTTTCTTTGTCAAGGCAAGTGCTTTGTCGAACTCTACTTTAGCTTCTGTTTTTTTTCCATCGATCCAAAGTACGCGTCCTGCAGCTACAAATGGCAATGCGCGAAGTTTATCCACTTCAAAACTTTTGTTCCACATGATTTTCGCAGAATCAACCAGTCCTTTGTCAAAATAACAGTCACCGTAGTAAAAGTATAGTTCACCATTCATTGGATCAGCTTTCACCAATGCAGAAAAATCTTTAATTGCATCAGCATAGCGCTCGTTATCCGTTTTGTAAATGGCATCTTTCAAGGTTTGACCAAAAGTTAAACTACTCAAAAATGCTGCTCCGATTAAAAATAAGGTTTTCATTTTGTTTGTTTTTTAATGCTAATCAATTTGCTTGCCAAAATTAACTTTGTTTTATGGTTTGACAAAAAAAAAGCTGTGATTAATGATATAGATTTATTATTTCGGACTGATTTGAATGAGTCGAACCGGATTATTGGCCGGCACTAATTCGGATTTATGAATGATGATTTGTCCTTTTTCGCCCATCATAAAGTTAACGAATCCAGAATTTAATCCGGATCGACTGCCTTTGTTAATCATCCATACATCGCGAATGAGGGGGTATTCTTTTGTATAAATGACACCGTTTATCGGTTTGAAGGATTCACTTTCCTCGGTGAGTTTCACTTCCATGACACGAATACCTTCCAAAAAGTTCAATACTTCAAAATCTTCTTGGTTGGAAATCCAATTTAATCCAATGACACCAATGGCATTTTTATTCTTTTTTACATAATTAATGACTTCTTCATTCGATTTTGCAGCGAACACATTCGTTGCCAATTTTTTCGTTTGCAGCATGTCGGTGATGTAGTTGAAGTTCGCCGAGTTCATTTGGTCAAACACCACTGAAATGGATTGTTTGGATGTAGGCCAAACACTCGTTTTATCGGTTAAAAATTTTCTTAACCTGGCAATGCTAATGGTGGTATCCGTATTTTCAGGATTGACGATTAAAGCGACAGCGTCTAGTGCGATGCGGTCACTGCTCACTTCTACGTTTTTACTTTTGAGGTATTTTTTTTCTGCTTTAGTGAAATCACGTGTGATGGTAATTGTTTTTACCTGTCCATCAAAAAAAGCTTGAATAATTTTACCTTCCGGAAGATATTTCGCAGTGACATCAGCTTTTGGATTCAAACTTTCAAATGTGGAAATCGACGTTTCAAAAAGCGGTTTAAAGGACTCCTCCACATATACAACTGCTTTTCCGCGTTGATGCGTTTCTTTAACATAGGCTAAAGGATTCTGAGGGGAGTCACAGGAAACAAGTGTTCCAAAAATTACTATTGAAAGAAAAAAAAGTTGTCTGTTCATGAATCTTGGTTTTGGTGCTTATCTTTTTTGAAATCATTGTAAATACGCGAAAATCGATAGCTAGCGTAAAGAACGAGCACGACAATCGTTGTGATTCTTTTCCAACCATTTAGGAATGGTAAGATATCATTTAAAGCGAGCATTCCTGCAAATAAAACGGCCACGATTACAACGAGTCCACCGGTAATACTTTGAATGATATTTGTTTTCATATTGACAAAAAAAATCCCCAATCGAAAATTCTATTGGGGATCTATAAATTAGGATTAATGCTATTGAGATTCGAACTTAATCGGTAGTCGAACATACGTACGAACTTCACGGCCTGCATTCGATGCTGCTTTCCATTTCGGCATTTTCGATATGACACGTAGTGCTTCTTTATCACAAGCAGGACACTCATCTAATTTTGTTTCCACAACAGCGTTAGATACTGTTCCGTCCTTTTCCACAACAAAGCGAACAATGACACGTCCATTTACGCCTAGTTCGGCTGCTTCCGCTGGAGGACGAATATTGTCATTGATAAATTCGTTTAATTTATCGTATCCACCATTAAATTCTGCTTCAACTTCTACCCACGTTTCGATAGGTTCAACAACCGTTTGCGTAAGTGCTGGTCCACCAGTTGGTTCGTTCGTTGGCAATTCCCAACCTTCGTCACCACCTTCAATATTTTGATCACCTGCACGGGTATTTTCTAATTCTGCTTGCGTTGGCAAAACGTCTGTTACAACATCATCCTCAATCACTGGCGGCAAGAAAGCCGTCATTTGCTCCAATTGTGGAGGTGGGGGAGGAGGAGGTGTTACCGGCGGCGGAACTTCATCTGCGGGCGGTTGTAACGTTAAGTTTTTACTGTTTTCCTTTGGAAGTTCAATTTCTTCTTTCGGCAATCGTTTGATGAGTTCAGAAATTCCAAACGACAACGCTGCAAGAAGAACTAATCCAGCCATGATCATGACCATGCGCTTGTTGTAGCTGCTTCTTAGAACATAAGCTCCATAAGCTTTATTTCTGTGAGCAAAAACGACTTCATTTCTCGTGTTTGATGTTACTTGCTGCCATTTACGGGCAGTAAAATAGTCCAGGAGAGAAAATCCTGTAACTAAAGCAACGATGACATAGAGGACTTGCATACGAATTATTTTTTAAGTTTTTCTTTCATCAACTGCAGTTCTCCTGGTGTAATGTCAACTGGTGCAATTACGCCGATTTCTGCAATCTTTAACTCATCCACAAGATCAATGAAATTCTTACACAACGCTTCGTCATCTGTTTTGATCAGTACTTTCAGTGCTTCTCTCTCAACTCTGAGTCCGTCTAGCTTTTTAAGGTAAGTACTATCATTAAGTTGATTGCGTTTTAGTTTTTCATCAAGACCTTGCTTTTTAACTAAAACGTAATTATTTAACTTTCCTAACAGTTTTCTAATACCTTTTTCTCCAGTACCAAAATCAACCTCTTTTAATTCGGTTATGGAACCATCTTTATCACGGTGATCTTTGTTGTAATATTCACCTTGGTAATAGAAAATACGGTCCTCTGAAAGTAAGAATGTAATCCCGTTATTCATTTTAGGACCTTTCTGTTCAGTCTTCGGATCTACCTTAGCTGGATATGCTAATGGTAACATTTTAGGTTTACTAAAAGTGGATGTAAGGACGAAAAACGTCAAGAGTAAGAAAGCCAAGTCAACCATGGGTGTCATGTCTACTCGAGTCGAGCTTTTCTTTGCTCTTTTCTTGCCTTTGCCGTGGCCACCGCCACCGCCTTCTGCGATTTCTGCCATGTCTGATTAATTTATCGGAGCGAGCTCCGAAGAAGTTATGAAATTCAAGTTATTTAAGTTCAATTCCCTGAACACATTGATAACGTCTTCCGCTTTTTGGTATTTTGTTTTGGAGTCAACTCGTAAAATGAATTTCGGTTTGAAATCTTCCGGATCAGGACTTTCGCCTTTCAGTTTTGCTTCTTCAAACGCTGTTTTAGCAGAGTTTAAAGCGGCAGATCCGGCGTAACTAATCCAGTCATATAATTCATTAGTTTTAGTTGAATCCACTTGAATACCTTTCGTTTGGAAGGTGATGCGGGCATCCGCACCTGTATCAATGTAAGAAGGTAATTCTTGCATAGTACAACCAAATGTTGACATGAACGTGAACTTTTCGATTTGCTCTTCAGAAAGGCTCATTTTATACTTACCCATTATGTTTGTAAGCATTTCACGTCTTGCTTCAGCTCCTGACAAGTTAAAGAACACACGTCCATCTTGGTCAATAGTCACCATAATCACGTTTTCAGGAATAAATTTATCACTGATACTTGAAGGGGTATTAACCGTAACTGGTTCACTTGCGCGGAAAGAAGCGGCCAACATAAAGAATGTAACAAGCAAGAATGCCAAGTCCACCATAGGCGTCATGTCTATAGAAGGAGAACTTTTAGGTATTTTTAATTTAGGCATTGCTTGTTCCTTTAAATGTTAGACCAACAATTAATTTGTTGAGGAGAAGTCCTGAACAATTGTAAAGCTTGCTTCGTCGATGCTGTACGTCATTGTATCAATCTTCGTAGAGAAGAAGTTGTACAAGATGATCGCTAACGTTGACGCGGTAATACCGAATGCCGTGTTGATCAAGGCCTCAGAGATACCTGTTGCAAGAGCAGCTGTATCTGGCGAACCTTTAGACATCGCAGCAAATGAACGAATCATCCCTAGTACTGTTCCAATCAAACCAATTAAGGTTGCAACAGAAGCACTTGTAGAAAGAACGGCTAAGTTTTTAGAAAGCATTGGCAACTCTAAAGATGTAGCTTCTTCTAATTCCTTTTTCAAAGACTCTAATTTTTGTTCTTTCGTCAAGCTTGAATCACCGTTGATGTGCTCGTATTTCTCAAGTCCAGCACGTACAACATTAGCCAATGAACCTTTTTGTTTGTCACATTGTGCGATTGCTGCTTTGTAATCTTTTTTATCCATGTGACCTTTGATCGCCGCGATGAATTTGTCTGTATTTCCTTTACCATTTGCTAATAACAAAGTAACTAAACGCTCGATAGAGAAAATGATAATGATTAAGTTGATTGCAACTAGAATTGGTACGATGAATCCACCTTTGTAGATTACTCCGTATAGGTTGCCTTCCATTGGTTCACCTAAAGGATCGTTGTCAACGAAGTTACTTGGATCTCCAAAAACTTTACTGTAAATCAATGCTCCTGCTACTAATGCAATAGCAATAGCGAGAAACGAAACGATTGCTGAAAATCCTCCTGCCGTCTTTTTGTTTTTGTTCATGATAAATAGATTTTAATGTTTCTAATTTTTTAAATTTTTCGAATGCCAAATATATAAAACTTTTGTTAGTTCCTAAACTAACTTAAGCGCAGAAAGTTTCGTTTCTCCGTCATTTTAATCATATTTAATACCTAATTCACTTAATATGATGCTAAAACGCGAATATTACATAAATCTAACCGAAAAAACTTAACAGAATCTTAACCTTTCTAAAGTTTTTTTGACGGAAAATTGATGGCAAATAAAAAAGCCCAGACATAATTGTCAGGGCTTTTTATCAGAGGTCTCAAGCAGATTCGAACTGCTGTAGACGGTTTTGCAGACCGGTGCCTAACCGCTCGGCCATGAGACCATCAGGGTTGCAAAAATATGAAAATTCTGTTAATTCGAGCAAATTAATCCAATTTCATTATCTTTTTTGACAACAATTCATTGCCAATTTTAGCGGAAACATAGAAAATCCCGTTCGACACCTGGTTTCCTTGGTCATTGTTTCCGTCCCAATGTAAGTCTTGAATACCGTTGACATTAGTCAGTTTCCGAATCAATTCTCCAGATGAGGAGTATAGGTAAACTTGATCATTAACACCAAGCACCTCCGGTAAGTGAATATCGCAACCTTTGTTGAATGGATTCGGGAATACTTGAATGGAACCGGACTCATTGGGTAGATACTCTTCAACACTTGCATTAACAAATTGATTTAAGTCATAGTTTTCATCACCGTTTTGATAAGGTAGGTAATGAAAGTAAACCAGAAACATTTCATCTGTTGTGTTAAATCCACTATATACGTTTTGAGGTGGATTGTTTGGGTTATTCAGATTGTTCAAGGTATTGTCGAACGTTGCTTCTCCCTTCAATTTGTATCCAGTTGGAACTTTTTGCATGTGCTGGAAAAAATAAAAATCCTGCCACATGAAATCCCATTTAGGAACATTGATGAACGGAATGGTATCCAAGTTTTGCTTGTAAGCATAAGCCTTAATGTTCTTTCCGATCAAATGCATATGGGGGAAAACAGAAAGGACGGAATAATTGGATGGTAGCCCTGTTCCGCTCGGGGGGAATTGTGCTGTTAAGTTTGTTTCCTGATTGGCGGGTAGTGTAAAGTTATTATCCGCTATGAGCGGTCCTGCGGAAATTTGCCGCACACCAGTTGTGCCTAAAGGATAAAAGTGAAAAATAACTTTTGTGCTATCAAACTCCCCATAACTTCCCATGGGATAATGCATAGTCAGGTAAATACTCGATCCTGGTCCAATGTCGATACCTAATTTAAGTGGATCTACCGATGGTAAGATCATTGGAGTTGCCCCTGGTGTAAATCCGGTGACTAATTTGGTGGAAGCGTTACTCGGACTCGCACAATTTCCATCGAGCGTATCCGTACTTTCTACACTTGTTGGGTCAACATAAACGAGCGCATGGTGCACGATTTCTCGGTTTCCTGGAATCACCTCTACAGCTTTAATGATTCTGTTTTGCGTCAAATTTGTTGGAATGGAAAAACACACATAGTCGTCATGCGAAAGGGCCTTACTCATATATGTTGGAATTTGAACAGTCAAATCCCCATTTCCTAAATAGGAACTATTCGAATAAACGGGCGGAGGAGGAGTAGCGGCCGCATTTCCCTCCGGAAAACCAAGATCTAGCCACGTTAAAATGGTCAATTTCTCTGAAGCACTCAAAGAACGATTGTGTAAATATTGTTGGTAGTTATTATCCGGTGGCCATGGCGGCATTTCATTGGTGTTGATGCATTGGTATACCAGTGATGCCATTGGACTCACATCATTAAAGGTCATGAGCGAGCTTGGCGCAGCACCACCTGGATGATGGCATTTCGTACATTTATTGTAGAAAATTTGCGCGACTTCACCACTCCATGTTTGGGCGAATGTATTGGTGCAAATGAATAAAAGTGTGAAAAATAAAATCCTCATGTGAAATCCAGTTTAGTTAAAAACCGAAAAGTGATTGAATAAATCACCTTGGTTATATCAAATATATTAAATTTAGTCGAACAAAACTTAATCCTTTCAAATGAAACAACTTAGTCTCATCCTTCTCGTAATGTCTCTTTTTCAGATACATCAACTTTTTTCTCAAGATAAACCTGCATATGTTATCTACACTGCCAATGGCAAAAAAACGACATTTGAAAAGCTTGTCGATGCGAGTGAGAACAAGGAACTTGTCTTATTTGGTGAATTTCATGACAATCCAATTTCGCATTGGTTGCAACTGGAATTAACGAAAGAAATGTACGCGGAAGTTGGATCAAACTTACAATTGGGATTTGAAATGTTTGAGCAAGACCAACAAGAATTGTTGAGTCAATATTTGACGGGTAATTTAACGGCAAAACAGTTCAAAGATACGATGCGACTTTGGCCTAATTACGAGACGGATTATGCGCCAATCGTCGAATTTGCCAAAACCAATAAGTTGTTTTGTGTGGCATCAAATGTTCAGCGAAAATATGCTTCGCTGTTGTTTAAGAAGGGCAGAAAAGCATTAGATACCTTAAGTTGGACCATCAAAGCGCAAATGGCACCTATTGATTTCAAGGTAGACACGACGCTTTCTCAGTATCGAGAGGTTTTCACGATGGGTGGACATATGGGCGTAAATATGGGGATGAACATGGTGGAGTCGCAGGCGTTCAAGGATGCAACGATGGCTCAATTTATTTTAGCGAATCCTGGAAGAAAAGAGGGAAGTGTTCATTTGCATTTTAACGGTGCTTTTCATTCTGATTTTCACCAAGGGATACTTTGGTATGTGCAGCAAAAACAGCCGGATATTCGGGTCTTGACTATTTCAACTGTTACACAAGAGGATGTCCGCAAACTAGATAAAGAACACCTAGGACGCGCAGATTTTATTATTTGCGTTCCGGAATCGATGACCCGAACACATTAATTCGTTTTCAGAATTGAAGTAACTTTTGAGGAGATTGTTCCTTGAATGGTTTGGGTTTCAATGTCGGCGTCGATCTCAATAAGCACATGTTCATCAATTGCTTTTCCATTGATTCGTGTGATGCTATATCCACGCTTGAGCACATGAATCGGATCTAAAAACTGTACTTTTTCTTCTAGCCGATGAACTTTTTGTTCTTCTTTTTCCAAGAAAAAAAGCACTTGAGGTTTCAACCGCGTCTCTTGGTTTTCAATCGATTGTTGGTGTTTTGTTAATTGGCTTCTGCTTTGATGTTGTACTTGAAATTGTAGGGATAAAAAACGTTCTTTCGCATTTCTCACTCTTTTTTGAACAACTTGGATCAATCCATTTGCTTGTGCAACAAGTTTCTGATTTTTGATCGCAAGTAATCGTTCGCTTTCCAAAGATAGTTGTTTGGTCAATTGTTGAATGTCCAAATCAAATTCACGGAAAGTCAATACCAAGAACTCCGCTAATTTTGTCGGTGTAATGGCATTTCGAAAAGCGACCAATTCGGCTACTGTTAAATTCGTGGAATGCCCAATTCCTGTCAGAACTGGAATAGGAAAGGAGGCAATAGCCTTACACAGGTCAAAATGATTGTAGCAAGTCATGCCAACTTCAGCTCCACCGCCGCGAACAATCACAACCACATCAAATTGGTCAATGGATTCTTCTATTTTTTTTAGTGCAGCACAAATGGAATTCACTGCTAAATCCCCTTGGACGTATGCTTCGAAAAGCGAAGTTTCAAAGAAGTAATGGTAAGGATTTTCTTGTAGTACTTGGTAAAAATCAGAGAGTCCTTTACTTGAATCTCCAGAAATGATGGCAATCCGTTTGGGTAAAAGCGGAAATTCTCTGGATTGATTGCGGTTGATGAGCTTTAAGGACTCCAACTTTTTCAATGTTTCCTCACGTTCTCGTTGCAATTCTCCGAGAGAATAGGAGGGATCGATGTCTAAAATTTGAAGGGTGAGTCCAAAAGTTGGATGATAATTGATCTTGACCAATAAAAGCAAGGTTTTCCCATCTTGTAATGGTTCCTTTACAACATTGATAAAGGCTTCGTTGATTCGTTCGAGTTGTTGTTTCCAAATTGTTCCCGTTATTTGTGCGACAATTTTCCCGTCATCTTTTTGAACGAGTTCAGGAAAAGCGTGTCCACTAGGATACCGATTCATCTTGTGCATTTCTGCTTTCACCCAATAATTGGTTGAATAGCGTTCTTCAATCGTCTTTTGGATGGACTGTACGACTTGTTTGAGCGAGAAGATTTGTTTTTCGGATTGACTCATGTTTAAGCTTGGAAATAAAGGTAGGAATAAATCCGGCTATTTATTTCAAAGGAATGCCACGCGAGCTAACTGGACCTGTATTTTTACTTTTCTCCACGGTAATAACAAAGGTTGTTCCCACGCCAACTTGACTTTTAACTTGAATGGATTGACCGTGAGATTCGACAATGTGCTTTGCGATGGCGAGTCCGAGTCCAGAACCACCCTCATTTCTATTTCTACTTTTTTCCACACGGTAAAAGCGCTCAAATAAACGAGAGAGGTGGTGAGGCTCAATTCCGGGACCATTATCTTTAAACTCTAAAAGGAAGTGGTCGCTGATATCTAAAACAGAAACAATGAGCGTTCCATTTTCCTTGCCGTATGAGATGGCATTTGAAATTAAGTTCGTGAACACTTGTCCTAACTTATTTCGGTCGGCTTGAACGTATTTGGACGTGAAGGTTTTCTCAAAAAGTAACTGGTAATTTTTTTCTTTGGCGATGAGTTCAAAAGACTCGAAGGTCTCTTTCATTAATTCAATAATGTCAAAGGAACGAATTTCGAGACGCAGATTTTCCGTTTCCATTCGTGTAATTTGATCAAGGTCTTCAAGAATTCCGGTGATTCTTTCAGTTGATTTCGATGCTCGTTCCAAAAAAGCTCGATTTACATTGGGATCTTCTAGACCGCCATCAAGCAAGGTGAGTAAGTATCCTTGGATTGAGAAAACAGGGGTTTTTAATTCGTGGGCTAAATTTCCTAGAAATTCTTTTCGGAAGGCAGCTTGTTCTTTTAGTTTGGATATTTCAATGGTACTATTTTCTTTCCATTCTGCCACATTCTTTTCGGCATCTTCCATAAGGGAGTCAATCGATTTAGCGAAAGTGACATTCTCCGGTTGTTTAATCTGAATAGATCGGTAGATAAGGGAAAGTCGGTATTGTATAAATCCTTTTAATAGGAAATAAAAAACGAGGTAAGCAAAGATTCCCGATAAAACGGGTATGGCAATGATGAGGTTTTTGCTCAAGGGGAGAATGCTATTATGAACAAGTAGTGTCATCATGAAGTTGATAAGCATAAAAGCTAAACTTCCATAAAAAATTAGTACGCTTGGTCTTGCTGTTTTCATTTATCCTTGAAGGTATATCCGACACCTTTTATAGTGCGAATATAATCATCTCCAAGCTTTTCACGCAATTTTCTAATATGAACATCGATGGTTCTCTCTCCAACGATGGTTTCATTACCCCAAACTACAGAAAGAATTTGATCTCTATTAAAGACCTTTCCGGGTCTGCTAGCAAGTAATTCGAGTAGTTCAAATTCCTTTTTAGGTAATGTTAAGGACTCACCGTTTACAACGACAAGAAATCTATCTCGGTCAATTTGAACAGCTGAATCTACTTGTTTTTCGGATGTTTTGGTTCTTCTGAGCAATGAATCAATTTTACTCAACAGTAACCTTGGTCTTATTGGTTTATTGATGTAATCATCCGCTCCTGCTTCAAAGCCTGCAATTTGAGCGTAGTCCTCAGTGCGTGCGGTTAAAAAAGCAATAATGGGTTGGTTTAGATTTAAATCTTTGCGAATGATTTGACAGGTTTCAATCCCATCCATGACAGGCATCATGACATCTAACAAAATCAGCGAAGGATTTATTTGCTGAACAATTCGTAAAGCTTCTTGTCCATTGGAAGCCACATATACTTTAAATCCCTCCTTACGGATATTATAGGAAAGGAATTCCAGGATATCTGGTTCATCGTCAACGATTAAAATGGTATGTCCTTTCGCGTTTTCCATAGGGTTTAAAAAAAGGCTGCTAAACCGAAGTTTAGCAGCCATAAGTGAGACTATTTTTGAATCATCAATTTCTGATTCTCGGTGCCGTTTGCATTTGTCAAACGTACTGTGTAGAATCCTGAAGAAAGAGTTGTTACATCGAATGATACATTGTTAGCACCAATTTCAATAGATTGATTCTGCTCAATAACACGACCAGTTGCATCGATTAATTCGATTTGAATTAGGTCATTTGTGTTTTGATCAAACGCAACGTTTACTGTTTCGTTTGTTGGATTAGGGAAGATTGTCAAGTTTGAACTTGTAGCAATTTCATTTAATCCAACTGTTACATCAACTAAGAAGATTGTCGTGTCTGTACAGTTTCCGTTGATAGCAGTCAAAACAACTGTGTATGTTCCGTTCACAGCATATGCGTGAGCAGGTGTTGCAGCAGAAGAATTTGTGAAGTCACCAAAATCCCAAGAGTAAGAAGTTGCTCCAGTAGATGTATTGGTAAATGTCGCAACATTTCCAGCTAATGTCATTGTTCCAGCAGCAGTTGGAGTTGCATTGAATGTTACTGTAATTGGAGCAGAAGCACCAACACCGTTACATGCATTTGCATTTGTTGTGACAACGTTTACGTTAGCAGTAGTTGCAGTAACGTCAATACTTTGTGTTGTTGCACCAGTTGACCATAAGTAGCTATCAGAAGTTGAAGCTGTGATTGTAACTACATCACCAGTACAAGCTTCAGTTGCTGTAGCATTGATCGTAGGAGCTGGAGCGTTAGAAACGTTCACTGTTGTAGCAGCAGAAGTTGAAGCACATCCGTTTACATCTGTTACTGTTACAGAGTAAGATCCAGAAGTTGTAACGGTAATCGTTGATGTAGTTGCTGTCGTTGACCAAACGTTTCCTGTAGTTGAACTAGAGGCCAATTCCACTGAACCACCTGTACAGAACGTTGTTGCTCCGTTTGCCGTAATTGTTGGTATTGCAGGCAAAGCGTTTACAGTTACGGTAACCATTGTACGTGGACCTTCATAACCTAAAGCGTTTGTTTGAGACACATAGTAATTTGATGTACCTGTCGTGGTAGTTGAAGGCGTTGGAGCAGGTATACTTGTCCCACCTATTGCTGTTGTGAACCAGTTGATTGTGCAATCTTGGTTTCCAGTTGCCGTTAATGCGGAAGCTGTTGCTCCTTGACATAGGTTAATTACTGCAGTGGTTGTGGGGGCAGGGATAGTTACTGGGTTTAATGAAGCATCAAGAAAAGAGATGTTTGACAAAGCACTTGAAGCAGTTACAGGACGGAAGTCTGGGCTCAAATACGTGTTATTCACACCGTAAGGAAGTGTTAAGATGTTTGCAGACGAAGATAATGAGTCATTATTATTTGTTCCAAACCAAGCTGCGATTGCGAACGTACTTCCCGTGTTTTTCTCAACAGAATAATTCGTTAAATGACCCGCAACTAAGTTGTTTTTATATTTCAAAACACCATTATTTGCATTTCCTTCACATGCTGTTCCATCGATATGGATTCCACGAAGACCATCCATGAAGATGCTATTGTAAATTTTTAATCCGGAATTGCGGCGGATACGTGCACCTCTTCTGTATCCAGAAGCAACTGTTGCTGCAGTATTTCCTCTTAATGGACCAACGTAAGTTACGTTAGAGAACATTGCAGATGTTTGAGGGCTATTTGCTGAACCGGCAGCATCGTTATCTGACTCAAATCCTTCTGATGTAGAAACTGTTGGATTATCAGCAATCAATGGATCACGAACAGATAGACAGTATTGCACCAAGCCAGAGAATCCATTATCCGTATCGAAATCATCATCTAAGTTACGGTAAGACACTAAGTGGCGACAATTAACAGTTCCACCAAACCACTCGTATGCATCATCATTTGAGAAAGAAACTTGAACGAAATCGATAGTTGTTGCACGTCCAACAGAGCCCATTGTCAACCCATTGATTTCTTTATTTGGTTGATAAACATACCCAGGGAATTCAATTCTCACATAACGAAGAATACCTGAGTTGTCATTTGCATCTGGATTAAGTCCTCCACCATATTGAGTATCAAACGTTGGCGCTAAACCCTCAATGTTTGCGATTCCTCCAGCATTGTTATTGGTTGATTTACCCATGATAATGATACCACCCCAATCGCCCAAGGCACGTTGTCCAACAGGTTGATTTGAAGTAAATACAATTGGGTTCGTTACTGTTCCATCAGCAATTAATTTAGAACCTTGAGTAATAAATAATCCAGATCCAGCTGTGTTTTTGTCACCCATGACAACTGTTCCCGGTTGAATAGTTAAAGTTGCTCCGTTTTTAACGTAAATTTGACCTTGTAACAAATAGACATTGTTCGAGGTCCAAGTGGTGTTTGTAGTGATGGCAGCGGTAACCGTTATGTTCGAACTTTGGTAAACCGTATTTTGCGGGTCCCAGTTTGTCCATGTATCGGTCCATTGTGCTGTAGGAGCTGGAGCGAATGCTCCTCTGTAATTAGTCGGCTGAAAGAAGCTCTGACCAAAAGCGATAAGACTTACACAGAAGCTTAACGCGGTAAACGTAAATTTTTTCATTTTTCTTAATTTTTTTTATGCAAGACAAAGTTCTGCCTTTGATTTAGACTCAATGTTAGCATAATCCTATGTTAATACTAACTAATCGTTAAGAAAATATGAATATATGAAGGTAATGAAAAGGGAATGTTAAGGATTAAAATTTGTAGGTAAGTGAAAAACTGATCGTTCTACCAAATTTTGTATTCCAAATTAAGTCATCTTGGTTTTTATCGAAGCGATTTTGTCCACTTGATTCCCCTGTAAATAAGTAATTTCCAATTTTTTGAAATGCATTCACTTCTGGAGTAGAATTGAAATTATTTTGATAAAAAATCAAGCGTTGAGCTAAAATATTTTGACAATTTAATTTCAAATCCAGTTTACCTTCATTAAATGATTTAGCAATTTGAAAATCTAGGAAAGTTCTGCTTTTCTCCCAAATATCTGGCTGCAATACACTTCCTAAAATGTACATTCTAGATCCAACGCGGTTTACATTCAAAGCTAACGTAAAATTATTCAAAGTCTTATAGATGACCCCACAATTCAAGACATACGGGGATTGTCCTTGAAGTGGACGAGAGTCATAAGGGGTTCCAATATTTTGAGATACATCAACAACAGAATGAATGAAACCAAGATTGGAGAAAAATTCAAATTGATTCCAATTTGAGGCAGTATCCAATTTAAGTAAAGCACCAATATTAGACTTGATTTCGAACTCTAGTCCATAATTTGTCGCGTTTGGAACATTTTTGTAAGAAATCTCATTCAAAACATCTGGACGTGTAATTTGCTCGATTGGATTTACAAAGTACTTGTAAAATGTCCCTATTGAGATAAGTTGTCCTTTACCAGGATAGAACTCATAGCGTACATCTACATTAGTGATTTTAGCTCTTTTTAGGGAATCGTTTCCAGAAAGAACGAATTGTGTATTAAAGTCGTAAAATGCAAATGGTGCTAATTCTCGGTATTCCGGTCTATTTAAGGTTTGAGATGCACTTACTCGCAGGACTTTTTGCAAGTTGAAGTTGTGAATGAAATTTAAGGAAGGAAGCACATCTAAATTATGCATATGAACAGCCAAAGGTGATTTGTCTGCGCGTCTTGCATCTAAGTTTTGAGTAAAGTCTTCTAAACGTGCACCATAAAGGATTTTGTTTTTTCCAAATAGTTGCATTATCGAAATATATCCCGCATATAATTGAGAATTGGCAGTATAGGAATCAGAAGCTTTTGTACCATCCGAAAGTTTAAATCCACCCACACCCGGAGATAGAAGTCCCATGTTTTGAATCTGAAAAATGGAATCTTCAGGTAAATAAAGCAGGTTTGTATTGAAATTCGTTGACCCTCCAACAGCACCATATTTGGTATAGCCTAATTGACGTGCTTGGAAATCGCGGTTTCTTAATTGAACGAAAATACCTGTTTTAAATTCCAGTTTTGGTTTTTTCTCTTGTTTGGTTGAATCTTGATGGTAAATTTCTTTGGTGAAATTCACTTTGAAACTAGACATATTTTCTTTGTTATTTGAAAAAAACATGTTACCACCATAATCAGGTCCGACATTTGTTTGGGAAATATTTGCAACATACATGGTGTCATGGTAATCTGGACTACTTGGATCATTCACATATTTCATGCGAGAATATATGTTTCTGCGCAAGTTTGGAATACTACGTTGAATGTTACTTAATCCCAACATCCAATCAATTTTCATTTTGCCATCCTTATCAATGGCATGCTGCCCATTAAGCTGGGATGAGAAGATTTGGTTGATTGTCATCCAATTGGCATTGGAACGAAGCAATGAAGGATTCAAGTCTAATGGATTAATTTCCCCAGTTCGATTAATAATGCGATTATCGGTGTTAATCGTATAAAGATTTTTAAAACTCAAACTGTTTTTAGCATTCAACTTTAAGGACAAATTCAACATAGAACCTGTTAGTAATTGTGTTGAATACACTTTATCAAAAAACTGATTCTCAATTTGTGAGGTCCCAGATCCTCCTGAATTATCTGTAAAAGATTTACGAGTCGTTTCGTTATAGTTGTTGCTTTTGTTGTAGGACAGGGAACCAATAAATCCAAATTCTTTTTTATTCTTAAATTCTTTTCGATACCCACCGGCGTATTGAAGACTAAAGTTCGGCATAAAAGTAGCATCACTTAACTTCCAATTTGATTGAAATGATTTCGCTAAAGCTGCTTGGTCGCTCATTAAGGATGGGAAATCTAATACGGATGGAATTGAAGAGGGCATAGCTCTTGACCCGTCATCAAGTCCAAGCCAATCTAACTTGCCTTCTTTAGCATATTTTCGGTCTTTAAAAGTTGTAATGGTATTATATCCTCCGGAAATTGAAATGGATTGAAAATTCTCAACAGGAATATTTTTTGTTTTAATTTGGATAATTCCACCGGCAAATTCTCCAGGTAGGTCAGCTGATGCTGTTTTTACAATAGCCAGATTCTCCAACATATTTACTGGAAAAATGTCGAAAGCAAAAGCTTTTCTGTCAGATTCAGAAGACGGAAGCGGAGCATCATTTAAATAGGCCGCATTGTAACGGTCGTTCAATCCTCGAATAATGGCGAACTTATTGTCTTGGATACTCGCACCACTTATTTTTTTTAACGCATCTCCAACTGTTTTATCCGGACTTCTCTGAATAAGTTGTGCTGGAATAATGTCCATCATGACATTGCTCTTATATTGCATTTGAGTGGTACCTATGTTAGACTCTGTATTTACCTTGGTTTTAATGATAACCTCTTGTTTTGTAGATACGTTGTAAATCAAACTGGCATTAATTATTGTATTTCCTTTTGCCTTTACTACCACATCGGACATTTCCATTTTTTGATAACCACCTGAGCTGAATAGTAAAGTATATGTCCCTGGAATTAAATCACGAATCACGTAATCCCCATTCAAATCTGTGAATGCACCCTTGGAAGCCCCAATAACCGTTATTTTTGCATCCAAAATCGCTTCATTTGTTCCATCAGATGTGATTTTCCCGGAAATAACCCCGGTTTGAGCAAGAGAAATAAGTTGAATAGAACTGAAAATTACTAAGGAAAAAAAGCGGAAAAAGTTCTTCATAAAATGGTGTTAATTCACTTTGCAAAGGAACGCCGACATTTTAATACGAAAATTAATCAAAAGTTAAGGTTATGTTAATAGAATAAGTATTTAGATTAACATATTCTTAACATGATAAATGGAGGACAATTGCCCTCCATTTATCTTCCATCCTTGTATGTTTTGTTTAGTCGAACACCACTTTCATTTCCACACGTCTGTTTTTCTGACGTCCTTCCGGTGTCTCATTTGATGCGATTGGTTTTGTTTCACCGTAATATTGAATGACGAAACGTGTTGCATCGATTCCTTGTGAAACAAGATAGACCTTCACCGCTTCTGCACGTTTTTTAGAAAGAAGCATATTAGCGGTATCGTCACCTTGATTATCTGTGTGTCCGGTAATTTCGAGTTTCCACGTTGGTTTTTTCTTCAACACTTCGGCTAATTCGCCTAAAGAAACTTTCGATCCATCTAAAATAACATCTTTCGCTACTTCGAATTCTAAGTTGTCGAATGCTGTTTTTAATACTTCAATAACGGCTTGTTCAATCACTGGACACCCTTTGTTTGATTTAGGACCTGGTGTATTCGGACAATCATCATCTTTATCTAGTAGTCCGTCTTTATCGCTGTCTTTATACGGACAACCTTTGTTGGCTGCCGGTCCAGCTAAGGTCGGACAATCATCGTCTTTATCTAAGATTCCATCGTTGTCACCGTCTTTGTATGGACAACCACGATTTTCTTGAGGGCCAGCGACATCTGGACATTCATCGATGAAGTCATAAACGCCATCGGCATCTTTGTCCGGACAACCTTTGTTTTCTTTTGGACCAGCATTATCTGGGCACGCATCTTCTGCATCTTGGACGCTATCGCCATCACGATCTGGACATCCTTTGAGTGCGAGTAATCCAGCAACGGTCGGACAAGCGTCCTCTGAATCAATGATTTTATCACCGTCTGTATCTGGGCATCCTTTGTATTCTTTTAATCCGGCAACATCTGGACAGGCATCTTTTTTGTCGATGATTTTATCACCATCTTTATCGGGACAGCCATTGAATTCTTTAGTTCCTGCTTCGTTAATACAGTCATCATCAGAATCTGGAATGCCATCATTGTCCGTATCTGGGCAACCTTTGAATGCCCATGTTCCAGGAACATCCTTGCATTCATCTTTTCGATTAGAAACTTTGTCGTTGTCCTTGTCTTTTACTCGGTGATAAAGGATTGGAAAACGTGCACCAGCATAAAGTTCAATTCCGCTCACTTTATTTTTTGCCAAGAGGGTTTTCATATCGGTAATTCCTAAAATGACTGGACCGATTCGCGTTGCTAAACCATATTTCATTCCACTGTATTGATTCATCGAAATCGGCATGTATACACCGAAGTAAGGACTATCAAAACTTGGTGTAATGGAAAACTGATTTGCCGTTTTCACTTTGGAGTCCTTCCCTTTTGGAATCACATTCACCATGGAAGTAGCATTGATGTAAAATCCTTTCCAAATCTGGTAATCGAATTGAAAACTTACCGCAGTTGGTGTGCGCATTCTGAAAGTTTGAGATGGGTCTTGAAGCGAAACCCATTCTTTGTTTCCAGCATTAGAAGATTGTTGGATTAAACTGTCAATTATCCCGTCAAATCCTTCTAGGCTAGTCGCCGTATTAAAGGTTTGTAGGTTAAATAAATTCGAGGTGTTTACGGCAAAATTACGGCTTAATCCACCTTTTGTGAATTTCATGCTTCCCATATCTACAATGGATAATCCTGCACGTAGTTTGTACTTATTTTCATCTCGTCGCCATAAATTGGTTTCGCCGTCCATGTCGTATTTGAACTTTGCATATTTTGGACGCCATTCGTATACAGCTCCGATATCTAGGCCAAAACCTAATTTCGACGATGGGTCAATTAGGTTTGCCAAACTTGGGTTTTGTCCAGCTATTCCATCATTAATGATTCCATTGATGTTGTTGGAATAACCGTAATCAAACGTACCTGTCAAGTATTGGGAAGTATCCTCATTGACCAAATTATAGGAGAAGTCATCCGTGTAAACATAAGCTGCTGCATGTCCGAGCAACGCTTTTGGTGCGATGCCAATTTTTAAGAAATGTTCTTTGTTATCGATTAACACTTGAGAATAGTTGAATCCAACTTCCGTCCAAGTCATGTAATTTACGTTGAATAATTGTTCATTGTAAACGGCGTTCCATAAACTGGGGTGCTCTAATCCGTCCTCTGCTAAAACGGCCAACTTTGGATCCATGTTGTCCACATTGACAATCGTTCTGTTTCTAACATTAAATCCAATTGCCGTTTTTTCATTGACATGAAACATTGTATTTAACAGGTCCACTTGGAAGTTGATGTTCGCCCCAAGTGTTTTTATGGAGGTTTCATCGTAGTTATGAACGACAAAACGATCAATAAAGCTAGAATCTGGTTGCGACCAAGCATTAAATATATTTTGATCACCAAATGATTTATACCAGCCATATCCTTTTCCTCCTTGAGCGTTACGCATGGCATTTGCGTCAAAATACCCAAAGTTTTGATAAACATTCATGTTTGCTCCAAAAAGGAGCATGTCAAATTTGTAACGTCCATCGACAAAACTTGCTGGATTCACTTGGTTACCAATGACGCCAGCATAGTTGCTCGATCCAAGTCCGAGGTAACTTTGCGCGTGAAATTTTGCTTGAACAGCAAAAAGGGAGAGACAGATGAGTAGTTTTTTCATAGTTTATTGCTTGGTATATTGGATGAGGTAGGAACCTAAATACGTTGTGATGGAGTAGGCGTTTGTCCCGAAAGGACTCACTTGTACTTTTATTTCACCATGGCGTTCATTTTGGTCACTAGCGCGTCCGAGTTGGTCAAATATATATAATTCATTTTCAAGGGCATCAAGAATACAAAGAATTGGCGTCCCATTTTTTGATTTTTGGATACTTAAAGCGCTAATTTCTTGCGCAGGAATGGTTTTTTCCCAAATGATTTTTCCGTTTTGATAAGCGTATAGTTCTTTTCCCCTGGAAAAAACAAATGTTAACTCCTTGTTTAACAGATAAGACCCGAGCAGTTTAACGTTGCTTTTCGTAGAAAATTGTGTGGTCTTGCCATTTTTGATCATCGTTACGCTGGAATTTCGAATGGAAGTTGGAATTAAATCTATTCCTGTATTGATGAGGCAATAAGTACTATCTATATTCAACTTGCTCAGCGTTTTACGTTTCTCTAAGTCAATCGTGTAGTACATTGTTGAAGTGAGTATGCCGAGTAAGGGTTTTTTCCCTTGTGTGGTCGCGGCAATTTGTTTAATGGTTCCGTTCACTTGGAAAGGTTTGATGACTGTCCCTTTATCGTTCAGTAACTGTATACTTTTATCGGTATTCGCCACGACAAATTCCATTTTGTTCTTAGCGAAATAGGAGCTTGGAGTAATGTCGTTTTGTGAGGTCATGCGAGAAACAAGACGTCCGGTTTTATCGAAGAGTTGGGTTTCTGTTGCGAATTGAACTGAAACATAAGCCTGACCTATATCAATAAGTTGCATGGAAAGCACCTCTTGAGGACATGGTTTCTCCCATTTTTTTAATCCGTTAATGTAGCCAACCAAGGTGTGATTTTCGGTCAGTGCAATGACATTTCCTCTTTCCGGAAATGCCGCAAAGTCAATTACACGCACACCAGGATTCATGACAAAGTAATCCTTGATTTTCTGATTTTCTTTGCGGTCCACGACATCAATCAATTGGCAACTCGTTTCCACCAACTTTTTCCCATAAACGCTAATGGACTGTTGCTTCGATTTGGATACTTGTCGAAAAGCTACTTTTTTCGGTAGGTTGCCATAAACGGTAGCTGTTCTTTTTTCATCTTGAGAAAGTGTATTTGAAAGTTCTGCTTCTGAAATGACGTAATCCAAGAATTCTTTGGAAGTAGAAACGACAGCGAATCCATCTATTAAGGCAATATGCAACGAAGGATTCTGTGAACTCCTGTCGTTGTATTCCTCCATGATTTTTGCAAAACGCAGGTGCTTGTATTCGGCACTTAGTTCATCCGAACCTTCTATTTGAAGGTGTTCGTTTAATATATCGATAGGACTGTAATCTTCTTGGTAATCAAATATAGCCGCACAGTGCTTGTCTTTTGTCACAAATACGACTCCACTAGAAATCATTTGTTTTGAAAACACCGAATGCGCAAAAACGGGGTCCACTTTTGCTAAATAGGAACGTTCATAAAAGGAATAACTTTCGATAGTAGACGGGACAACCGGTGCGAAAATTCGACGGTCATCTAATTCCTTGATGGTATTCTTGCTGATAGCGCTCTTGGTGTACGTATAAATTCGTCCTTTTTTTAGGTAAATGTCGCTCACACGTCCCCCATTTTTTTCAGCAGATAGAAGAACACGACTGAGGCTTGCTTTTGTATCTACTCGGAACGATTGTTCATTCGCTTCACCAAGTTCACCTTCGTAAATTAATAATTGATTTCCTTTAAAAATACCATGTAGTTTTCCATATTCGAATGAGTTTAACTTTCCTAGTTCAAACGGAAATAAGCCATTTTGAAAGAGTTCTTGAATTTCCTTCTTTGACCATGAGCTTCTTTTTTCCAATAAGAACAGCACGTTTTTTGAACTAAAAAAATAGGAGCAGGGTTCATGAACACGTATGGACAAGGAAGAGTAGAGTGCTTGATTCAGCGACAATGTTTGAATTCCATGATCATTCCAGTTCACTTCATTGGGCTGATGGATTGCCCAAATTGATCCATCGGCAACTTGAAAATAAGCTCTGAAATTATGGGTGTTTTCTTTTTGTAGTAAGTCGTAAGACACAAAACTTATCCAAGTAATCAAGAACATGCCTAATATGGCAAGAAGCAACCGTTTCATCATTTCACGTATTTATTCAAAAATACCTTGAAATCGTCGTTCGTAGAATGTCTGCAGCGATTTAAATTAACAAGGAAATGTTTACTCGAATAAATCAAGTTGACTTTTATCTGCGAGCAAGCGAAAAGTCATGCGGTGATGAGGACTAGGGCCGTATTTTTCGATGGCTGAACGGTGTTCAATTGTTGGATATCCCTTGTTTTTTTTCCATTGGTAAACGGGAAAATCACCATGTAATTCCTCCATGATTTCATCCCTTTTTGTTTTGGCTAAAATCGATGCGGCTGCAATGGATTGGTATTTCGCATCTCCTTTGATGATACAGGCATGAGGAATGTTTGGATATGCTCTGAAGCGATTCCCATCGATGAGCAAAAATTCCGGTTTATGGGTCAATTGGTCTACCGCACGATGCATTGCGAGAAAACTAGCATTTAGAATATTGATTTCGTCAATTTCTCCGTGAGAAACGATTCCGATGGCGTAGGCAATGGCTTCACTCATAATCTGATCACGGAGCAGCAGTCTATTTTTCTCGTTAATTTGCTTTGAGTCGTTGAGTGCCGCAATGGGTTTAGTGGGGTCTAGAATAACGGCAGCGGCCACTACGGGACCACTTAAACAGCCACGACCTGCTTCATCGCAACCTGCTTCCATGCGTCCGAGTTCAAAGTATGCTAATAAATTTGCCATTGGATTCAAAATTGCAAAATATTTTGTAGATTAGCACATACGATATTAAACCATCTCGCTATGAAACATGTGCTTTTTGGAATCCTTTTCTTTTTGACGGGTTCAATTTCTTTTGGTCAAACAACCAACACGGCTAGTTGTCCCTCTTCTAAAAACTTGAAATCAGGTGTTGCTTCAGGGAAAATCGAGGTTACCTTGCCGAATCAATTGAGTCCAGAAGATGTAGCGAGTTTTGCAAAGTATTACGAACCGTTTTTCTTTGTTGACTTTAATTCAAAAAATCACGTGGCAACATTTCAGATGGTGACCAATACACCTGAATCACGTCGTGTAATCCTACGTTTTTTATCTGCTAATCAAATTCAATCAGTGTTGGTTGATGGAAAATCATACCAATTACAAGATTTCTATCAAAATTTCCTTGAAAAATGAGAACTTTTTTCGCGTGCATGGTAAGCATTGGATTCATTCTACAAAGTTGTGGCTCCGAAAAGGAGGCATTTAAACAATACGGTCCAACAAAGGTAGATAGTGTTCAAGCTATTTCAATGGATGACATGGTGAAACAATTCAACCAAAATCCGCAGCAAGATACCTTTACCTTTTATGCTCCAATCGTGAATGTTTGTCAGAGCGCAGGATGTTGGGTGAATGTGAGAAAGTCAGATAATGACCTGCTTCGTATTCGCTTCAAAGATCATTTTGGTATTCCACCAAAAACGGAAACTGGCAATGTTGCTTACTTTCATGGAACAGCCTATTACGATACGATTTCTGTTCAACTTCAGAAACATTTTCTAGAAGATGGGAATGCACCTCAATCGGAAATTGATAAGATTGTAGCTCCAAAAATTGAAATGAATTTTCTGGCAGATGGAGTTCTCATTCCTACTTCTTCAAAACAAAAATAACGGTAGTTATCGAAAAGAGATGGACAAGTATTTCTATCCACAAGTATATGGATAAGATTTTTGCGTCTATTTAGCTTGGGATTGTTACCATTCCCAATGAATACTTTCCTTATCCTTTTCTATCTAAAATCATAGATTCCTTTCGGAGTAATGCACATGTGAACTGCGATATCGTTCGGATCAATGTCGTCTATCGGCATAAATTCGTCGAACAAGTGAAGCCCTATAAATATACATTCAGGCTTACAGCGAGCGAGTAAGCGATCATAGAAACCTTTGCCATAGCCAACTCGAAATCCTTTGTCGTTAAGACCCAATAGCGGCACAAAAACGTAGTCTAATAACGCTGTTTGGATTTCCTTCCCAGTAGTAGGTTCTGGAATACCAAAGCTGTTCAATGTCAATTGGCTTTCACCTTCATAAAGGTACAAGCGCATACTGAGATCTGAAAAATTGGATGTAGCTACAACGGGGTTTCCTCCTTGGTGCATGATGTCTTCCAATAAACCAAATGTATTGAATTCCTTTTGACGCTCAATAGGTAAAAAGAGGCTAACGTATTTTTCCTTAAATGAAAAAGAATCCCTCACAAGTGCTTGGACTTGTGAAGAGATTCTTTCTATATCGTTTGGACTGAGTCCGGATCTTTTTTGTTTATAAAAGGATCTGATTTCCGATTTGAGCATCAAAAAATCAATAAAGTGTAATTACAGACGTAATCTTAATTCATTTAGTTTACGGTTGTCAACTACTTCAGCTGTTTTTCTTAATGCCCCAATAACTTGACCTTGGAATGAACCTTTCAAGGTTTTCGTCATTTCATCACGTTCAACTTTAAATGAAGTACTTGCTGGCGCTTTCGTTGTTTTCATGATTTGAACCATGTACACACCGCTTTTACCTTTTAAAGGCAAGGTACGTTTGCCATCTTTCATGACAGAAGAGAATAGCATACCAATGATTTCTGGTTCGTATCCAACGTTTGCGATTTGTGGATTAGCAAAGGTAATCTCAGCTGTTTGAACCATTAAGTTAGATTTTTTAGCTACAGATTTCAATGAATTTCCTTTGGACATTTGGTTCATGAATCTTTTTGCTTTTTTCTCAATAATGAGCTCTCTTTCCATTTCGGCTTTCACATTTTCAAATGTTGGCTCTCCTTCTTCCTTAATGGAACTAACCATTCCGATAATGTACTTGTCTTTATCCTTGATTGGGTAGGTAGTCAATGATCCAACTTCAACACCTTCGCTATACGCTAACTCAAGAATTTTGTCAGAAGCCATTGAAGTGGCAAAACCGTAAGTTTTAGGTGCTTTGTCCTCTAACATAATCGAACGAGCAACATAGTTTGCTTGACGCACGATTGTATCAAACAAGCTTACTTTTTTCAACAAGTCTGAAGTTTTACCAATTTTTCTATCCAATTTATAAAGGATATTATTGATTTCACTTTCTTTATTGCTGATGGTTTCCTCTGAAGCCTTAAACTGTTTTGAAATGGATGCCAATACTGGAAATTTGGAAGCATCTCTTTCCATCACTTCCACAATGTGAAAACCAAATTCTGTTTTCACTACTCCAAACTTGTTCAATGGAGCTGTAGCACAATAAGAACCGAATTCTGCAACCTTATCACCTTCAAGGAAATTATCAATAACTCCGCCTGCTTTTTTGGATTGTGTATCATCTGAGAATTTATCTGATAGTGCAACAAAGTTATCCTTGTTAATCACTTTCAATAAGCTGTCTGCAGTTTTGCGTTTTGCGTCAATTACTTTTGCGTCTTTCGATCCACCAGTTGACAACAAAATGTGACGTGCTTTCAAACGTGACGGTGTAAAGCCAATTACTTTAGAAATCACCATATTTTCTTTCATGGCATATGGACCTACCACTTGACCAATTGCAGCTAATTTGAAAATCGTATCGTAAGAAATAGGATACGTTTGGTATTGATTTGATTTTGGATTTCCTTCTGGAACAGCAGTTGAACGTTTGTTGTTGAAATAAACTTTCACGTCACTATTTCGCAACACGTACAATGAGTCATTTGTAGAAGTAATAAATCCAGCTTTCAATTCATTTAGCGTTGAATTCATTTTATTCGTATCAGCTTTTGATGGAGCAACAACTACATCAAATACTTTTACCTCGCGAGAAGAAGAACGAATCGCATATTTTTTATCCGCTTTGTGCTCATCATAGTAAGCTTGTAATTCGCTTTCCGAAACCTTAATATTTGCATCTGCGATGTCTGTGTAAGGACGGAAAACAAACGATATAGATTTCGTCTCTTTCGCTGAGTAATATTTATCTTCCGCTTCTAGGTTTGTCACGTAAGCCGCTTGATCAAGAATGCCAAAGTATTTCTCGCGTTTTCTTGTATCCATGTAGTATTGCTTTGTTCCATTCCATTGTTGAACAGCTTGTGGTTCTTTGCTCGTTTTTAACTTCGTTAGCGTTGACTGAAGTTTTTTTCTTCCTTCCACCATCGATTGAGGAGAAACAACACCTGTTAGTGAATCAATAAAAAATTGATTTAAGTCCTGAATAATATTGAATCCATCCGTTGCCAATAAATACGCGTTTAATTCACGTTCTGAAACTGAAATCCCCAACGCTTCGTACTCTTTATTTAGAATGGTTGAATCCACTAAATAGTTCCAGCTATTGTCATTCGCAGATTCCATGTCAGCATCTGTGAACTCTTTGTTGTTCTGCATCGCTTGGTTTCTTCCTTGCTCCTGAAATTTGGCACTTGCAACCGTATACTCTTTCGGGTCAACTTTTTCCCCGTAAACAGTCCCAATCCCATATTGACCTTCATTTATTCCCAACATTTGTTGGTAATCTGATAAGATAAATGTTGCTAATGCAAGTCCTACAACTCCAACAAGTAATCCCGATTTCGAACGTATTTTCCCGATAATTGCCATTTCACTAAATTTTAAGACTGCGAATATAGCAAGAAATGATGAAAATTACTACTATTTCGAATAAAAAAGGAGGCTTATTTGCCTCCTCCTTTTTGTGTTGTTTCACCTTTCGGTTTGGTTGGATTTGTTTCATTTTGTGGACTCTGCTGTCCAGTTGAAGGTTTATTTCCACCACCTGTTGTAGGTGTTTCCTTTGTCGAAGAAGGAGTTGTTGGACTTGCTGTGGGTTTCGCCGATGGTGCCGGAGTAGAAGTGGTTGGTTTCACCGGCGGCGGCGGAGTGGGTGCAACGGTTGGTTTCACAGGCGTAGGAGCCGCCGTGGGTTTAACAGGTGTTGGAGTTACAGTCGGCTTCACTGTTGCAGGGGCTGGTTTTGCTGGAATTGTCGGCGCTTGTCCTGATTGTTGTCCATTCGTCTTATTTTGCGTCGGCTGATTCTGCTGCATCATTCCATCGGAATTGCCTGATCCGCCGTTTGGACTTCCATCATCAAAGGTGATGAGATATGATTTCGAATCCGAACCACAAGAACTAGTCGCTGTTAAAATAACTTCGTTATTACCTGGTGTAAGTGTCAAATTTGCACTGATTGTGCCATTCAAGTTGATGAAATTTGTCAGGTAGGCCCCATTAAACATCAACTGAATAGCTGTACTTGGCGCATAGTTCGTCACCGTTGCTGTATAATTGAGGTTCGTTGAATTCGTTGTGCTTCCAGAACTCGGATCCGTTGTTACATTCACTAAAGGTGGAATGCAACTTTGGTAACGAATCGTGCGTGATTGAGTAGATGTTCCACATGCATTCGTTGCAGTTAACACAATTTCATTCACTCCTTCTGGCAAGGTTATTGTCGAGGTGAAATTGTTGTTGACTAAGTTGAAATTAGAGACCAGACTTCCTGCAACTGTCAGGCTAATCCCTTGGGTATTCGGCATGTTTATAATCGTTGCTTGAAAAGGAAAAACCGGACTATTTACCCCATAAAATAAATTCAATGGATTTTGAATGCTCACAACGGGTGGTATGCATTGATTAAAGGTAATACTCGTTGTTTGACTATCCGTCCCACAACTATTTACCGCTGATAGTACAATCTGATTTAAGCCATTGGTTAAGGTTAATACGGCTGAAATCTGACCATTGGTGAAACTAGCATTTGGAATGATGTTGCCATTCAAAGTCAAGTTGATCCCTTGTCCATTTCCAATGTTTTGAACAGTTCCAGTGAAATTGTAACTCGCATTGGTTACCGATGTGTTGGATGTAATTGGATTGCTAATATTCACGACTGGAGCAAGACATTCTTCAAATTTGATGTAAACCGTTTTCGTATCGGTGCCGCATGCATTGTTTACTGTTACTTTTATTTCATTGTTCCCGTTCGAAAGATTCACATTCGCTGAAATGTTTCCGTTTAACAAGTTGAAATTCGATACGTTCGTTCCATTCACACTTAAACTAATTTGTGGAAGTGTTGCATTTTGGACATTCGCTGTAAAGGCATAATTGCTTGAACTCACCGTGATACTGTTGCTAGATGGATTACTGATGTTAACCACTGGTGGGACACATGGATTATATGCCACATTAACGGTTTTACTTTCTGAACCACATGCACCGTTCGCGCTCAAGACAATGCTGTTGTTTCCTGTTGATAACGGAATAGTCGCGGAAACAAGTCCAGTAGTTGGGTTGAATTGAACGTTGCTTACTGGTACTCCATTCACCGTTAAACTCAAACCTTGTGCATTCGTCATGTTTTGTACAGACGCAGCGAAAGAAATGGAATTACTGGTTGCGGTGTAGTTAGTACCGCTTGGATTGTTTATCGTTACAACGGGTGCAACACACGGCTCGTAGCGAATCACACGGCTTTGCGCATCGTTTCCACAATTATTCGTTGCAGAAAGGGAAATGGTATTCATCCCGTTCGATAAAGTAATGTTCGCAGTTACTTGTCCATTCGTGTAGTTGAATGCACTAATTGGAGATCCGTTTAAGGTCAACAAAATCCCTTGTACCGAACTCATGTTTGTTACATTCGCTGCAAAGGTGATGACTGGATTCGAAACACCATAATTGGTGTTTAATGGATTGGTAATGGTCACTTGAGGAGCAGTACAAGCTTGGTAATTGATGGTTGCCGTTTTAGAATCTGTTCCACACGCATTCACTGCTGAAAGGACAAAAGTGTTTATTCCGGCATTCAAGTTGACATTTGCGCTGATCACTCCATTATTTAGGGTCGCATTTGAAACAGCCATTCCATTTAACTGCAATGAAATCCCTTGTAAACTAGACATGTGTTGAACGTTTGCTTGGAATGTGTATGCAGCATTTGTGACAGAAAGATTGTTGCTCAGTGGATTCGATATTTGAACAATCGGAGCAATACAATTTAGGTAATTCAACGTAAGTGATTTCATATCCGTGCCACATGCGTTCGTAGCGTTTATGACAAACGTGTTCATACCGGAAGCAAGGTTAACCGATGCGGATAGTTGTCCATTCGTGAACGTATAATTTGTAATGGATGAACCATTCAAACTCAACAAGAGACCCTGTGTTGTTGTGATGTTTTGAATAGCCGCAGTAAAGGTGTAGCCAGCTGTTGCAACCGTACCATTTACATTTGCTGGACTCGAAATAGTTACGACTGGTGCAGTACAATTGGTGTAGAAAATTGTGATTGTTTTAATATCAGTGCCACAAGCATTTGTCGCTTTTAAAACGATTGTGTTCAATCCATTTTGAAGATTGAGATTTGCGCTTACGGTTCCATTGTTGAAGCTGAAATTTGAAAGGCTCGTTCCATTCAGACTAAGGAGAATTCCTTGAGAACTTGTCATGTTTTGAACGTTCGCTTGAAAAGCAAAACTTGCTGCATTCACAGAGGTTCCGCTGTTACTTGGATTCGTTATGGCAATTGTTGGCGCCGTACACGGAGTAAATTGAATATTCCAATTGTGTTGATCGGTTCCGCAATTGTTGCTAACTGTTAAAACAAAGGAATTCACACCTGAAACAGGATTCACAGTTGCGCTGAATTGGCCATTCACCAAGGTAAAGGGACGTTGGATTCCATTTTGCGTAAACACGGTATTTTGAGTAGTTGCGTTAGCAATTGTAGCTGTTAATGTTTGTGTGGCATTGGCAACAGAAACGACTGAGCTTACATTGTTTGAGAAGTTTGAAATGGCAGGAGCGATACAATTATCGTAATTCACGGTAATCGTTTCCACATCAACACCACAGTCATTGCTGGCATTGAAGATAATGGTGTTTAAACCTGGACTTAAAACCAGCGCTGCAGTTACCGCATTATTTCCGTTATTGAATGAAGTAGAAACACCATTTAATTTTAAACTCATGTTTAGAGACGTTGCACCAAGTACGTTCGCGCTAAACGGGTAATTAGCATTGGTTACGGTAGTTCCCGATGCAATCGAGGAATTTAATTGAATGGTCGGTGGAATACATTGAACATAGTTTACCGTAAATGTTTCTGCATCGTTTCCACACGCATTGTTGACAGATAAAGTAATCGTGTTGATGCCATTCGTTAGGGTAATGTTTGCGTCAATGATGCCGTTGGCAAAAGTGAAGGGGATTTGTTGTCCGTTTTTGACCAACTGGATGTTTTGTGATTGAGCAATATTGGTTGCACTTGCTTTGAATCCAAGCGTTCCAAGATTTGTTGTCCCGCCTGTTGTAGTCGGTTGAATCAAGGTGATTTGAGGTGCGATGCAGTTGTTGTAATTAACCGTGATTGTTTTGGAATCACTTCCACAAGAAACACTTGTAACTGTCACTACAAAGGTGTTCATACCAGGAATTAGCGTGGTTACGGCATTGATGATTCCAGCTGCTTGATTAAACGCGATCGGAGAGCCATTTTGAGTCACCGTGATGGTTTGATTCGTTGGATTGTTCGTCGTAGATGTGCTACCTACTAAGGTAGAAGAAAGCGTGCTGGCAATTAAGTTATAAATGGAGGAATTCACTGTTCCACCCGCTGAAAGAACGGTTACGTTCGGTGTAATTCCTGTACAATTGATGTAATTAAATTGAATCGTTTCAACATCTGAACCACAGTTATTCGTTGCGGTAATCGTGATGCTGTTGTTTCCATTGACAGGATTCAATCCCAATTCGATTGCACCAGTTGTCGCATTAAACGTAAAATCCGATTGCTCGATTCCGTTCACAATGACTTTGATGTTTTGTTTTGTCGCAACGTTACTTACGATTGATTTCAAACGAATCGCATTCGCTGTTGCTGTAAGTGATTGATTTTGTAAGGGACTTTGAACTGAAATCGTTGGAGCATTACAATTTTGATAATTGATGGTCGTTAGTTCCACATCGTTTCCGCATCCATTGCTTACTTCTATGTTGAAGGTGTTTATTCCGGGACTAAGTGTTGTTGGAACTTGAATTTGTCCATTTGCCGACACCGTTACATTCGGTAAGGAAAGTCCATTTTGGAAAATTTTCAACTGAACATTTGCGAGGCTTCCTGTCAATGTTGCACTAATCGTGTAATTTGCGGAATTGGTTGTCGTTCCAGAAGCACTCGGATTTAATAACTGCAGGCTTACAGGGACACAATTGTCGTAATTGATGGTTGTGGTGTATGTATTCGTTCCGCAATCATTTGTAACGGTTAATTGAAGGGTGTTGACTCCCGGAACAAGAGTAATTGCACGCTGGATTAATCCATTAGCTTGGTTGTAGGTTGCTCCATTTAGCGCCATTCCATTCATCAACAATTTGATTCCATTGGCATTTACCGATCCAAGTACAACCGCGCTAAAAGCAAAATCGTTTGTTTTTACCGTCATGTTTCCGCCGTTAGGATTCGTGAAAGTAGCGGTAGGAGTAACGCAATTTAAAAAATTAACGAAAACCGTTGCCGTTTCACTTCCGCAACTATTACTTGCTGTCAAGGAAAAGTTGTTTTGTCCTACATGCAATTGAACCAACGCACTCACAACATTTGTTGAAGCATTGAAATCAAAAAGTACGGGTTGATTTTGGTCATTCAACAATGTTACACCATTCGAATTTAACAAGTTACTCACTTTAAATTCAATGCGGTATTGATTATTAGTCACAGTTTTATTGTTTCCAGACGTCAAGGTCAACACGGGCTTTGGACAATTACTTGTCGAAGTGTAATTGTTGACATTGCTAGATGTATTTTCAGATGTATTTCCCCCTCGAGATTTAAAATTTATTCTTAGATAAGCGGAAGTGTAATGGTGCCAATCATTTTTCAAGCGTGGACTTTCCGAAATAAATCCATCAAATGAATCGCCTTTGGTGAAAGTCGTCTTGTGTTCGATGCCTAAGCTCGTTCTTTTCCCTACTTGATACCCTAGTCCAAAACCTAAACTGGGCATCCATTTTACTTTGTATTGATTATTAGAACCGCCATCCAGTCGCGTTTCATAAAGTCCATCTAACGTTGAAGGTAATTGTGGTCCAATTGGACCAGCTTGTTGCAAAGCAGTGTAATCGTACAAGGAGCTAGAATCATTGGTATACAATAAATCACCATATGTTTGAGTCCAAGTCAAGCCAATTCCCCCAAAAACATAAGGGTCAATCCCTGTCTTTTCTCGAATTCCGTTCATGTGTAAAACGAGTTCTAAGGCAAGTCGACGAACATCGGTTTGGAAGTTGTTCACATAGATGGAATTACTATCTATGTTGTAACTATCGAGTGGACCACCTTGATAATTTGATAGTGGAGTCACGCTCGTATCTTGTCCGACCCAAGTTCCAGTAAGGTAGCGTCCACGCAGGTCGAAACTTATTTTTTTACCGTAATTATAATTGTAGGAGCGACCAAGAATGAGTCCATAACCGGAACTATTGACATTTTTCACATCAGTTGAATTCCAGGTAACACCGGCATTTAACCCAAAAAACCATTTAGAACTGATGTCGTAATTGATTCGTTGTGCTTGTGCAAATGAGATACTTAGTAAGAGTATGCTGAGAAAGTACAATTTTTTCATAATCGGAATTTTTAGGTGCATTACCTATTTTCATGCCAAATTTCCGAAAAAAACGAAGAGAAAAAAAATCAACAACTGAACTTGTTGAATCGTCAGGGGTTATTTGAAGTAGGTGAATTTTGTAAAGCGAAGAATCAGCAGGAAATTTGTGTCGACATCACGCTGAATCGTTGATCCTAGCAATTGTGTTTTTGTGTCAAAAACAATTTGAAGATCCTTTTGAAGTTGTCCGTATCTGAAATAGTGCACCTCGATTAAATTTCCAAATGGATCATAGCGGTATTTCCATTCTTGTTCTGCCAATTCATCGCGATCGTTAAAACGAGCTTTTGCCGCCAAAAGTCCGTGCTCGTCGTAGGAAAATTTTGTAACATGTTCAATGGAGCTCATGCGGTAATTCGTTTTCTTCTCAACCAGGTAACCATCTTTGTTAAAGAAGCTCACTTCATCCATGTAAGGGAGCTTATACGAATTGTAGCGCAATTGTTCGCATTCATTTGGGCGCACAACATATTGAAAATACTCTGTATTAATCAAATTGGATTGAAGTACTTGATGACTTTGACTTTGATAGATTTCGCGATAAGTACTTTCGGATTGAAGTCTATTCAGGGAGTCGTAAACATATTTATAAGTAGTGAATCCGCCATTTTCTGTTTTCCGATGTTCAACAAGGAGGTTGCTGGCATTAAAGCAATATTGATGAAGCGTAGTATCTTTTTTTCGGTTGACGGTCCGAATATCTAAACTTTCGAGCAGCCGACCTTTTTCATCGAAACGGTAACGAAACCAATCAGAACTTTCCCGAATGACTTCTCCGGTTTTTTTAGTCGAGTAGTTTCCCTCTATGGATTTGATGTGATTGGATCGAATGACATCCGCATTGAAAAAGGGAGTTTCTGTAAACGCTTCTCCTTCTTGATTGAGAAGAATTTGCGAATGACAGAATAGTGGAAAAAGAATTAAAAATCCAAACGCGATTTTCACTCTTGCTTTATAAGGTGCTTAAAACACTTTTCCAGCTCGCTTTTTCGGCTAAAAGTCCTTCGATTTCTGAAATTCCAATGCGAATTTGTTCCATGGTATCACGATCACGAACGGTGACCATATCATCCGTCAAGGTCTGATGGTCAATGGTAATGGAGAATGGCGTTCCGATGGCATCTTGTCTGCGGTAACGTTTTCCAATGGAATCTTTTTCATCATATTGGATGGAATAGTCAAACAGAAGTTGCTTCATGATTTCACGTGCTTTTTCTGGAAGTCCATCTTTTTTCACCAATGGCAAGACTGCGGCTTTGTATGGTGCGAGAACTGCTGGAATACGCAACACAACGCGTTCTGATCCATCTTCTAATTTCTCATTTTGATAAGCTGCACTCAGAACAGACAAGAACATGCGGTCGAGTCCAACGGAGGTTTCCACCACGTATGGAACGTAGCTTTGATTTAATTCTGGATCAAAGAACTGTAGTTTTTTGCCTGAAAACTGCTCATGTTGTTTTAAGTCGAAGTCGGTGCGGGAGTGAATACCTTCCAATTCCTTGAATCCCATTGGGAAATTGTATTCGATATCACATGCTGCATTTGCATAATGTGCCAATTTGATGTGATCGTGAAAGCGGTAAAGTTTTGCTCCAAGTCCAAGGTTTTTATGCCATTTTTCTCGTGCGTCTTTCCAATAGGCATACCATTTCATCTCTTCTCCAGGACGAACAAAGAATTGCATTTCCATTTGTTCAAATTCACGCATACGGAAAATGAATTGACGCGCAACGATTTCGTTTCGGAATGCTTTCCCAATCTGTGCAATGCCAAATGGGATTTTCATTCTTCCTGATTTTTGAACGTTCAAGAAGTTGACAAATATTCCTTGTGCCGTTTCTGGACGAAGGTAAATGGTTGATGCATCTCCTGCAACGGAACCAAGTTCTGTGGAGAACATTAAATTGAACTGACGGACATCTGTCCAGTTTTTGGAACCGGAAACGGGACAAACGATTTCTAGATCGACAATTAAGTTTCGAACGGCCTCTAAATCGTTGTTTTCCAATGCTTCGCGCATACGGTCTTCAATGGAAGTGATTTTCTCGGCGTTTCGAAGGACATTTGGATTCGTCGCACGGAATTGCGTTTCATCAAAGTCAGCACCAAAGCGGTTTTTTCCTTTTTCAACTTCCTTTTCTATTTTTTGACGAATTTTCTCCATGTGCTCTTCGAGCAACACATCCGCACGGTATCTTTTTTTGGAATCTTTGTTATCAATCAAGGGATCATTAAAAGCATCTACGTGTCCGGATGCTTTCCAAGTCGTTGGATGCATAAAGATGGATGCATCAATTCCTACAATGTTTTCGTGCATTTGAACCATTGCCTTCCACCAGTACGTTTTGATGTTGTTTTTCAACTCTGAACCTAATTGTCCGTAGTCGTATGTGGCAGCTAGTCCGTCGTAAATTTCCGATGAAGGAAAAATAAATCCGTATTCTTTTGAATGCGAAATAATGTCCTTTAGTTTGTCTTGATTTTGATCCATGTCACAAAGTTAGCCCTTCTAAAGATTTGAGCGCCAAAATCTGAAAACAATTTCAACAAGTCATTTTTGAAAGATTGTCGCGATTGTTTACTTTTACTCCATGCGTTTATACCTTTCTAAATCCGAATTTATCGAAACGAGTGAAGCAATTGATTTATCAATGTCACTTCAAGCCTCAACAGAAAACGTCAGAGCTTGGTATGTTGATCCGCCTCGAATGGAGACAGTTCGAGCAAATGGATTCATCGGAAGTATCAAAGAAGGTGGAAGTGTGAATTTTCGTGATGTATTTTTCAATCCACACGGACACGGGACACATACGGAATGTTGTGGACACATTACGCAGGAAGTGTACGCGGTAAATGATGTTTTAAAGGAGTTTTTCTATCGGGCAACATTGATAACGGTAGATCCTGTTCAACTTGAAAATGGTGATTTTGTTGTTCAAGCGGCTCAAATCGCCCCATTTTTAAATAAGGACTTCAGTGAAGCGCTGCTCATTCGAACCTTGCCGAATAGTACAGATAAAAAATCAATGAATTATTCTGGAACCAATCCGTGTTATTTGGACATTGAAATAGTGGACTTATTAAACGATTTTGGAGTAAAACATCTGTTGGTTGACCAACCATCTGTTGACCGCGAAGAGGATGGAGGGGCCTTGGCATTTCATCACGCATTTTGGAATGTGCCAGAAAAACCAAATTTTGAACGCACGATTACTGAATTAATCTATGTGCCGAATGACGTGGCTGATGGAAACTATATTCTTGAAATTCAACTTGCCGCATTTCACAACGATGCGAGTCCGAGTAGACCTGTTCTCTACAAAATACAATAAAAAAGGGCTTTTCAGCCCTTCCTAGTAGTAGACAATAAAGTCTGAGTGGTACGATTTAAGCAATAAGGACAGGAGTTTCTTATATATATTCCCGAGGGACGTCGACAAAAACTATTAAACTCTTATCAAACTAGAAAATGAAACTGCCTCTCCAAGCAGCCTGTCAACTTCTATACATAAGAAAGATCCTGTTTCTCTCCTTATTTCATTTTAAAAATAACGAGGAAGTTTGGAACATGTATGTTCAAATGAATATCCTTCACCTCTAAATGAACATTGTGCCACTTTTTGTGAATATTTCAATTTGATCTTTAGAGAAATCGAAAGCAATTGTTTAACTGACACAAAAAAAGACACATGATAGATGTGTCTTTCTTAACTTTTATAAGTAGTTCTTTATGGAATAACAATTTTTTTCGATCCATTTTGTCCATTCACTTTGACGTAATAAATGCCTTTATATAAGGTATCTACATGGAAGTAAGCAATCGTACTTCCTTGAACAATTTGTTGTGATTGGATGCGTTTTCCCAATGCGTCGTACAATTCAACGGTAAATGATTGATTTACCAACTCATTTACTTGAACCATGATGATGTCATTACTTGGGTTTGGATACACTGTCCAGTCATTTTCTGATAATTCAGTGATTCCAGCAGATGACGTATAGTTTGTGACAGTCTCAGTGATAGAAGTCACTTTGGATGCTGTACGCACGCCATAAAACGTCGGGCCTACTACATAGGGATAAGCAGAATTCCATTCGCTATCTACTGTCGCAAAATAGCAATAGATTCCATTCGGATACTCTGGAGTCACGCAAACGCGTCCATTATGACTATCTAAATAATCTGCTTGTCCATTATGACTCACAAATTCATAATCTTCGCGGAAGTAACCTAACGGATAGGTTGTACTTACCACCGGACCATCCGGAACATCTGTTCCATCCGCCCAAACCGTGCGTGTGCTAATGTTACGTAACTGGTAACCTGATTTTATACGCGTAATCCCACCTGTTCCATCGGCATTTTTATACCCATATGCTCCATAAATGGGAAATCCGTCATAGGCATATCCAATGATAGGCGAATGTACCGTCGAGTCGATGACGTAAAGTCCATCGGCATCGTATAAGTCACACACATTTGAAATAACGGTTAAATCCAATTTAAACGCACTTGGATTTTGGTGGTGGTGGTAGTTACCCATTGCTGGATGTCCTTTGGAACAATCAAATCCTGCTTTTTCTGCAGGAATAGCATCACGGTTCCAAGACATGGCAGCCGTTGGTCCCCCAGGACACGGTGGATTTCCGGGTCCGCCGCAAAGCGCATTTGTAGTCGTATTCCATGCAACACCATCGCGGTAGTCAAATAAGGCTACTCCGTTTAAGAATATCCCAATGTTTCCACCTGATGTTGCTGTTGCCGTTCCGGTGTTTTGAGCTGGAATCAATGGCATTTTGAAAATCGCATTTTGACTCGTCGCCAAGGATGGATTACCATCCATAAATGGACCAGTGATATAGGATGGAACGCCTGTTGTGGAAACGTAAACCCAATTGTTTGAGTACTGAACCGTTTGAACATTGGCTAACGTAGTTTCGTTGATTGGTGTTGAATTCCCTTGGACATAATGTCTTCCGGTAATACCTGTGGAGTTGATTAACCAATGTTCAATGGCTGGATTTAACTGTGCCATCGCTTGATTTCCAAAGCAAAGGAAAAGGATAAAGTGGATTGTTTTTTTCATGGATCTTTTTAGGTTTAGACGTTAGTTCTTTTCAAAACTTGCACTTCGCTCATTTTTAGGGTACTTGAAAAGGGGGTTAAATAGAAATGTTGGGTCACTCAGCGTTTTTAAAAAGGCGACTAGGTCTTTTTGTTCGCGGTCAGTCAATGGTCGATTTAAGGCGTTCAATTCTTTGCTTTTCAGGTTCACTGTAGCATGTAATTGGCTATAATGTGCAAGGACATCCTTTAAAAGTTTAAATCGGCCATCGTGCATATAAGGAAAACTAAATTCAATGTTTCGAAGGGTTGGAATTTTGAAAAGCAGTGAATCTTCATGACGATTGGTAATTCCCATGCGTCCATAGTCGGCTAACTTAGGATTCACCGAAAGTCCATTTGACTTGAATTCATGTCGTGTGAAAAGCGGTTCTTGGTGACAGGAAGCACAGTATTTTTCAAACAAGGCATAGCCTGCTTTTTCTTGTTCGTTGAAGACGGCTTCATGGGTTTTGACCTGATCGTATTTGGATTCCGCGGAAACAAGTCCGATGGTGAAATTCGAAAGAGCCTTTAAAAGGAGGTCCGTGGTGATGATGCTATCCCCAAAAGCATGGTAAAAGCGTTTGCGGTAATAGGTAGAAGCGTTCAGTCGACTTAAAATTTCCTTTAGGGAATTATCCATTTCCTTGGCATGGGTGAGCGGATTGATGGCTTGCTTGTTTAATTGTCCGACACCACCATCCCAATGAAAGGATTTTTGCCACGCTAAATTGATCAGAACAGGTGAATTTCGTGTGCCAATTTCCCCATCGATTCCATGACTTAATGCGTGATCAATGTGGGTGAAGCCTGAATACTGCAAATGGCAACTCGCACAGGAAATGGTGCTGTCTCGGGAGAGGTCAGGATCATAAAACAAGGTACGACCTAATTCAAATTTGTTTAAACTAATGGGATTCGCTTCAAAGTCGTAAACGGGTTTCGGCCAGTGTTTAGGGTGGAAAAATGGGTGTCCGTTGTGCGTTGCACTGAAAATAAGCGCAACGAAAAGCAGCAATCCGGATATGCGCAGCATGGACTTCATTTCGTGAAGAAATTACGTGCGATGAATTGACAATAGCTTTTCGCGAGTGGACTAGGAATCATGATGCGCTGGACTTCTTCCAAATGAGCGACTTGTTCGAAGAAAGGTTTTATATCTAAAACGACTGTGTCTCCTTGAATTACTAGGGACATAGGAATCCTCGTTTCATGTGGTTTTCGGTATCCCCCCAAGTGAAATTCAAAGCTTTCATCCTCCAAAGGAATACGCGTGGATTTTCCGGTGCACTTGAATTGAATGTAACCGGAATTCCATGCCCAGTACATTCCTTTTAGTGGATCCAAGTCGCCTTCAACGGATTCAGAAACGTGATAAGAACTATCCATGCCAAATTGAAAGGACATTGTTTCGTATTCTTTGATGGGAAAATCAGTAAATAACGTTAAGGATTGTTCATTTGCCAAATCGATGAGGTGGGTTCCAAGTATATGATGTTGTCGGATTTGCTTTTGAAAGTGAAAATCGGACACATACATTTTCAATTCATCGAAGCGAATGGTATCTGTCCCTAGTTTGTACGCTTTTTCGAGTTGAAGGGCATCAGAACCCCACTGAAATTGCACATGTAATTGTCCATGAGCATGTTGGGCAAGAAAAAGAATGAGAAAAGTAAATTTCGCTCGTTTCATGGTCTTGGACCCCGACCCGGTCGGTCGCTTTGTTCAATCATGCGGTGGACCACCTCTGCCAGTTTCTTTGCTTGTTGCGCATTGCAATGAGCTTTTACTCGAGTAAAGTGCTCGAAAGTACAGGCATCAATTTTGGTTTGCAGCGCACCAATTTTTTGATAAAGCGCTTTGTTTTGAACCCCAGCATTTTTATCCAACTTGATTTGCGAGCGAAGTGTTTTTTGCTCCTCCAATAAGTCTCCTTTTTCAGCGAAATGTTGTTTAAACTCTGCATCAACCCATTCAGCTTCCTTTCCCTTCATTTTCAGAACGACACTTAACTTAGGTGGGTGGGGTGGATGTCCAGCATTTCTGCCTTTCATGAACTGCACCAAAATAATGGCATTCATGACAATTAGAATACCTAATAGAACATACAAAAGTCGGTTAGTTTTCATCGTTTGTTATATGGAAAGATTAAAGCCAAAATTAGCATATTGTGTTTCAAGTAGTTCTTCCTCCGTTAATTTTTCTTGTCGAACACTTAAATAGCTGAGGTTCACCACTACACATACGATGGTTGCAACAGCGAAGATTGTATTTCTTCTCTTCAATTTTTTCGCATGCATAGGTGCTTGTATGAGTTTGTCATGCAGCGTGTTTGAAACCTCTAGTTTTTGCTTGTGAAATGGATGTTCGTTCATCATATTGTTTTAGATGTTATCATATTGAAAATCTTGCAGTTAAATCCAATTATTTTTCACGGACTCTTCTAATTGTCGTTTTAATTGTTGTTTTGCCCTGAAAATCAGTGATTCTATGGCGGATAAAGAAAGGTTCATTGATTCGCTTATTTCTTTATAGCTGAACTCTTCCATGTGATGTAAGGTATAGGCAATGCGTTGATTTTCTGGCAAATGTTGTACGGCAGTCAAAAATGCCTTTGTTCGTTCTTTTTCCATCAATACTTGCGCTGGATTTTTTTCTAAATCTATTGTATGATCCATAAAATCCGTATCGATTCGTTGGTGAATGCCGAATCTTTTTTTTCGCTTCGCTTTTCGAATGTATTCCAAGCATTTGTTCAAGGTGATGCGATGTATCCATGTCGATAATTTCGCGTCCCCTTTGAATTTATGGATGGACTGATAAATGGTGATAAAGACGTCTTGCGTGGCATCCTCAGCTTCTTCTTTGTTTTGTAGAATGTACCAACACATATTTAATACCTTTTTCTCATAGGTAAGCACGAGTACTTCAAATGCATGTACATCACCGCTTTGCAACGCTTGAATATCAATTTCTACGGACACTGCTACTGAGATGTCATTTTACAGGAAAACTTGTGTTAAAAGAAAAGCCTGCCGTTCAACCATTCAGGATCAAGGATGGCTTTTTGTTTTTCATAAAATCGAATGGCGGGTTCATTCCAGGTGAGCACCTGCCAGTCCATGCGTTGTACCTTTCGATCTTTTGCTGTTTCTAGTACAGAATCAAATAACAATTGACCGATACCATGTTGGCGTTCAGATTCGACTACGTAGAAGTCCTCTAAGTATAAACAAGCCCCTTTCCAAGTAGAGTAGGAGGTATAGTATAGTGCAAATCCAACAACTTGGTTTTCTTTTTCAGCGACGATTGCTTCGCAAAGGTCTTTTTCGAATAAATCAATTGCTAATTGATCAGCGGTATTCGTTACCTGTTCTGGCGCTTTTTCGTACAACGCAAGTTCTTGAATGAGCGCGAAAATCGCTGCAACATCTGATCGTTCTGCTTTGCGAATAATTGGATTCATTATTTTAATCCGTTCAAGTCAAAGCGTAGGGTAATTCCTGTTTTCAAGTTGCCAGTTGGATAGCTAATGAAAATTTTCGGGGTATTGATGAATTGCTCGTAATAGAAAATCGCACTTAAATGTTCCGATAGTTTGTAGTTCGCGTCCAATTTGAAACTTACGGTTGTTTGACCTGCTGTTGCAAGGTTCGTGTTTTCCACGACTTTACGTACGATGGTCGAATTATCTCGGAAAGAGAAATTCACATTAATCAATAGGTCACTCGGTTTTAAGGTACGAACCGGTAGTTTCAATTTAGGAATGTTGATGACCGTTCCTACGACAATTTCTTTTCCGAGAACCTCCGTTATTTGATTGTTGTTTAAGGAAAGTGTCGTTTGACGATCTTTTTTGTATTCAAAATTGGTCGTGATGTTTTTACCTAAAATGTTCCAAGTTGCCAACATTCCAATCAAGGGGGAGAAGCGTTCGGAAATGGTAATGTTTTGAACCTGCATTCCCGCAATGTAATTGTTGTTGATGTCCAATGCAGTTGCATTACCATTCGCATCTGTCACTGCATTTAAGTTCGTCTGCATTCCGTTTACACTTACCGATGAAGAGTACCCATGATTCAATTTGAAGGATTTCACGACGTCTTTCGCAAATTCAAATTTGGACAGACCATTGTAGTTGATGGTCCAGTTTGGCAACGGAAGATTCGACAATGGATTTATCGATTTACTAGAAACACTCGTATTGGTGTAAGCAGATAAGAAGGCGCCCATTACAACTTCTTGCTGTGAACCTGAATACCCACTATAATATCCGTTCGGCAAAAGTGTCGCGTTGGAATTTTGCGCACCAAGTAAACCAGACACTTCCTTTCGGTTATTTAACAAAGTTTGGAATACCGTAGAGGAGAAATCTTTCCCTTCTTTGATGAATGCCGATCCCCACGTTACCGTTGTATAGGTAAGTGTACTTGTCTCGAACTTACTTTGGCTTTCGAAGGCACTCGTTGCGGAATTCCAGCGGTAGAATTCACCAGAATTTGTGCTGTAATTTCTACTCAGATTTACATTGATGTTTAAATCTTTAATCGGTTCTAACGTTGCTTTCATCTGAAGATTCGCAGTATGTGTCGTGGTATATTGTTCGTTCAAGTTTTCATTTTGAACCAACCAATTATTATCACGAGACAATGTACTCACATTGTATCCATTGCTACGTCCTAAAAGATCATACCCTTGTTTTCCGAAGACAAATCCCGACATACCCAAACTACTTCCATTCATTCCAAGAACGCTTGATTCCTGATTGTAGCCCGGTAACATCGTTCCATCCGTCATAGCGTATGTGCCAGAAACATTGCGCACACTCATAATCAAACGTGCAATGAATCCACCGAGTGGATTTACTTTTTCTTTTTCCTTGTCTTTAATTTCTTGAAGACGAAGTTGTTTTTTGTCGAAACGTTTTTTCTGTCGTTCGTTTTGTTTCAATTCTTTAGCGGTCATTTCCTCTAAAGGTTTCTTCGGTTTGAATTCCGGTAATTTTGCTGGTTCAGGTTTGGGCTTACCAGCCGCGCCACCTTCACCAGCGTTACCAACCTTGGCATTGACATTGGACTTCATTCCTTTTCCATCGGAAAGTACGCGTTTGAAATAAGGTACTTTATTGTAGAGTGTCACAAAGTTTCCTTGCAAGGTCATATTGACTGTGCGATTGTTCTGAATAGTATTTCCGAATGGTGCTTGCCCGAGTGGTGCACGTTGCCAGTTGAATGTCCCCGAATATTTCGCATTAGCAGTGATCCAATTTGTTAATGGAAATTTATCCAATGGAACATTGTAACTAACGCTGTAGTTATGTGAGTAATCCATGGTGCGACCGAACGTAGTGATTTGTGAACGAATGGTATCCATGAATTCACGATATCCTTCTGGATTGGTCACGCGATCTACTCCTTTGTTTCCTTCTACGAAAATGGATTTGTTACTAGCGCTAAATGTAGATTTTAAATTTTTCGTTAAGTCGTAGCCAATTTGGTAATTTCTATTCCAATCAAATCTTTTTAAATAGATAGGATCGAATTCGAAGGTGGGCACAATGATGTTTCTAACTTGACGCTCGTTGTAGATTCTTGAGTAATCGTTGGTGAATGTCATACTTTTCGGAAGAAGGAAAAGGTTGAATTCTTTTATGAATTTTAACCACGGGGACTTTTGAACCGGCTTCCATTTTTTGAAAGGTTCAATTGCTTTTCCGGCAAAGGTGTAATTGTAATTCAGCGCCCCTGTCCATGTTTTGGTTCGGTCGGCAGTGATGTTAAAATCACGTTTTAAGTTTTCCGCGAATGCATACGTTGCTGACCAATTGGAGAGGCTCCAGAATTGTGCTTTTTTCCCAGCTTTCGCTTCCTTACGGACATTGGTAAAATTAAATGAACGACGTTCCGTAAAATCTTGTCCAAGTTTTGCGCGTTCTCTTCTCGTCGCAAGATCGTAACTCGATAATTTGATATCCGGATTGAACGGATCATATTCAGGATTGATTACCCCCAATGAATAGCCATAAAAGAACGGCATGGAAACACGTGCTTGTTTACCGAAGAATTGTCCGAGTTGAACCGTTGAATTCATATCGATTCCAATTTTTTGGTTACGCTGACGGTCTTGAACGCGGCTATCGACACTTCCCCAGTTGATGCCAGAATAATTTCCAGAAGCGGAAATATTGGCAAAATCGGCTAATTGAAGTTGCATTTGACCGATGGCAGCATCACCTCCTTCGCTGACGAAGTCAGTTAAACGTAATTCATTGACCCAAACATTTACACATTCAGCATCTCCAGCATCCGGTTGCCAAATATTATCTGGATCTGTTTTCAATGGATTGCGGACACCAATCATGATGGTGCGCATTCCTTGTAGGTTTGGACTACCTTTTACTTTCAATCTTCTTTGTGGATTTTGCGGATCTACGATTTCATATTCATTGATGTAAGAAACGCCAGGCGCACCTTGTTCTACCTTCTTGTTTCGTTCCGTTTTGAGGTTTAATAGATCATCAAAAATAATTTCGATGTTGTTCGCTTCAGGCCAAATGGATTCTGGATTGGATGTTCCCCAGTCTGTTACTTTCATTGGAAGTTCATATTCGTAGTAGTTTTCTACGTAATCTGTTCCCAAACGGACAAACACAGATAATTCGTTGTCTTTTAGTTGATTTTGAACTACGGATTCCGCATGGACAAACATTTTCAGTTTTTTGTATGTTCGAACGTCGAATTGCACGTTGCGGTATGCTGCTCTTGCATCGCCATCTTGTAAATTACACACCTCTAATACTAACGATTGCTCGTTCATTTGACGTTGGTAAACTTGCGATGGGTCGATTTCACGTGTAATTCCGGGGGGAAGCACATAATTGATTGGTTGACGTTGTCCGTTCTCTTCGATGTTCAATGCAGCAATATTAAAGGATGTTAAGTTTGGATCTGTTTGAACACTTAGTCCTGGTTGCGATAAATCTTGTGTATATCTTCTCCATTCCCCACGGATTAATTCCAAACGCGCAAAACGCAATAGCACTTCTTCATCGAAGTTTTTCAAGTACATACGCATGAAGCGAATCGAACGAAAATCTTGTATTCCATTAACGCGTTTCTCAAAATCTTTCACCGGAACCTTAAATTGGTACCAAGTTTCCGTTTTTGTCCCGCTTTGATACACTTGCTTATTTGTGATGTAATTTGACCCAACTTGTTGTAAATCATTTGGCCTCATACTTACGCGGTATTGGAAATAACTTTCACTTTCCGCTAGGTTATTGTCTTGATTGATATCCTCGTTATCTGGTAGATTGCTTGCTTGAGTTGGATATCTGTTAACATTTATGGTATCTGACATTTCTGTCGTTGGTGAATTCCCTTCCATTCCGTTGTAACGCTTGTATCGTTTCAGAATGTTTAATTGTTCGCTATCGTAATTATCATCAAGGTAATACGTGTAATCGTCATTGGATGGATCCGCAATCATGCGTGCTTTTGTGGCAGCGTTAAGCGTCGTGTTATTTTGCACCCAATTAACATATGACTGATACGAATTTTGTTCGAGGTCATTTTTCCACCCATCAATTCCCACATCTTGATTGATTCGCGATGCCGGATCATTGTCAAAGGCATTTACGACGATTTGTTGAGTTGAAATGCGCGACCAAGCCGTTGTATCCATGTTATCAGTTAATGGAATTCCTGTAGTTGAAGGAAGACCATTCTCGAAACTTTTACGGGAATCCGGAAGAACATCTTCGGAGATGTTTCCTAAGTTGAAGTATAAATCTCCTCCGGTATGGAAGGTATTTGGATTTACATTTTCCGCATCTTCATTGAAAGGATCCAATACCCAGAATTGAATGAATTCGATGTTCGCTACTTCAAAATCATTGGTCGAGAGACCACGCATAATTCCACCCCAGCGATTTTCTGGATTGATGAATCTTCCAAGGGAATCGATGGTATTCGTAGTGTCGTAGTTGTACATTCCTCTTTCGTTCGGATAGTAGGCTAACTCGAGAATTGGAATGTTTTGAATAGATCCGTATTGTTGTTGCAAGTTCGGGAAAATGTCTACTTGGTTCACCAAACGCATGCGGCTATCCGTAAGCATTGCTGGATTTTGTTTAATGTGTTCAGGAGTCAACGAATTACTTTGGTAGAAGACAGGATCAATGGTGTACCAAATGGCTTTAGCACGTTTGAATCCAGCAGAAAGATTTTTTGAATTTGCTTCCGGAAATAAATCTGGTTGACCTTGTGGAATAGAGGCCATTTTCCACGCAGAGAATTGTCTTAAGTCTATGGCGCTTTGACTTGCTTCAAAGTCATCAATGTACGAAGTTCCTGCTTTATTGATGGCTTTTGGTTGGCCAGGAATTAAATGTGCGTACTCTCCGGTTAGGGCCAGTGTGGACATTTGTTTTGTCGAAATAACAGGGAGTAAGTCGACCAATTTGGTCAGGAGCGGAACATTTGTTCGTAGCGATATATCTGCGCCTAAAATGCTATTTTTAAACGGTTCATTTCCGAAGTCGACTTTGTTTGTCACAGGTCTTTCCAACATACGGACATACGTAGCGCCAAATTTGAAATTTTCACTAAATCGATATTGGTAGTGACCACCCATCATCGAACGCGCTTGGAATCCAAAGACAGAATTGCTTTCAATGGAAATCTTAATCGGCGTGTTGGACTCAAGGATTCCGGTGTTCAGGATTTTCACGCGACTAAAGGCATAATCAACAGTGTAATCGGTCCCTTCTATCAAACGTATTCCTCCAGCGGTCACGACAACAGCACCTTGTGGAATGTTCATTTGATTCAATGGAATTTCCGAACTAATTGACGATTGGAATTCCCCTTTAAATACAAAACGGTTTTTACTTGGAATTTGCTGTGCAGCTGTTTTTGTTGAATCGTATAATTCCGTGTAGGCAATTTTTTTTACGTTCACGATAGGAACGCCTGCATCCGCTAATTTATCCGCTAAGGTTTTCCCGAAAGGCTCAACTGTGCTGAAGAAAATGCGTCCATTTTTCTTATTGATGGTTCCCCCGTTGTCAATTTTGTTTCCAACAACATTGAATGGAGCAAAGTCAAACACACCATCCGAAAAAGGCTGGTTGTTTTGATTGATTTTATCCATGTTTAACAAGGTAACGATTTGCTTTTTTTCCACACCCGGGAACGGCATAAACGGTTGCAAAAGCGACGTCTCTTGGTTGTTGTAATACACATCGATTTTAAATCCAAGTTGGTCTACTTGATATGCACCAATGGAATAAACGTTTTTCATCATCAAATCCCAGATTTTATTTTTTGGATTGGTGATGGTCGGTTTAATTAATTTTAAGATGAGCGCTTGTTGTCCGCTTGCGCCATCCGTAGAGAACTCTCCAACTTGGAAGGTTTCTCCACGGTACGTATATTCGTATGAAACGGCCAATACCTCATCGTTGTTTAACGCATTGTTCAGGGATATGTATCCAAGTAAGGCGTTGTAGGTAAATTCTGCCTCGGTTAATTTCCGTGCATTTTCTACTTTTTCGTAGTCGATGGCTTGTTGAAATGGACCTGGAGTGTTTACTTGCGTTGCAAGTGCGGTAGTTGAGTTAACGAAACCGCGAATCATGGGTTGATTTGCTGCCCAGTCGTATAGTCCGTTTCCTTGATTGTCCGGAATTTCCGTTCCAGCAAATGAACCAGGATTTCCTTGGCAATTGCTCGGTAAAGCCTCACCCAAATCAGAGAAAGCAACGATGTTTCTGGTGTTTTCGGTGTTACTTGTACGGTTCGTCACCCAAACTTCAATTCTGGTAATGAACATTGTTGAATTTACCACAGGAAGTGTGGACATTGCGGTGTCGTAATGCTGCTGGTGGTAAAGGTTTAAGAAGTAGTGTCTGTTCGCTTCGTAGTTATCAGCGGTAATTTCAAATTTCTGTATTTGGGCTTTACCGGATACGTTGATTTCCGTTTTTTTTCCTTTGGATGCTGCAGCAATTAAATCAAAGGTTGAGCGACCAAATTTCAATTGTGTTTTTACACCAAATAAGGTTTGGGATCCTTGAATCAAGGAAGTTGGGAGTTCTAAAGCTACATTTCCTAGTGCAATTTTCTGAACGATTTCATCTTCTTTACCGGTGTGCTCAATTTTTGAAATGTTTTCAAAGTCAAAATTCGCAAGCGTATTGTACTTCATGTTCAATTTCATCTTGGTCCCGATTTGACCAGTGATGTCCATGTTGATGTTCTGATTGAAATCAAAACGCGTAATATTACGTTGTCTTTGCGGTAGTAGTGGATTATCTACCCGAGAGTGATTAAGCCCGAGGGACAACTCTAAATTACCACCCGGAATAATTTTGATTTCATCCGATCCAAAGATGTTCTCGAAGGCTTTACTTCCAATTTTTATAGGCAATTCGAAGGCGCGATTTTCAGCAGTTTGTTCCTCGATTATTTCTTTCCAATCCATTTTTTGGGACTTCTTCTCATTGTAGTCAAGGTAATCTTCCAGACTCATTTTTGAAGGTTTTCGATAGTACAAGCCGCTTTTGCCCAATGTTTCTTTGAAGACGTATTGACCTGTTTCTGGATCAAAAACGATGGTTTGCTCCATAGATGTTGGATCTCCTAAGTCAAAACTTTGTGGCAAGTTTTGATAGGGATTCATTGGGTTAAAGATGGGGAAAGGAAGGTTAAATCCGTTTTGTGCGTGAACGTTTCCAGAATACATCAGTACAAACAACGCAAAGTAAATTGCCTTATGAATTGTTTTTCCAATACGATGACGTATCATTGTTTGCACTGTTTTGTTCCGTTATAAATTCCTTAATGCGTCTTTTATCAGTTCTTCTACACTTTGATTTCCTGTATCGATTTTGTCCAATACTTTTTCAGCGGATTTCTTATCGAATCCGAGGGATACCAATGCATTTAACGCATCAAAACGATTTCTATTGTTTGAAGTGAAAATATTTTCTGAAGAAAGCTCCATTTTGGACACTTTACTTTTCAAATCGATGATGACACGTTGCGCTGTTTTTGTCCCGATTCCTTTAATTTTTTGAATGGTAACAACATCTTCAGTGAGAATAGCTTGCGCAATTTCGTCTGGAACGAGGGAAGAAAGCATAATCATGGCAGTATTTGGACCAATTCCCGAAACACTTACCAAGTGATTGAACATTTCACGTTCTTCTTTAATGGCAAATCCATAGAGGATGTGCGCATCTTCACGAACGATTAACTTGGTAAATACTTGTACCGCTTCGTCACTTCCTAATTGAGAAAAAGTATTGAGTGAAATTTTCACTTCATAACCAACGCCAGCGCACTCAATGAGCAGGTCTGTTGGATTTTTCTCAATTAAACGTCCGTTCAGTCTACCGATCATTTCTCGTTGTTTTGTGCGTCAATCACCGCAATTTTAATCATGTTGTTGATTTCGCGAACCGAAGCACCTAGTTGAAGAACGTGAACAGATTTTCTGAGTCCAATTAAGATCGGACCAATCGCATCCACTTCGTTCATTTGTTGTAGCAATTTGTAGGCGATGTTTCCAGCCGATAAATTCGGGAAAATCAAGGTATTCACTTGCTTGTTCGCCAATGTAGAGAACGGGAATTTTTCATTCATTAACTCTGAATTTAAGGCAAAATTCGCCTGCATTTCTCCGTCTACGACTAAATTCGGGTGGGTTTCGTGTAAAATCTCCGCTGCTCTCGCCATTTTTTCTGGATCTGGTCCGGGTGATGAACCGAAATTCGAATAGCTCAACAAAGCAACACGTGGTGTCATTTTCAAACGACGAATCATTTTTGCTACATGCACGGTAATTTCAGCAATTTGCTCCGCTGTTGGATTCAGGTTGACAGTTGTATCGGCCAAGAAAAGCGGACCTTTTTTCGTGTTTAGAATGTACATTCCAGAAACGACGTTTACATCTTTTTGCATGCCTATGGTGCGGATAGCGGGACGAACAGACGAGCGGTAGCTACGTGTAATTCCTGTAATCATCGCGTCTGCATCTCCTTGGTCGACCATCATAGCTCCGAAGTAATTGCGTTCGCGCATCAATGAAATGGACTCAAATTCCGTCATTCCTTTGCGTTTACGTTTTTCGTGAAACTCTGATCCATAGGCAATTCTACGTTTTTCTTCCTCGTCCGATTTGCAATCGATGATTTCTACTTCCGGCAATTCTATGCCATATTCGGTCATTAAATCAATAATCTTTTGTTTGCGACCGAGTAAAATTGGGAAGGCAACTCCATCTTCGTACGCTTGTTGTGCCGCTTTGAGTATTTTAATGTTATCACCTTCTGGAAATACGACTGTTTTCGGATTTCCTTGTGCTTTTGTTGTGATGTTTCGCACAAGTTTATTGTCTAATCCCAATCGACTTTTCAGTTGATTTTCATAGTCTTCCCAATTCTCTATGGGAAATTGAGCGACACCAGATTCCATCGCAGCACGGGCAACAGCTGGTGCGACGTAGTATATCAAACGTGGGTCTAGTGGTTTTGGAATGATTTGTTCACGTCCAAAGGAAATATTTTTTCCACCATACGCTTCAATTACTTCCTCTGGAATGGTTTCCTTCGCAAGGGATGCAATCGCTTTCACGGCTGCCAACTTCATTTCCTCATTGATGCTTTTTGCTCGAACATCCAAGGCTCCACGGAAAATATATGGGAATCCCAATACATTGTTCACCTGATTCGGATGATCTGAACGTCCCGTTGCCATGATGATGTCCTTGCGCACAGCAGTTGCCTCTTTGTACGAGATTTCTGGTTCTGGATTTGCCAAGGCAAAAACGATGGGATCTTTTGCCATGCTGGCGATCATTTCTTTTGATACTAGTCCAGCTTTGGACAAGCCCAAGAAAACATCCGCATTTTTAAATGCTTGGTCGAATGGAATATCCTTCGGATGATTCGCATAATACGCCTTCATTTCATCCAAATCTGTTCTTCCTTTGTGGATTAAACCTTTGGAATCGTATAAGTATAAATTCTCTAATTGAACACCAAGTGAATGATACAAGCGTGCACAAGATATGGCTGCTGCTCCGGCACCGGAAACAACGATTTTTACTTTTGAAATCTTCTTTTTCGCTAATTCCAAGGCATTTAACAAGGCAGCTGAACTAATGATTGCCGTTCCATGTTGGTCATCATGCATGATCGGAATATCTAACTCTTCCTTCAAGCGTCGTTCGATTTCGAAGGCTTCAGGAGCTTTGATATCTTCTAGGTTGATTCCACCAAACGTCGGTGCAATAGCTTTGACGGTTTGAATGAACAATTCAGGATCTTTTGCGTCAATTTCGATGTCAAATACATCGATGTCCGCAAAAATTTTGAAAAGCAATCCTTTTCCTTCCATCACTGGTTTGGAGGCTTCTGGACCAATATCACCCAGTCCTAGTACAGCAGTACCATTCGTAATAACTGCTACTAAGTTTCCTTTGCTTGTATATTTATAAACATCAGCCTTGTTCTCGGCGATTTTTAAGCATGGTTCTGCAACACCTGGAGAGTAGGCGAGTGATAAATCACGTTGAGATGCGTAAGGTTTTGTTGGTACTACTTCAATCTTTCCCGGTTTTCCGGAAGAATGGTAATCCAATGCATCTTGTTTTCTGATTTTCGACATTCCAATATTTTAGGGAAGCAAATATACGAAAACGAGCCGAATTAGGGAAACAAAAAAACCTTGCAAGTGATGAAACATTCCATTACTTACAAGGATTTGAATATGTTTGGAAAATTACAGTCCCAATAAAACTTCCAATGGATCTTTTGATCCAAAAATCATTCGCTCAGGATGTTCTAACATTTCTTTCACTTTCACAAGGAATCCAACGGACTCTTTTCCATCGATGATTCGGTGATCGTAGGACAATGCCACGTACATAATTGGACGAATTTCCACTTTGCCGTTGATGGCCACTGGACGCTCAACAACGTTGTGCATACCAAGGATTGCAGATTGCGGTGGATTAATAATTGGTGTGGACAACATCGATCCAAACACACCTCCATTGGTGATGGTGAATGTCCCGCCGGTCATATCTTCGGGTGTGATTTTTCCATCACGTGCTTTGATGGCCAAACGTTTGATTTCACGCTCAATTTCTGCCAAGGACATTTGTTCAGCGTTGCGAACAACAGGAACCATGAGTCCTTTTGGAGAAGAAACCGCGATACCAATATCCGCGTAATCGTGGAAAATCATTTCATTTCCGCTGATTTGTCCGTTCACGGATGGATATAAATTCAAGGCTTCTGTCACCGCTTTCGTGAAAAAGGACATAAATCCTAAGTTCACCTCGTGGTGTTTCGAAAAGGCATCTTTGTATTTTGCGCGTAAGTCTATGATTGGTTTCATGTCCACTTCGTTGAAGGTCGTCAACATCGCTGTTTCGCTCTTTACAGCCACGAGACGTTCTGCGATTTTACGTCGCAACATCGACATTTTCTCACGGCTTTGGTTGCGTGATCCGCCCCATGATTTCGCTGCATCCGTGGAGAATCCGCTTGACATCGCTTCGATGACATCTTGTTTGGTGATGCGTCCATCTTTACCGCTTGCCTTCACTTGATGACTAGAAACATTGTTTTCTTTCATCAATTTTGAAGCTGCCGGTGAAGCTGATCCAGCTGCATAGGAATCAACTTTAATCGGATCTGGATTTGGAGCTGCTTTCTCCTCTTTTACTGGCGCTGCTGCCGAAGTTACTTCTGCAGGTTTTGTCGCTGCTACTGATGCGCTTCCTGCAGGTTTCGCAGCTGATGTATCAATTAAACACACTACTTGTCCAACTTTAACCACGTCGCCTTCCGCTGCTTTCAGCGTAATGATTCCGCTTTCCTCTGCTGGAAGTTCGAGCGTTGCTTTATCTGAATCAACCTCTGCAATTGCTTGGTCTTTTTCCACATAATCACCGTCTGCAACCAACCATGTTGCGATTTCTACTTCTGAGATTGACTCGCCCGGACTCGGGACTTTCATTTCTAGCATAGCCATAATTTCTTTTTTTTAGCTCGTGTTATTTTGCGTGAGCAAAGATGTCGTTAAACAACTTCGCTAATCTAATTTCGTGTAATTTTTTTGATCCTTCCGCAGAAGCTGCAGAGGCAGAACGACAAATTCCATGAATTGGTAAGTGCCTCATGCTCATCGCGATGTGGGTCCAAGCACCCATGTTGGCAGGTTCTTCTTGTGCCCATAAGATGTTCTTCGCTTTGTATTTTGCGAGTACGGCATCAATTTGAATTTGTGGCAATGGATATAGTTGCTCTACACGTACAAATGCCATGTTTTTCACACCTAGTTCTTCTGCTTTTACTTTCATTTCGTAGTAGAATTTCCCACTACAAAGTACAACTGTATCCACTGACTTTGCGTTAGCACTTGGATCGTCTAATACTTCTTGGAACGAACCACTTGCCAATTCTGCGAGGGAAGAAGTTGCGGCAGGATAACGCAGTAACATTTTAGGTGAGAAAACAACCAACGGTTTTCTGAAGTCTCTTTTCATTTGTCTGCGCAACAAATGGAAATGATTCGCAGGAGTTGACGTGTTTACGATTTGCATATTCAAATCTGCACATTGCTGCAAGAAGCGCTCCATTCTTCCGGAAGAGTGCTCTGCACCTTGTCCTTCGTATCCATGTGGCAACAACATCACTAATCCACTTTGTGTCGCCCATTTATCTTCTCCGGCGGATATAAACTGGTCGATCATGATTTGTGCACCGTTGAAGAAATCTCCAAATTGGGCTTCCCAAATAGTCAAGGAGTTTGGAGTAGCCAAAGAATAACCATATTCGAAGCCAAGTACACCGTATTCGGACAAAAGGGAGTTGTAAATCGAGAAATTCGCTTGTTTTTCAGAAAGTAAATTCAAGGTTTCGATTTCCTCTTCGGTGTCCTCCGTTTTAACAACAGCGTGACGGTGTGAGAAGGTTCCGCGTTCTACGTCTTGTCCAGAAATACGAACAGGATGTCCTTCGGTCAATAAAGTCGCATACGCTAACATTTCAGCAGATCCCCAATCTAATTTATCTTCTTTGAATGCATTTAAGCGGTCCTCAAATATTTTCGAAATTTTTCGGAAGTATTTTTTTCCTTCTGGAAGCGTGGACAATTTGATTCCTAACTCCAGTAGTTTCTTTTTGTCTAAGCCTGTTTTAGGCGATGCATCAAAGTCTTTTTGTGTGCCGTGGCGGAATTTTTCCCACGTTAAACTCAAGAAATCGTAAACGAGTGCTTTTTCATTTTTACGAGATGCGGTAAACTCATCCTCTAAAAATTGTTGGTATTCTTCTTCAATGATCTTTGCTTCGTCCTTTGATAAAATAGCTTCTCTTTCGAGTTGCTCTAGATAAATGTCTTTCGGATTCGGATGTTTAGCAATGATGTTATATAACTTCGGTTGCGTGAATTTTGGCTCGTCTCCTTCGTTATGTCCGTACTTACGGTAGCAAAGCAAATCAATAAAAATATCACGGTGGAATTGTTGTCTGTATTCCATGGCGATTTCGATGGTTTGAACCACTGCTTCGATGTCGTCACCATTTACGTGGAATACTGGACATAAGGTTGTTTTCGCTACATCCGTACAGTAGGTCGATGAACGTGCATCTAAATAGTTTGTGGTAAAGCCAACTTGGTTGTTCACGACAATATGAATGGTTCCACCTGCGCGGTAACCGTCCAATTGCGCCATTTGAATGGTTTCGTAAACGATTCCTTGTCCGGCAACCGCAGCATCTCCGTGAATCAATACGGGACACACTTTGCTTTCGTCGTGGAATATTTGGTCAATTTTTGCGCGAGAAATTCCTTCAACAACGGTGCTCATTGCTTCTAGGTGAGAAGGATTAGGAGCTAAGGTAATTCCAATTTCTTTGTCCCCGTTTATTTTAACGAGGGAAGAAAATCCTTGATGGTATTTCACATCGCCGTCGAAGTATCCTTCAAAGTCAAATTGTTTCCCTTCGAATTCGGAGAAGATGTCACGTGGACGTTTCTCGAATATGTTGGTCAAAGTATTTAAGCGTCCGCGGTGAGCCATTCCCATGACGAAATATTCAACACCAAGGCTTGATCCCTTTTGAACGAGTGTATCTAAAGCAGGAATCAAGGCTTCACCACCTTCGATGGAGAAGCGTTTTTGTCCAACGAATTTCTTACCTAAAAACGCTTCAAATCCAGATGCTTCATTGAGTTTCTTGAAGATTTGAATCTTGCGGTTTTTGTCAAAAGATGGCCGATTATTTAATTCTATTTTATTTCGAAACCAATCGATGCGATCTGGATCACGCATGTAGATGTATTCGATTCCGATGGACTGACAGTAAGTCAATTCCAAATGAGCAATGATGTCGCTTAATTTCGCTGCACCTATACCAATTTCTTCTCCTGCTTGAAAAACAACGTTAAGGTCAGCGTCAGTTAGCCCAAAGTTGGTAATTTCCAAAGTTGGAGTATATTGTCTGCGTTCTCGAACTGGATTGGTTTTCGTGAAGAGGTGTCCTCGCGTTCGGTAACCGTTGATGAGGTTTAAGACTTTGAATTCTTTGACGTAATTCTCGGGAATAACTCCTTTATCCTCAAAATTTGTTTGAGCAAATTCGAATCCTTCAAAAAACTTACTCCAACTGCTATCTACATTCTCTGGGTTCTGACGATATTGTTCGTACAGGTAGTCGATGGCATTTACATCGGCATTCCCCACATATGAAATCTTATCCATTCGCTTCAATCCTTTTATTTCCAAGCAAAGTTAGGAATTTGAGTTTAAAATGAAGGAAATGTTAAGCCTAGATTAAGTGGTGTTCGCAGGGAATTTTTAAAAGAATATGTAGCGTTTGCACGGGTGGTAAACGAATCAACGTAAATCTAAAACCTTTGCTCATATTGGATTTTAGATACTTTTGATGTGTTCTTTCTTTCGGAGTGCAACGATGATTTGGTACTCTTTAATTTGATTTGGCTCATTGCTACGCAAAAATAGTGCGGAATAAAAACATGTCCGGAACATTTTCCGATCTTGAAAAATACGTCAAACAAAAAAAAGGCTCCGAGCGGAGCCTTTTTTTGTTTTCATTTAGTTCTTAATAAAACGTTTTGAAAAAGTCTGATGATCGGAAGTAAATCTGATTTGATACATTCCTTGAACGAGGTTAGACGTATTCAGTTTGATGAAAGTGTCTATTGAAATCTGCTGTGAAAGCAATAATTTCCCATTTAAATCTAGTATTTCGATGAGTTTCACAGTTAATCCCGATTTTGTGATATCCACAAATAACTCATGGTTTGCAGGATTTGGATAAATGTTAATGAAATGCTCCTCTATTTCTGTTAGTCCAACTCCCGAGCATGGATTTGAAGATCCTGCAAATTCTAAAACACCCGTATTGGTTGGATCCAACCAAGGTTTCAATTGGCGATTGGTTGCACTACCGTTGTTTGTCCAGTGAAACGCCATTTTTCCATATTCGTCGGGTGCCGTTTGGGATGTACAATACGAACCACCACCCGTTAAGGTTCCAATGACGTAACCTTGAGATCCGTTGAACAATGGAGAACCTGAAGACCCACCTTCTGTTACCCCGTACCCGTTCGAATTCGATGTCCAAGTTACTCTCCAATGCGAACCAGTTGCTGATCCCCATTGTGTACTCACTGTATTTCCAGTAAAGGTGGAGATTTTCTTGATGTCACCAGCAGGATGATGTATGCCAACTCCACCTGTTGTGACAGCTGTATTTGCATTCCATCCGTTCCAATACGCGTTAAAAGCGCTTGATTTTAATTGGGTAATCACAGTTGCCTCATTGTTTGCTGTTCCTAATTTAACGAGTAAAAAGTCTGAGCCTGAATTTCCTCCTCCGTCACCTGCGTCCGCAATGCGTAAACAACCAGTGATGAAATGACTCGCTAGAGAACCGCCAGTAGTTGGGTTAACACAGGTCGGTGCCTCGTATCCAAAATAGAATTTCCATTGTGTCATGTTTGCTGCTGTCGCATTGACCCCACAGTGAAGTGCTGTTAAAAAGTAAGGTTTACAGTCTGCAGCTGTATTGTTAATTAAGGTCCCTGAGCACCATCCCGCTTGCGTACCTTCGACTACATAAACACGAGCTACGCCTCGTTTTTCATCTTGCCATGGATCTCCAACAGGTGTACAGTTCACATTTACTTCACAGGGATCGGACTCGTTGATTTTTTGAGCGTTTGGATTTCCAGTTGAACGGTAATTGTACATGATGCGATCGATTTCAATTTGAGATGGCGTCGTGTATTTTGGTTCTGTTAAAGTTAATATAAGTTTGTCTCCAAAACATAGCGCAGCATTCTGATGGAAATGGTCTTGAACATCTGCTGCTGTCATCAAGGAATGAACATCTTGTCCTTTCATGTTCTGAATGCGCAAGGTAGAAGCACCATACAATTTAAATGTTTCAAATAAGAAACTGATTGCTTCTGCATTTGGCGCATCGACGATTAGTTGCCATTGACGGTCACCGTTGGAAAGTGTCGACCAAAGTCCGCTATTGTCAGTCGTAACGTTGATTAAACGCGCCACAGCAATTCGGTAAAGTAATCCTTGTTGATCCCTCAAGGCGTCTTCTTTTGCCAATAATGCACGGTCTGGAGTTTCAACGGAACGAACAGGAATGTTTTTGGAAATTTCAAATTTATTGATTGCTGACATAGAGGATTGTCCGAACACATTCGAACTCAACATAAACGCTAACAAGATTGTTGAACGTATTAATTTTATCATGGTTTTATAGTTTGTTGTAATTTCACCTCAAAAATAGAACTTTTTCTTAATTTTGAAAGGTATGTTGAGAGTTTGTTTGGTTGAAGATGAACAAAGTTTAATTGAACTTATTTCCCTAAATCTAGAGATGGAAGGGTACCATGTTACCTGTTTTACTGATGGACAAGAAGCGTTGGATGTTCTGGCATTACCTTTTCATTTTGACCTCATCATCTTAGACGTCATGCTGCCACATGTGAATGGCTTTGATCTCTGCAGAGAAATCCGCAAACACGACGCCACACCGATTTTATTTTTATCTGCAAAGGGAACAACTGCTGATCGGGTTGCAGGACTCAAACTAGGTGCCAATGATTACGTAACAAAACCTTTCGACCTCGAAGAATTTTTATTGAAGGTTCAAATCCTCACCCAAGGACTTGTCAGCACTGATGTACAGAATTACATGAAAATAGGTGAATTTCGAGTTGATTTTAGCACGTTTAGCGTTCAAAACGATACTGGAATGGAAGTTCATCAATTTTCCAAGCGTGAAATTGAATTACTAACCTTGTTTAACGAAAAAGAGGGCAAAGTGATTTCTAGAAATGAGATTTTAGACCGAGTGTGGGGGACAGATCAGTTTCCGACGACGCGTACGATTGACAATTATATTCTGGTTTTTAGAAAACTATTTGAAGTGGACCAAAAAAATCCACAGCACTTTTTTTCCATTCGAGGAGTGGGATATAAGTTTGTTTCCTAGTGCTCCACTACACCAAGCTCTTCCGGATTGTGCTTGTGCTTGAATAACACAGCAAACAAGACCGCTACCGCTAAGCAATATCCCGCGAAGCTTATCCAGGTGAAATGCCAGTTGGTGGAACCATCACTATTCGTGAAATATTGATCAATGATCCAACTGCTGACAATCGTTCCGAAGTAAGCTCCGAATCCGTTGGTCATCATGATGAATAGTCCTTGTGCGCTTGAACGCATGCTCGCGTCGGTAGTTGTTTCGATGTACATGGAACCGGAGATCAGGAAGAAATCGAAGGCCATTCCGTAAACGATGCACGACATTACGATGAACACGCTGCCCATTGGTACCATGCCAAAGGCGAAAAATCCGTAACGAAGGACCCACGCAAAAAGGGCGAAAAGCATCACGTTTTTCATTCCGAAGCGCTTCAAGAAGAAGGGAATCGTTAAGATGAATATGGTTTCAGAAACTTGAGAAATGGAATAGATAATGGTGGAATATTTCTCCACCACAGTGCCTTTTTCGAATCCACTTAAAAAGGCATCTCCGTACATATTGGACAATTGCAAAGCTGCTCCAAGTAACATCGAGAACAAGAAGAACAGCGCCATTTGGTAGTTTCCGAACAAGCGAAATGCGTCGAGTCCAAGTTGGGAAATCAAAGATTTCTTCTCTCTATTTTTACCCTGTGGCGTACAAGCGGGAAGGGTAAATGCGTAGAGTCCAAGTAAAATTGCGATGGTTCCAGCAATGACAAATTGCATGGAGTTGTCCTTGCTTCCCGACAGATTCGTAATCCACATCGCCGCAATGAATCCGACGGTTCCCCACACACGAATGGACGGGAAATCCTTCACAACGTTTCCATTGAAAATCGTTAACACACGGTAGGAAATTGAATTCGAGAGGGAAATGGTTGGCATGTAGCAAATCATACCGGCGAACACTATCCAATAGAGTACATCGTATTCTGGCATGTGCGCGAAGAAGGGAACATTTTCTTGAACGAAAGTCAAATTCGGAATGAGTAACATGATGCTACCGTAACAAATGTGCAATAAGCCATAGAGGCGTTCTGCGCGCACCCATTTATCTGCAATGATTCCAATGATCGAAGGCATCAATATGGAGGAAAGGGCTAAGGTGGAGAAAATCGCTCCGAATTGACCGAAAGTCCAACCTTTACCGGCCGTACAATAGGTTCCGATTGTTGTTAACCAAGCTCCCCAGACGAAGAACTGTAGAAAGCTCATCGCTGTTAATTTGTACTTGATTGTCGAGATAGAGGAATTAACCGCGTTGTTTGATTTCATCACGTATTTTAGAGGCTAGTTCGTAATCTTCATTTTCAATCGCCTCCATCAATTTATTAGAAAGTTCTTCTGAATTGACATCTTTCCACTCATTTCCCTGTGAGGATAAAACGTGATCTTGTTCCTCATCCTCATCAAAGTCGAACGCTTCATTCGTGTCATTTTCAGCGCCACCAACTTCGTCTAGGATTTGACCTAGAGTAAAAATAGGTGCATTGAAACGCACACCGATGGCAATGGCATCCGATGTTCGACTATCGATTTCGGTTTGTTGTCCGTCTCGTTCGCAAATAAGCTTTGAATAGAAAACGCCTTCGTGAAATTTGTATATCAAGATTTCTTTCACCGTCACCCCAAAGGATTTACAAAAAGATTTGAATAAATCATGTGTCAAGGGACGTGAAGGAGTCATTTTCTCCAATTCCACGGCAATTGCTTGTGCTTCAAATCCACCGATAACTATCGGTAATTTGCGTTTACCAGCGACCTCAAGTAGGGTCAGAACGTATGAGCCAGACTGTGTTTGGCTATATGCTATTCCGGTGATTTCCAACTTGACTTTCTGCATAAGGCTTGTTTCTTACGAAGATACGTATTAATGTTGAGTTGCTTTGAAGCGTTTCACTGCTTCTGTTAAGCGTGGAATCACTTCAAACGCATCACCAACTACACCGTAGTCTGCTGCTTTAAAGAATGGTGCTTCTGTGTCTGTGTTCACGACAACGATTACTTTCGAACCGTTTACTCCCGCCAAATGCTGAATTGCTCCAGAGATTCCAACGGCAATGTACAAGTTTGGACGAATCGCCACACCTGTTTGTCCAACGTGTTCGTGGTGAGGTCTCCATCCGATGTCTGCAACCGGACGCGAACAAGCTGTCGCTGCGCCAAGTGCTGCTGCTAAATCTTCGATCATTCCCCAGTTTTCTGGACCTTTCAATCCTCTTCCTGCGGAAACAACTAATTCTGCTTCTGGTAATGGAATATTTCCTTCTGGTTTTTTCGTTTCAAGAACTTTAATGGCAGATGCTCCTGCTAATCCACTTGTTTCTTCTACTCCACAAGCGCTTCCTGATTTTTCCGGTTGAATGCTATTTGGCAACAAAGAGATGATGCTTTTTTCGCTAGCAACTTTCACGAAACCAACTGCTTTTCCGGAGAATACATTCACTTTAATTGATCCATCTCCTTCTGGAATGGCAATCGCTCCAGCTATAAGTCCAGCTTTCATGCGCACTGACAAGCGAGGCGCCACAGCCTTTCCGTATACATCGTGAGAGAAAATCACTGTTGAAGCGGAAACTTGGTCTGCGACAGCGGCAATTAAACGTGCCAATTGTTGTGGATCTTCTCCGTCAACGGAACGGTCCACCATTACCTTAGCTGCGCCGTATTCACCTAATGAAGCTAAGACATCATTCGATGCTGAGCCATTTGTGATAACTGTTACGTCACCACCTAATTTTTTACCGTAAGTAACTGTCTCTAAAGCTGCTTTAGAAAGTCCAGTTGTTGAATTGATATATACGAGTACCATGATCTTTTCTTAAATAACTTTTGCTTCGTTGTGTAATAGCTCGACAAGCTCATCCATGTTGGATGGATCAATCATCTTCACAGATGATTTCGCATTTGGAATGCTGTAAGATGCATAGCTTGTTAAATCTTCTACTGCTTCCGCTGGAATAACCGTTAAAGATTTCGTGCGGGCAGCCATGATTCCTCGCATGTTTGGAATGCGTTGTTCTGCCATTCCTTTTGCACAAGAAACAACTGCTGGTGTAGAAACTTCTACTACTTGAACTCCTCCAACGATTTCGCGCTCTAATGTCAAGTTTGAACCGCTTGCATCTAATTTTGTCGCCAAAGAAACAAAAGGTAGGTCCATTGCTTCTGCAATCATTCCACCTACTTGAGAACCATTGTAATTGATGGTTTCTTTACCCGTCAATACTAAGTCGAATCCTTTTGCTTTTGCATAACGTGCAATTTGCATGGCAACGTAATACGCGTCTTTTGGATCTGCGTCGATTCTTACAGCTTCGTCCGCTCCAATCGCTAAAGCTTTGCGGATAATTGACTCGTCTGTTGTCGTTCCAACAGTAACGATGGTTACGTTTCCTCCGATGCTTTCTTTTAATTCCAAAGCACGAACAAGTGCATACCACTCGTCATACGGATTAACAATGTATTGAACTCCATTTTCATCGAACTGCGTGCTGTTGTTAGTAAACGCAATTTTAGAAGTGGTATCTGGAGCTTTACTGATGCAAACCAAAATATTCATGTTCTAAATCTTTTAAAAGTGATGCAAATTTAAGGAAATTAATCTACCAAAACGGGACATTTTTCTCCAAGAAATAAATTTAATAATTCAATGCGAGAGCAAAGAGGAGCGAAGAGAAAAAAGTCAATAATGCAACCTTCTTTAATTCGGGATCAAGGCTTGACGGAGTGGTCGTTAGAAACACCTTTTTCAAGTGAATGAACAGAAAGAAACTTGGTACTATGGAGAGAAACAAAAAGGGATTCTCGGAGACTGTTGCTAAAAAATAAACGGTTGTCCACCAAGTAAGTGCGCCTGTAACAATTAAAAAAGCGTGGTAAATCTTTCCTTTTTTAAAGCCCAATTGAACAATCAAGGTGTTTTTTTTCGATTTACGATCGTTTTCAATATCCCGCAAGTTATTCAAATTTAACACAGCGGTGCTCCAAAGTCCGATGGTGATTGCTGGAAACAAGGCCAACCACTCAAAGCTTAATCCATACAATTGAAAAACGCCCAAGACGCTTACTAATCCAAAGAAAATAAAGACCATCAGGTCCCCAAGTCCACGGTAACCGTAGGCATTTTTTCCAACAGTGTACGTGATGGCTGCGAGGATACACAATCCGGCTAGGACCAAGTAAATAAACAAAGCTTGTGAACTTAAATTTTCTGCGCTGATGTAGATGAGGGAAATAGCGGATAGTATCGAAATCAAGACGGTGATGAAAATTCCGATTTTCATTTCTTTTTGGGAAAGCAGACCTGCTTGAATGGTTCGTTTCGGTCCAACGCGGTGTTCATTGTCCGTGCCTTTTTGACTATCACCCAAATCATTTGCGAAATTAGAAACGACTTGAAATCCAATGGTCGTCAGCATCGCAAGTGAAAAAATGAGTCCATCCCATTTTCCCAAAACGGCAGCTAGTCCTGATCCGACAATGATTCCAGAAACGGAAAGCGGCAATGTTCTCAACCGTGCAGCGTTCAACCAAGCTTTTATTTTCATGCGTTTTTGCGTTTGTAAATGGGAACAGTAGAGCAGGGCTCACCGTACATGATGGACTGAACTACTCCTTGCAAGTGTGTCAGTAAGGTAACCATCGCGAACTCGGGAGCAGCAATGTCACTGCAGCCTTTTACGATGACTTTTCCATCTTGAAATGCGGTTAAATCAATGGCGGTAATGGCTTCTGAAATCAAGGATTTTTCGAGGTCAAGTTGTGTGCCAACCACGACTTTTTTTGCCGTGTTTTGTAATGCGGAAGCGACCAACATATACGCCCACGTAGGAACAATGGCATCCGCGGAACAGTAAATGAACACGGCTTTGTGCTCGTAGACCATCCAGTCGTTTTCTTTGATCCACGAGCGAAAATTTTTTTCCTTCAAGACAAGTCCTTGCCAAAGTTGTGCTGCCAAGTCGATGCCGACAATGGAAACGCGCGGTTTGTAATCCGCAAGGTCCAGTTGAATGAGACCGCTATCTTTTACCTTGTTTTTGATTTCGTCCATGCTACAAAGATACGTCAAGTTCGAAAACGGAAGTCGAATTTTTTCAAGACAGTCTGTCAGTATTTTCTCCTAGGCATATCTTTTGACAATCCATCGCCATGCAGCAGCAAGCCCCTTTCGAATCTCATTTGAGAAATGCCCTTCCGCCAGCCTTGGTGGTGCTTGTATTCATGTGGTTATTCTATTGGGCGGATTTCCTATTTGTCTACGACTTTCATCAGTTGGGAGTGGTGCCGAAGCGCTTGTCTGGACTCAAAGGAATCCTTTTTATGCCGTGGATTCATGCGCATTCGGATGCGAAGCACATCCTCAATAATTCGGTTCCTGCCTTGCTGTTAATCACCTTGTTGTTCTATTCTTACAAGGAAATCGCTGTAAAGATCTTGTTGTTCAGTTGGCTGTTTACGGGTCTTTTTCTTTGGGTTTTCGGTCCCGATAACGGCGCCCATCACATTGGCATGAGTGGGGTAATTTACAGCCTCGCAGCTTTTTTGTTTACGTCGGGAGTCCTGCGGAAATACTTGCCACTTCAAGCACTTTCGTTGTTTATCGTCTTTTTATATGGTTCGATGATTTGGGGAATTTTCCCAACGAAGGAACGGATCTCGTGGGAAGGACACCTCAGTGGAATGATTGTCGGAGTGGCCTTGGCGTTTATCTACCGTGCACGCGGACCCCAGCGTCCGAAGTACCAATATGAAATTGAAAAAGAGCTGGGCATTGAACCGCCAGATTTGGAGGGAATGTACCTAGAAAAATTGCGCATCCAGGAGGAAGAAGCGCGCCTCCGCGAAGAAGCGTTGCGGAATGTGAGCAGCGAGATTCACGTGCATTACATCTACGAAAAAAATCCACCGGAGCAGGACAATAAAACAGACTAGGCGCCTTGTTTTTTTTGAGAAAGTATGCGGAAAATGGTCCAGCCGATGGCGACTCCTAAGGAATTAGCGAGTGCATCGTACCAGGACTGTTCGCGTCCGGGAACCAATCCTTGCATCCACTCCATGAATACGCCATATCCAACGAAGCAAAGCAATAAGCGCCCTATTTTTGATCCACTGTAGGCCGACAATCCACAAAATGCCAAGGTCGCATAGGCGATGAAGTGATTGACTTTATCGTTACTCTGAATTTCAACGCCCGATTTCGGTGGAAGCAAACTCAAAATGGTGATACCGAAAAAAACGATGATCGTCAACGCAAGCCAACGCTTA
>JBAWZN010000007.1:0-84496 GCA_037143015.1 Flavobacteriia bacterium
GGTTGACAATGTTTCCATGCGTGTTTTGTCCCCGAGTATACTGCCACCAGAAACATTGGAAGATGGATCAATCGCTAAAACTGCTAGGTTTTGTTTATGCTGTAAAATGAAATTCCCGAAGGATTCAATCAACGTACTCTTCCCCACCCCTGGAACACCAGTGATGCCAATACGCCAAGCCTGTTTCTTTTGGGAAAGGCAAAGTTGTAAGAGTTTATTCGCTTCGATACGGTCCTCTGGACGACTACTTTCTATCAAGGTGATCCCAGCACTCAATGCGCCACGTTCCTGCTGACAGATCCGTTGAAATAATTCATCCGCACGACGTTCACCGAAACGTGCTTTCCGTTCTTTGAACCAATCGCTTAGGTGTTGATCATTTGGCATTCAACAGATCTTTTAAGGCAGCAAAGGCCGCTTCAATATTGGTATGAATTTCTGAGATACGTGCATCCATCATGTAACAGGGCGCAGTAATGATTTTATTTTCCTCGTCCACATGAACAGCTCCTAACGCGCAATCCATTGTTTTCACTCCCGTTTGCTGAAGTCCGGATTCAAAGCCAGAAATTTCATAGGGAGATGCCGCATGTTTTGAACCAATGGTCATGGAAGCTTGAATGGATGACCCCTCAAAAGCTTTCGCCAAAACGATTGGACTCACACACAAAGCTACGATGGGTTTTCCAATGTTGACAAGGTTGACAAGTAATAATTTGACATCTGAACGAATGCTTCCATTTGGTCCATCAAAGGCCCAAGTTGTAAAGTTTTTCGCACTCCCGAATCCACCAGGAATAACCAATGCATCGATGTCCGCTGGAACAACTTCTTGTATTGATTGAATGTTTCCACGCGCAATGCGAGCCGCTTCTACTAACATATTTCGCGATTCCGGCATTTCTTCGCCGTTCAAGTGGTTGACCACGTGGTGTTGATCAGCATCGATACCAATACAAACCGCTTCCGCACCCATTTGATCAATGGCCAACAAACTTAAGACTGCTTCTTGAATTTCCGCGCCGTCATACACGCCGCAACCCGATAATAAAACGCCTATTTTCAACATGTTAAGCTTATTTACTTGACTAATTTACGATATAATTCTTCATACATAGGAAGAATCCGTGCCAAACTAAATTCTTCTGAACGTAATTTCGCTTGTTTTTTAAATGTAGGATGATTTTCAGGCTTCAATAATTCAAGGGTGTTTTTCGCCATGTCATCAATGTCGCCAACGTTGGATAAAAAACCAGAGTATCCGTGAATATTCACTTCTGGAATTCCACCCGTATTAGATGAAATAACTGGGACACCTACCGCCATTGCTTCCAAAGCCGCAAGTCCAAAACTCTCCGTTTCCGAAGGAAGTAAAAAGACATCCACCATTTCTAATACGTGGGATGTATCTCTTACCTTACCGAGAAATATTACTTGATCAAATAAATTCAATTCCCTGCATAAACGCTCACAATGGTAACGATCTGGACCATCACCAACTAATATCAATTTTGACGGAATAACTGCGTTCACTTTCGCAAAAATTCGCATCACATCTTCCACTCGTTTCACCGGACGGAAATTGGATATATGGCACAAAATACGCTCTCCATCTCGCGCATACTTTTGCCGCATATACACGGTGTAATGCTCATTTTCCGCATCTTCCACAACGAAATTTGGAATCACCTGAATATCCCGCGTCACCTGAAAATGTGCGTAGGTATCCTTTTTCAAACTTTCTGAAACGGTTGTTACCGCGTCCGAATGGTTGATGCAAAACGTAATCACGGGCTCAAACGATGGATCCTTTCCAACGAGTGTGATGTCTGTACCGTGAAGTGTTGTCACGAAGGGAATGCTAATTCCTTGCGCTTTCAAAATCTGCTGCGCCATAAACGCCGCCGAAGCATGTGGAATGGCATAATGAACATGCAGAATATCCAGCTTTTCGTGTTTCACCACATCCACCATTTTACTAGCAAGTTGTGTTTCATACGGTTGAAAATCAAAAAGTGGGTAATCCGTCAAGGAAACTTCGTGGTAAAAAATATTTTCACGGAAAGAACCAAGTCGAACCGGCTGCGAATAGGTAATGAAATGAATCTCATGTCCCTTTGCCGCTAGTGCTTTACCTAACTCCGTCGCTACAACCCCACTTCCACCATATGTTGGGTAAAGTACAATGCCTATTTTCATGTTTATTTTGATAATGGAATAAATAATGTAATGCGATAGATAATCGGTAAAATCCTCACCACTTGTCCAAATTCATTTTTGATTTTGAAATTGTAAGAACTTCTAAACGGACTATTATCCGCGTTGATGACATCATAAAACAAGGCTAGGTTCAAATTAATTTTTGGCGCTAACTTCAAATAAAATCCACCACCCACGAATAAGTTTGGTGTCCATTTGTTCTGTCCTGCCTGGAACGTGGTAAAATTAAATGGGTTATGCAACATTTGAAATTCTACTCCCGCAAATAATTTATCTTGATACCTCATGTGCGCAAAAGCACCTCCGCCATAAATGGTAAACTGTGAATTAACATTGAGGTAATTGGACCAAGAACGGTGCAATCGAAAGGATGGACCAATGATCAAATTATTCTGCAGTTTGACTGCGTACTTTAACTCTCCACCGACGGTACCGCCGAGCTGAGATCCACCACCAAAAGCCTCGATTCCGAGTTCAGAACTTTGTATTTGAGCGTTCGAAGTAAACTGCAACAAACACAGAAATACGCCGATTATAAGATGCTTCATGTTTTTCTTTTCCACAAAGATAACTTGATTTAGGTCAAGATGTATGTTCTTCTTATCTTTGCAAAAACTTTCTCATGACACTTTTAGACGGTAAGGCAACAGCAGCACAAATACGCATCGAATTAGCTCAGGCTGTTCAACAGCGAAAATTGGAAGGAAAAAAAATTCCTCACCTCGCAGCAGTGTTAGTTGGTAACGACGGTGGATCTGTTTCTTACGTCAATTCGAAAGTGAGCGCATGTGACCAAATTGGATTTGAAAGTACACTCATTCGGTACGATTCCTCGGTGCCTGAAGATATTTTATTGGACAAAGTACGTCAGTTAAACGAAGACAAAAGCATCGATGGATTTATCGTACAGCTTCCCTTGCCAGCACACATCGATGAACTTAAAATCACACAAGCAATTGATCCAAAGAAGGACGTGGATGGATTCCACCCGCGAAATCTTGGGAACATGATTTTGAACTTACCGGGATTCCTACCTGCAACTCCAGCCGGAATCATGGCTTTGATTGAACGAAACAATATTGAAACAGAAGGAAAAAATTGTGTCATCATCGGACGTAGTAACATTGTTGGAACACCCCTTTCCATCATGTTGGGAAGAAATGCAAATCCAGGTAACTGCACGGTTACTCTGGCACATTCGCGCACCGAGAACTTGAAGGAAATTTGTTTACAAGCAGACATTCTCATCGCTGCTATCGGTCAACCGAACTTCGTTACCGCTGACATGGTGAAAACAGGAGCCGTAATCATCGATGTTGGAACAACACGCGTAGAAGATGCTACTCGTGAGCGTGGATGGAGACTTGTTGGAGATGTGGACTTTGAAGCAGTTGCTGCAAAATGCAGTTTTATTAGTCCAGTGCCTGGTGGTGTTGGCCCAATGACGATCGCATCTTTGATGATGAACACCTTAAAAGCAATGGAATTAAAAGGAAAATAATGGAACAATTTGCCGTAAACGGAGAATATATTGAGTTAATGGGCTTGTTGAAAGCACTAGGAATTGCCGAAACTGGTGGACACGCAAAACACATCGTAGATTCTGGCATTGTATACCGTAACGGACAAATTGAAACCAGAAGAAGAGCGAAACTCATCAAAGGTGACATCCTCCTGATTGAAGATCTAAAAGTTGAACTAATCTAAAAGAAGCAAGACCTTTCAGCCTCACCTCTTCATTTTATTTGCTTCTGAGAGATTTATTTCAAATACCTGAAATCTTGTCCAGCTTTCACTGTTAAAAGTGTTTCGTATATCAAGCGAATGCAATTTTCTACATCCTCTTTTTGAACCATTTCCACTGTTGTGTGCATGTATCGAAGTGGCAAGGAAATTAAGGCACTTGTCACACCTTCATTGGAATACGCAAATGCATCCGTATCTGTTCCGGTTGAACGAGAAACCGCGGCACGCTGGAAGGGAATTTTGTTTTTCTCTGCCGCTTTGATGATTTGTTTTAAGAAGTTATTTTGAACTGCTGGTCCATAAGTTAGTACCGGTCCATCTCCTGATTTTTGGTCCCCATTTTCGATTTTATCGACCATTGGTGTTCCTGTGTCATGACAAACATCTGTGATTAAAGCCAAATCAGGTTTGATGCGATTTGCCATCATTTCTGCGCCACGCAATCCGATTTCTTCTTGTACGGAATTCACGACATACAAGGTAAATGGCAATTTCTTTTTCGCTTCTGATAACATACGTGCGACTTCAGCGATCATAAATCCACCCATGCGGTTATCGAGTGCACGTCCAACATATTTATTCTTGTTCAAAATCATGAATTCGTCTTCAAACGTCGCCACACAACCCACATGAACCCCTAATGCTTCCACCTCATCCTTGGTATTACATCCGCAGTCTAAGAAAATGTTTTTCATGCTCGGAGTCTCCTCTTTTTGTTGACGCATGTGAATCGCTGGCCAACCGAAAACTGCTTTGACGATGCCTTTGTCTGTGTGAATATTGACGCGTTTCGAAGGTGCGATCATGTGATCGGATCCTCCATTGCGACGCAAATAAATGAATCCATCTTTGGTGATGTAATGTACAAACCAAGAAATTTCATCGGCATGTGCTTCAATGACAACTTTGTAAGGTTCACCCGGATTGATGATACCTGCTACTGAGCCGTAATTATCCGTAATGTACTCATCTACATATGGTTTAATATAGTCTAACCACATTTTTTGTCCCGCGGACTCAAATCCAGTTGGACTCGCATTGTTTAAATAATTCGCTAAAAACTTCTCTGATTTTGCCTGTATAATCTTTCCCATTTTGTTACTTCATTAGTGTTACATTTCCTTTGATGATGGTACGTAAACCGCCTATACAGTCCACATCCAAATAGTAATCAAATACATCTGGATCCAATTTTTTTCCTTTGAACGTTCCGTCCCAGCCTATGTTTTGGTCAGTCGTTTCAAATACCAATTCTCCCCATCGATTAAAAACACGGAAGATACATTTCTCAATCCATATTCCACGAACGAACAAGACATCATTCTCTTGGTCGCCATTTGGCGTAAATGCATTTGGAACAAACACATACGGTTCGTCACACACAATTTCATAGACTTTCACTAATGCGGTGTCCGATTTGGTACACAGTCCGTCGGTAGCTGTTAACGTATATATCATCGTTTCCAATGGCGAAACAGCGGTTTGTAAAGACAATGGATTGGCCAAGGCAAACGTCGGACTCCAGGTATAACTAGCATTTACTGGAACAATCCCCGTTAATTGAGTCGTTCCACCCGGCATAATGAGGTTTGGATTTGCTGTCGCTAAAACTGTTCCTTGATTGAAAGTAGACACATAGACAAACTGAGAATCAAGCACCACGCATCCTTGTGGCGAAGTTGCTTGTAAATACACATATTGTGATCCTGGTAAGGAACATTGTGCCGTTGCTTGATTATTTGGATTGATGACCACATTCGGACTCGTCCACAATAAGCTAAATGATCCTGAACCGTTTGTTTGTGCGAGAAGTTGCAACGGATTGGTGCTACAAATGGAATCCAAACATTGAATGGAAACGGATTCACTGAAAATAGAAATGCTCACACTATCTACCACACTGCAGTAGCCATTATCCGCTTGGAAATAATAGTTTTGATTTTGCGGGTCTACAAGGTATAGGTTCGGATTTTGTAGGTTCGCATTGATGGTGTCACTGAAATCTAAAAAATTAGACCAAACATAGGATGTTGCCGTCCCTGTGATCGTTGGAATTAAAGTCGTATCAACCGATTCACACAAGAAAATGGTATTTGGAAGATTCACCAATAAAGGAGATGATACTTGAACTGTCATTGAATAGGAATCTTGTCCCAAACAGATGCTATCTGAAATGTTCAATTGAATTTGATAGGTTCCTGGATTGGTAAAAGTCACCGTTGGTGTGTAATTGATTGAGTCCACTGTTCCGTTGCCAAAGTCCCAAAGAAAATCAGTGGTGAAGGTCGAACTGTTGTTTAACGTGAGTGCAAAAGGTGCGCAACCGAGTGAATCACTGATGCTAAACATCGCTTGTAAGGGCACATCGAATTCCAAGTAAACACTATCGATTTTTGAACAAAACGCATTGGCCACTTGAACGTAATACCATCCAGGAGAGCTAACAACAATGGTCGAATCATTTAGTGCATTCAATGGATTGCTCAAATTGGCATTCTGCGACCATATAAACTGCGTTCCTGTTCCGTTGTGATAGGCGATTAACTCAAATGGATTCGAGCTACACAAGCTTATCGTATCGAGTAGATTTATTTGGATAGAATCCAATACCGTTACTTGAATTTGTGCCGTATCTGTTAACAAACAAACACTATCCGTTACATATAAATTAACCATGTACAATCCTGGCTGTGTATATGTAACAACTGGATTAAACACCACGCTTGTTGTGTCGCCGTTTCCGAAATCCCACAAATACGCATCCAATTGGGTCGAAGTATTTTGGAAATTGACGGTTAAATCCGCACATCCTGAAACGTTGTTTGTCGTAAAGGAAGCACTTGGAATTAATTGAAAATCGAACTTAAAGACTAAGTTATTACAGTTGGATGAATTGTTTAACGAAGACCACGCTCCTGGTGAGGTTGGGAAGTCACTGTGTGCACCGCATCCGCCACAAACCGACTGATAAACGACTCCATTTTTATCAAATCGTGAAGTGCCTCCGTCTACATGTTCATGTGCCAACGCACCACCAATATACGAACCATAAAGTAATCCTGAAAAGTCATTTTGGACGACCATCAAGTAAAAGTCGAATCCTGTTGTAGAGGACTGAAAAGCATTCGGTGAAATCGGCATGCCGCTGATGGGAACGGATTGCAGAATGTTTGCTCCCCATCCTGAAACATACATATTTCCACAGATATCTACGAGAAATGCTGCCGGTGAAATATTAATGGACGGACTTCCATTTCCAATGACGGTAGATGCGAGGTTTGTCGTTAAGTTTGGATGTAGTTTCAAGATAAATTGACTACTTCCTGGATTGGAATACGGCGCATTGTTCACAGGGAAATTTCCACCAACAGATTGTCCTAATAAGAAGATTTGATTCAAGCGATCGATTTCAACGAAGAAGACTTGATCGTAATTCGAGGCGCCGACATACGAAGCTTTTTGTATGATCGTTCCCAAAGGATTCAGTTTCACCACGAAACCATCTGTCTTTCCACCTTGAAAATTCGATTGATATGCTCCAGTTGTACCTGTTAAATTAGTTGAACACGTTCCTCCGGCAAAAACGATGGCTCCGAGCGTATCAAGTTTTACAGAGTAACACGCATCCGAATTATTTCCGCCATAAAAGGAGGAGAACTGCAAATTAGAAAAAGATGCATTCAACTTGAAAATCACACCATCTTGTCCGGCGGATTTCGTTGCTTGAAACGCATTTAAAACGGGGAAGTTTGATGAGCGTGTACAACTCGCTATTACGACATTACTCATGGAATCCAACATGATTTCTCCTCGAAATTGATCCCCGTAATTGGTCGTTAAGGAATCATATGCCGAAACAGAATTATAGGGCAAAGCCGTTGATCGGTAATTCACTCCGTCGTTATCTGATCCCCCGACATACGTCGAAGCGAGTAGATTTTGTCCATTAGATGATATTTTAGAAATGTAAATGTCGGTTCCTTGGTTGGAAAAATAAACACCGTTGTACAAGAAATTCGCTCCAAAGGAACCACCACCATGCGTAGATTGAAAAGCACCTGACGTTGTGGGGAAATTCGTACTGGAAGTTGCCCCAAAAACATAAATATTGTTCAAGGAATCACAAATCAAACTATGTGCGGTTTCTGTTCCCTGTGTCATGTCGCCCCCACCTAAAAAGGCTGACCATAACATGTTCGTTCCGGTAGGATTATACTTGGTAACAAAGACATCCGTGATGCCATAAGATCCAGCGATCGATGTGAAGTTTGGTGAAATATCAAAGGAATTCGCATTTGGAATAGGGAAATTATTCCCGTAAACCATTCCAGCTGAATACGCGGAACCATCATTTCCATAAGTCGCGGTCATTCCAAAGTTATCGGAAACGGATCCATTGTACGTCGCAAATACAAGCACCGGATCAATAACTAATGGAAATTCATCATCGTACTTTCCTAATTCATAGCTGTAAATTCCCTCTTGTTCTTGAAACGAACACGAAACAGGAATCTTTTTTCCATCAATAAGTTGGTAGGCAATTGGACGCTGTTCAATGATTTCACCAATGGCAGTCTTCAGAATTAAACGTCCATCTCGGATACGAATGGAATTGAATTCACCAGAATAACTCCAACGAATTTCATTCGGTTTTGCACCTGGCTCGACGAAGAATGAATACTTCAAGGCGTTTTTTTCGCTTTCCCAAAGCAAATGAATATCGGAGTAGAAATGCTGGTATTCGACTTTGGAATAGCTATGTACGTTGCTCGTCCATTTTGTGGAATCATTTCCAAGAAAGTAATTGTAGTAATGCGCTGATGGTCCTTCAACAGAACGTACTTTATCCGATTTAGAACCAAGAAACTTTTGCTGAATTAACGCTGACTTCAGACTTGGATTTTCGACGTTTTTCAACTCAAAATGTGCCTTGTGTAAATCAGATAAGTCTTGTAATTGAAAAAGAATGGAACTGTCACCAATCCATAATTTCCCTCCAGAAACAGCGGATTGAAAGTGTACCACAGATGGCCACTGACCTTTGTTTTCAATAAACTGAATTTCATTGTGTGCTGTTCCTTCATGCGAGTCCTGAGCAGACACCTGATAAAGTGACGCGAACAAGAAAAGGACAAAGAAGTAACGTACATTCAAAACGAGTAATTTCATGCTAATTTAATCATTTCATGTCAGATTGAAATTAGGGTGTGAGAATCCCTTGAGAAATCCTTAAATTCGTCCTTCAAACGCGAAATATGTCAGAATCACACAACCGTATTTGTCAACTACTTGGTATTCAGTATCCATTGATTCAAGCCGGAATGATTTGGTGTTCCGGATGGGAATTAGCATCCGCTGTTTCTAACGCTGGTGGACTAGGTATTATTGGATCAGGCTCGATGTACCCAGAGATTTTGGAGGAACAGGTAATCAAATGTAAACAAGCGACAAACAAGCCGTTTGCAGTGAATTTACCGATGTTATATCCAGACATCGACAAACACATTGAAACCATCATCAAACATAAAGTTCCCATCGTTTTTACTTCTGCAGGAAATCCAAAAACGTGGACAAAACACCTACAAGAACATGGAATAATCGTCGTTCATGTCGTTTCCAGTGTGAAATTTGCTTTGAAAGCACAAGAAGCAGGTGTGAATGCTATCGTTGCTGAAGGATTCGAAGCTGGTGGACACAACGGACGTGATGAAACAACCACGTTTTGTTTGATTCCGATGGTCAAAGCTGCGATACACATTCCCTTAATCGCCGCGGGTGGAATTGGAACGGGACGAGGAATGTTGGCAGCTATGAACCTAGGTGCAGATGCTGTACAAGTGGGAAGTCGCTTTGTCACTTCTGTTGAAAGTAGTGCGCATGAAAACTTTAAACAGTACATCGTCGCTAGTCATGAAGGAGACACGATGTTGACACTGAAGGAATTGACACCGGTGCGCTTATTGAAAAACGAATTTTATACCCAATTGCAATCGGCATATCAAGCTGGAGCAGATTCAGAAAAATTAACAGAAATACTCGGACGTGGGCGTGCAAAAAAAGGCATGTTCGAAGGAGATTTGGTCGAAGGCGAATTGGAAATAGGTCAAGTGGCCGGACTCATTCAAAAAATTATTCCCGCAGGTGAAATCGTCCAAGAAATGTTGACAGAATTTCACCAAGCAATCACGGAACAAAAGAACTATCTATGATTCACTTTGAACGATTTAAATTGGAAAACGGCTTAACAGTTCTTTTCCACAAAGAAGCTTCCTCGCCAATGGCAGTTGTCAATTTATTGTACGACGTTGGTGCACGCGATGAAAGCGAAGAAAAAACAGGGTTTGCCCATTTATTCGAGCATTTGATGTTTGGAGGATCGGTGAACATTCCCGATTTCGACGGACCACTTCAAGCGGCCGGAGGTGAAAGCAACGCTTTTACGAGTAATGACATTACGAATTATTACGATGTCCTTCCAGCACATAATCTCGACACCGCACTTTGGTTAGAAAGTGACCGCATGCTCTCTTTGGCCTTTACTGATAAAAGCTTAGAAGTTCAACGCAATGTCGTAATCGAAGAGTTCAAACAACGCTATTTGAATCAACCTTATGGCGATGTTTGGTTAGAATTACGTCCATTGGCGTATACAAAACATCCCTACAAATGGGCAACGATTGGGAAAGAAATCAAGCACATTGAGGATGCGAAAATGAGCGATGTGAAAGCATTCTTTAAAAAACATTACCATCCATCGAATTGTATTCTTTGCGTCATTGGAAACTTTGAGTTGGATTACGTTAAAGAACGCGTCGATCATTTTTTCGGTTCTATACCGAAAGCCAAGAAATCCGCCCGCATTCTTCCTTTGGAACCAGCTCAAGATCGCTTTAAATCCAAAACAATCGTACGCAACGTTCCGGCAGATGCGTTTTACTATGCGTTTAAAATGCCTGAACGAAAAAATCCAGGTTATTACTTAGCTGATTTATTGAGCGACATCATGGGACGCGAAAAAGTGTCCAAAATGTATGTCGATTTGATTAAGAAACAAAAATTGGTATCCGAAATCAATGCCTACATCACCGGCTCTATGGATGAAGGATTATTTATCATAACCGGAAAATTGAACGAAGGAAAATCCTTTGCTGATTTGGACAAAGAAATCTGGAAAATCATAGCACATTACAAAACAACGTTGATTTCTAAGAAAGAACTAGAACAGATTAAAATCAAACTTCGCACTGCCAGAGCTTTTCAAGATCAAGGATTATTGAACCGTGCCATGAATTTGTCCTTCTTCGAATTGTTAGGAGACGCGAACGGTATCAACGAAGAACAAGAAATTTACCAGTCCATACAAGCAGAAGACCTACTAACCTTTGCCAAAGAGCTGTTTGCCAAGAAAAATGGTGTTTTATTGAAAGTTAAAAAGAAAAAAAATGCTTAATCGTCAAGTTGCCCCCAAACTCACTCCAATAAAATCCATCGATTTTTCTGTGCCGGAGTCCTTTGAAATTCGTATTGGCGTTCCCTTGTATTGGAAAAATAACATTGCCAACGAAACGGCGAAAATCGAGCTACATTTTCACGCGGGAACAACGATTGAAACACCCATTTTAGCCTCCTTAACTGCCGGACTTTTAATTTCGGGTACGAAGAACAAATCAGCGATTCAAATTCATCATGCACTTGATGCCGTGGGCGCGTTTTACGATGTCAGTGTTTCCCAAGAGCAAGCCGTTGTTACGCTTTATGCCTTAAACAGCTACCTAAAACAAGCCTTTGACATCTTCCACGAGGCACTAAGCGCTGCGATTTTTCCAGAAAAAGAGGTGCAAGAAATCTGCAATGAACGTCAAGAAAAATTAAAGGTGCAACTGCAAAAAGTGAATGTCTTGGCTCAACGAAAAATACAACAAGTTCTTTTCGAAGAAACTCCCTATTCACAGGTGATTGCTCAAGGAGATTACGCCACATTGAAGCGAAGTGACCTCATCGATTTTCACCAGAAATATTATTTAAACGGTTTATCGAAAGTCTTTTTGGTGGGAGATCTTTCCAAGGAAGCTATGCTTGAAATAAAAGACGCTTGCGCCGATTTCGCCGGAGAAAATCTAACATCAATCCAGCATGAATTTACAGGAAAGGCACACATCCATCATCAGGATAAAGCAGATGCCTTGCAAACAGCGATTCGCATTGGGAAAATCATGTTCAATAAAACCCATCCGGATTTTATTTCCTTTTCCGTTTTGAATACCATTCTTGGAGATTATTTCGGTAGTCGCTTGATGAGTAACATCCGTGAGGACAAAGGTTATACCTATGGTATTGGGTCTTACATGATGGAAAATACGCATTTCGGGTATTTCATGATTGCCACGGAAGTAGCCAAAGAGGTGCGCGAAGCAACGATTCAAGAAGTGAAAAAGGAAATCGAACGACTTCAATCGGAATTGGTTCCAGAGGAAGAATTGGAATTAGTCAAAAGTTACCTACTTGGACAATTGCTCAAAGCAGCCGATGGACCTTACGCGATGTTGGATTTATTCTCAGGAGTGGAATTACATGGCATGGACATCTCCTTTTACAACAAATACATTCAAAAAGTACAAGAAATTACAGTGGAAGAAATACGCGAAATGGCTTGTAAACACTTGGATTGGAAAAGTTTGTCGATAATTAGCGTTGGTTAGCAACTAATTCCATTAACTTTCGTTATAATAAAAACGGTCTTTTCCCGTTGTTTTACTGATGTTTAGAGTTATTTTTCTGCTTTCATTTATTTTGCTAGGTCAAAATGTATTTGCTTCCCATGTATTGGGAGGGGAAATCAGCTACAAACACCTAGGCGGAAGCAATTACCAATTCGAGTTGATTTTTTACCGAGATTGCAATGGAGCGGACGTGAATCCGGTATCGGAACAATTAAAGGTTTGGAATTATCCAGGCCTATCTAACATCACCGTAACATTTGTTTCTCGTCAAGACATCTCCCCTACTTGCTCACCCGTTACAGGTTCTCCGGGTCCACTTTTATGCGGATCAGGAAGCAATGGCGGAAATGGTCAAGGAGCCGTTGAAAAAGTACTGTACCGAAGTGCGTCAGTTTCTTTAACCGGAATCCCTCCTGCAAATGGATGGATTTTCACCTACGAAAACTTTTCACGTAGCAACACCGTTTCCAATTTGATGAATCCTGCGAATTACGGGATAACATTAGCCGCGAAAATTTTTCACTTGGATTCTCCCGATGATTCTCCTGTCTTTTTTCAAGACCCTCATTTCGTTAGTTGTGCGGGAACGCCTTTTACGTTCAATGGAAATGCAATCGATCCAAATTTAGACTCATTGGTCTTTTCCTTCGGAATTCCATACAACAATATTCAAGGAACAAGTTACAATCCACCAGTGGATCCCATTCCTGTTCCATTTGAAATTGGATTCAGCGCGCTAAATCCAACACCCGACCAAAGTTTAAATCCAGCAAACATTCCATCCAGTTTGAATCCAATTTCCGGTGAATTATCCTTTACCTGCATGAACATTGGGAACTACGTCGTGAAGGTTTTGGTACAATCGTTTCGTCAGGGTATCCTCATTTCAGAAGTGGAACGCGAAATGCAATTGATGGTCATGCCTTGTTCTGGTGGAAACAATCCACCGGTGATTACACCGCCATTTCCTGGAAATTCTTTTGAACTCACGGTGAATGCCGGAGATTTAGTCTCCTTCAACTTAGCTGCAAGTGATGCAGATCTTTTGCAGGATGGAAGTCCACAAACATTAACCATGACTGGATCTGGACCAATGTACGGAACAAATTTCACTTCGAGTTCGGGATGCAGCGTTGCACCATGTGCAAGTTTAAACACTGCATTTCCACTTAGCGGGACAGGATCCATCAGCACGGATTTCAATTGGCAAACGACTTGTGATCACATCTCCGATGCACAAGGAAATACGATGAGTCAAATGACGTATAATTATGTTTTCCGTGTTCAGGACGATTACTGTCAAGTACCACAAGTGTCTTATGCTACGGTAACCATTCACGTTGTGAATCCTGGAATCATTAATGCTCCAGAAATAAATTGCATTCAAACGGCGAACACAGATGATTTGACCATTTTCTGGGATCCCGTTGCGAACAACAATAATTCTTTTGTTTCCTATCAAATCTATTCTGTTCAAAATGGATTAATTGGAACGGTTACCGACATCAACGCAAACAGTTTCGTTGTTCCCGCGATTTACACGCACCATGAATTCTATGTTGCTGTTCAGTCTGGATGTAATGGCGGAACACTTCGTTACAGTGACACCATCTCCAATATTTTTCTGACGCTCGTCAATCCAAACAATGGGACAGCTGTTCTAAATTGGAACAAACCGCGCAATCCACCGCTTCCTACCTACAACAATTACTTTTACATTTACCGAGAATACCCAACAAACTTCTTCAACTTTTTGGATAGCGTTCCTTACAATCAAACAAGTTACATCGATACCATTGATCTGTGCCATGAGTTCATTCGATACCGTGTGAATTTAGCAACGACAACGTGTAATTTCAATTCGAACCGTCCGGGTGATAATTTAACCGACATGTTCACTCCAGATATGCCGGTCATCTATTCAGTTGGATACGACACGACTACTTTCCAAATGAATATTCAATGGAATCAGAATGCGCAAGATGACACCTATGGTTATGTGATTTACACCTTCGATGCAAATGGATTTTTGTACGAATTGGATACTGTTTACGGAATTGGAACGACGAATTATTCCTATCTCACCAATACTCCTGGCCCATTCTCATATTCCGTTGCAGCCTTTGATTCATGCTTCACATCAGCCAATCCACCTACCTTTCAAACTTCTGCTAAAGCGCTCGTTCACACCTCGATTTTAGCGAGCTTCAGCATCAACATGTGTGCAGAGCAAGCGGATTTGTCATGGAGTTTATACGGTGGCGCAACGGTAACGAACTATGAAATTTGGTCGAAGAACAATAACCAATGGACTCTTTTAGGCAGTACCACAAATATGAACTTCCTGGCACAGTTGGCACGAGGAAAGTCCTATTGTATTTTCATTAAAGCAAATCTGAGTAATGGGAAAGTAGCTTTTTCCAATCCCTGCTGTTTTTTAATTCCAATTCCTACCGCTCCAGCCTACCATTATTTTAAGTTGGCAACGGTCAATGGAGAATTCATCGAATTGTATGATTATGTGGATGCATCCGTAGGAATTACGGAAATTATCTTTGAACGAAAAGACACGCTTGGAAATTTTGTGGAAATTGGACGTGCACCGGTTATCAATAACGTCGCTCAGTTTACCGATGAAGATGTGGAACTAAGTTTACAAGCCTGGGAATACCGAAGCATTTATGTGGACAGTTGTGGGAATCCCGGTGCGTATGCGAACACCAATAAAACCATTTTTGTCACTGGAACAGCCGATCAATACAACATGGTCAACACTGTTTCTTGGAATCCATACGAATTATTTGACGGAGATGTCATGGAGTACCATGTGTATCGCAATACATACGGTACCTTCGAAAATACACCAATGGCGATTGTTCCGAATAGCACCACCAGCATCACCGACGATGTTTCTACCTTGCGAAATAACGGAGAAGTGTGTTACCGCATTGAAGCGGTTGAAGGACTAAATTCTTATAATTTCAGTGAAACAAGTAGATCCATTGATGTGTGTATTCCTTATGATCCATTGGTATTTGTTCCAAATGCGTTCACGCCAGATGGATTAAATCCAATTTTCTACCCGGTTGTTTCCAATGCCGACCCGAAGAACTATACGTTTAGCATCATTGATCGCTGGGGTCAAATTGTCTTCGAAACATCGGATCCAACAAAGGGTTGGGACGGCAAGATTTCCAGTTCTGGACTAGACGCGACGAACGATGTCTTTTTGTACCGTATCGAAATCACGACACAAACAGATGAGTTGATTGTGAAAAGAGGGTATGTGACGTTAATCAGGTAATGGAGACAAAGAAAATATTAATCATTCAAACAGCGTTTCTGGGCGATGTCATTTTGGCAACACCACTGATTGAATCCTTATCGACTACTTTTCCTACCGCACAGATTGATTTCCTCTTAAAAAAAGGAAATGAAGCCTTACTAAGGGAACATCCCAAATTACGTCATGTACTCATCTTTGACAAGTCCCGAAAAAGAAAATCACTGCTTGATTTAATTCAAGACATCCGAAAAGAAAAATACGACTTGTTATTGAACCTTCATCGTTTTGCCTCGTCTGGATTGATGACCATTTTATCTGGGGCAAAAGAGACAAGGGGATTTTCAAAGAATCCTTTTTCCTTTTTGTACACTCAACGATTTACTCATACCATCTCCAATGGAAAACATGAAGTCGATCGAAATTTGTCCCTTATTTCTGACCTAGTAGAAGTTCCACAGCGCAGACCACAGTTGTACCCAAGTCAAGCAGACCTAGACTTCGTCTCCCAATGGAAAAACGAAGCATACTTTTGTTTAGCTCCGGCATCTGTTTGGTTTACGAAACAAGCTCCACCCGCTGTTTGGCAATATGTGATGGAAAAATTCGATGAGGAAGGTGTGCAGTTTTATTTATTAGGTGGTCCTGCAGACCATGAATTATGTGAAGGCATCAAATTGGTCAGTGAGCGCAGCAACGTGCATAATTTAGCCGGAAAACTAAGTCTCATGCAATCTGCCGCTTTGATGAAGGATGCCAAACGAAATTTCGTCAACGATTCTGGTCCATTACATATCGCATCCGCAGGAAATGCGCCAGTGAGCGCATTCTTTTGTTCTACGACTCCTGAATTCGGCTTTGGACCATTGTCAGATGATTCAAATGTGATTGAAGTTAAAAACTTGGACTGTAAACCTTGTGGACTACACGGACACAAAGCTTGTCCCAAAGGACATTTTCACTGTGGAAATGGATTGATTGAGGCGATGAATCGTTAGAAATATTTTTGGCCGTGTTTTCTGGAATTTACTTCCAGAGCTCCACACCTATTTCCATTTGTCATTCAAAAAAGTACATGAAATAAAAAAGCCATCCTAAGATGGCTTTCAATGTTTATGCTAAAACTTCTTTGACCAAGTCAGCGGCTTCTTGTAGTTGCACAGCTGAATGGACATTCAGTCCTGATTCGTCGATTAATCGTTTCGCTTCAACGGCGTTTGTTCCTTGTAAACGAACAATGATTGGAACTGGAATTTCACCGATGTTTTTGTAAGCATCTACGATACCTTGAGCAACACGGTCACAACGAACGATTCCACCAAAGATGTTGATCAAGATTGCTTTCACATTTGGATCTTTCAAGATGATGTGGAATGCTTTCTCTACGCGTTCTGCGTTTGCTGTTCCTCCAACGTCCAAGAAGTTCGCTGGATTCCCACCTGAAAGTTTGATAATATCCATCGTTGCCATAGCAAGTCCTGCACCATTTACCATACATCCAACGTTACCGTCTAATTTCACGAAGTTCAATCCTGCTTCATCCGCTTCCACTTCTGTTGGATCCTCTTCCGTTTTGTCGCGCATCGCTGCGTACTCAGGATGACGGAACAATCCGTTTCCATCCATCGTTACTTTCGCATCAACTGCGATAATTTTATCGTCAGACGTTTTGAACAACGGATTGATTTCAAACATCGAAGCATCAATTCCTACGTATGCATTATATAAGCATGGAACGAATTTGCACATTTGTTTGAACGCTTCACCTGATAATCCAAGATTGAAAGCGATTTTACGCACTTGGAATCCTTGAAGTCCAACACGTGGATCAACGAATTCTTTGTGTAATTTTTCTGGAGTATGCTCAGCAACGTGCTCAATATCCATTCCACCTTCCGTAGAATAGATGATGACGTTTCTTCCTTTTTCACGGTCAAGTAAAACGGACATATAGAATTCCTCTGGCTCAGAAGCTCCTGGATAGTATACGTCTTGTGCAATTAACACTTTATTTACTTTTTTACCCACTCCATTTGTTTGAAGCGTTGTGAGGTGTCCACCAAGGATACCCGCTACTTTTTCTTCCACTTGGTCAAGTCCTTTTGCGATGACAACACCGTGAGAACCAGTTTCTTCCACTGTCCCTTTTCCGCGTCCACCAGCATGGATTTGCGCTTTAACGACAAACCAACTTGTTCCTGTTTCCTCCGATAATTTTTTAGCAGCTGCCACAGCATCTTCTACCTTATCGACTACTATCCCCTCTTGAACGGCAACACCGTAACTTTTTAAGATAGATTTTCCTTGATATTCGTGTAAATTCATTGTTGATATTTTGCGAGGTAAAAGTACGTTTTTTCTCGGATTTGGATTTGAAAAATTAAATTATTTTACTCCATTCGATTTTTCCATGAGGAAGAAATTTCTCGAGATGCATATGCCTTGTTTTTAAATTCGTTCACATGACCCCAAATCGAATCGATCGCGTGCTGTAAAGCAACACTTTCTTCTTCCATGGCATTCTTGATTAAATCTGGACTTGAGAAGTGTTCTTTGACAAAGTTCGTGTCAAAATTCCCACTTCTAAACGCCTCATGTTTCAACACAAATTTCCCAAAATCAAGGGTTGTCTTCACTCCGGAAATTTGGTAATCATCGATTGCTTTAATCGCACGATCGATCGCTTCCGTTCGTGTTTTTCCCCAAACCACTAATTTCGCAATCATTGGATCATAGTAAATCGGAATTTCCATTCCTTCTTCGAAAGCATCATCCACACGCACACTTTTACCGGTTGGAATGCGGTAACGGTTCAAGGTTCCGATGTCTGGTGTAAATCCATTTAAGCTATCTTCTGCATAGACACGAATTTCAACCGCATGCCCATGAATTGCCAACTCATCTTGAAGTTTTGGCAAGCGTTCACCTCTAGCCACACGAATTTGCCATTCGACTAAATCGAGTCCAGTGATTTCTTCCGTTACGGGATGTTCCACTTGAAGACGCGTATTCATCTCTAGAAAGTAGAAATCCAAATTCGCATCAATTAAGAACTCTACTGTTCCAGCTCCTTCATAGTTGCACGCTTTACATACTTGAACTGCTGCTGCACCCATTTTCTCTCGAATTTCAGGTGTTAAAACAGCACTTGGAGCTTCTTCAATTACTTTTTGGTGACGACGTTGAACCGAACATTCACGTTCGAATAAATGTACCGCATTTCCGTGCTGATCGGCAAATACTTGAATTTCGATATGTCGCGGTTGATTGACAAATTTCTCAATAAACACCGCATCGTCACCAAAGGAAGAACGAGCTTCGTTTTGAGCCAGAATCATTTGCTCTTCAAATTCGCTTTCTTGGTAAACCAGGCGCATCCCTTTTCCACCACCTCCAGCGGAAGCTTTGATTAAGATGGGATATCCAACTTCTGCCGCAATGCGTTTCGCTGCCGGAATATCTGAAATCGCTTCATCAACACCAGGAACCAAGGGAACGTTGTACTCTTTCACAGCTTGTTTGGCACTTAGCTTATCTCCCATTAATTCCATCGATTCTGGTGATGGTCCGATTAACTTCATTCCGGCGTCCTTTACTTTGCGAGCGAAACCGGCATTTTCGGAAAGGAATCCATAACCTGGATGAATTCCATCAACACCGAGGTCCTTGCAGATTTTCAAGATTAAATCTTGTTGCAAATAACTTTCAGCCGAAGGACTTTTTCCAACATAAACGGCTTCATCCGCCTCTAGAACGTGAGGTGCATTTGCATCCGCATCCGAATAAATGGCTACGCTTTGAATGTTCATTTTTTTCAAGGTTCTAAGAACCCTTCTGGCGATTTCACCACGATTTGCTACGAGTACTTTTTTCATATTTTCTTTTTTGTTTTCTCGACTGATTCCGGAGTGGTCATTTCACTATTCGGAAGAGTTACTGCTTGTCTTTTTCTTTTGTCTAAGGGTTGCTTACCTTCTTTTTTTCCATTTAATAAGTAAAGCGCCTTTTGTATAAATTGCAATTCATTCCAATGATTGAACTCTTCGCGATAGGAGATTCCGATTCCTTGTGTGAATGGACCTGCATTTTGTTTAACGGTGGCGTTGTTTGACTGGTTGAATGCCCGGACCCTGAAATTATCCTTGATTTTGTACTCGACAGAAACATCTCCAATAACTGAATTTTGGACACTTTTCGCCCCGCTTACATCACTTATTGATGCACGGTTTTCCACACCAATACTCGTGGAAATCACCAGTCGATCGTTCAAAACCCCTTTATTCATTCCAATCGCTACGCTCGTTTCTCCCTGTGTGGCGTCTGATCCGACATCTAAGTTTAGTTTATAATTTTCAGAAAGATTACTAAGTGCCGCATTGATTTGTGATTCAATTAAGTCCAAAGCAGCAGACCCTCCCGCCGAAACATTTCCTTTCAATGGTTGAAACTTACTTACCAACAGCAGTGAGAAAAATTGGCGGTTTTTCTCATCCGAATCTGCCACAACACGGTCAATTAATGCTCTTCCTGTTTCCGGTGCTCGTGGAGCTTTGATATCAAAAGAAATCTGTGGAGATAACAACTTATCCGACAATCTCAAGTAACAGTAAATGTCTTGATTCACTAAGGATCTGTCCGCAAGTTCTGGACTCAATTCCAAAATGGACGCTTTTTTTGTCGCTACCGTATTGACATCAATTAATGCATCATAAGGATCACCAGTCCATTCAATCACCGATCCACTTTCAATCATAAACAATTGCTTGATGGATCCCATCGCAAAATTGTACTTACTTCCCGACGCGATGCTGTATTTTCCGGTCATGGTTAATTGATCCAACTGATCCAATTTGATGTTCATTTTTCCATCACCTCGTGCAATAATTTCATCGCCAATCTGATCGTTGAAAATTAATTTCATCTGCGCATCTTGTGTAATATTGAAATTCAAGTCCAAATCAATGCCAGTGAAATCTAATTTACGTTCCAGCTGGTCTTGAATGTTCGATGTGTTAATGAATCGAATAAAATCATCCTCTTTTTCAATCTCTGATGCACCGTACATTGGGAAAATGATTTCCGTGTTTTTCTTCGTCTCCAAATCAACAAACACTTGCAAGTCACTTTCGGTACCAGAAATATTCACTGTTCCACGGGCGAAAGCTTTTCCGTAATAAACATCTCCCTCTTTGTATTTGGTGTTTAGAACCATGAACTGATCAATCGCTGCATTTCGTTTGGTTAATGGATTGATCTTTCGAATATCATCTTCCATATTGATTTGCAGGTCATAATTCCAATCAGTAAAATTCGTATGGTTAATTGTTCCAATGATGTACGAAACATTTCCAGCCTCGTCATAGAGAGGGATATTTGTCATTTCAAAGGACTCCTCTTTCACATCAATTATTCCCTCTGTACGGTATTTGACTCCCAATAATTCAACCTGTGCTCCACCGTTCAAAAGTCGAAGTTTTCCGCTCAATTCTGGTTTTTCTGGACTTCCTTTGACTTGAATGTTTCCATTGATTTTCCCTTGAATATCTTTCACCACATCGGGATCAAGGAAAGCATTCGCGAATTTGATATCAGTTTGGTCAAATTTCAATTTAAGGTCAAACTCATTTTTCTTTACTGCGTATAAGCCATTGAAATCAAAGGTACGAAGACCACGGTATTTCAGTTCACCTTGCATAAAAATGCTTTCCCTTTGTTCATTCCAATCGGTTAAAACAGAAACCGTTCCTACTTCCTCCCCATCGATGGAAAAATTCTCTAAACGTGCATCACAACTGAAGTTAAAGTTGGTATATGGATTGGAAACATCTCCCCAGCCAGAGAAGGATCCACCAAAAAGTTGCTCCGTGCCAATCATGTGACTTAAGTCCTCCAAATTAAGTTGAGTGACTTGATAATGTAGTTTGTCTTGGTCGTTTTTCGTGAGACATCCCGCGATTTTAATTAATTGTTCGCCACGTGACAATCGAAAATCTTGAATACTTAAATCGTTATTTGCGAGGGTTATGTCTGATTCATTTTCAATTTCCCATTTGAATCCATTAATGGAGAAAAAAGACGGCTGCAAAACAAAATTGATTTGATCATCTTCCAGAATGGTGGTGGTCCATTTAATGGAAGAATAATCGTTTGATTCTTTGTCCCAAATCAATGACGATTCTAAGATTCCATTTTTCCCTTCGTTCAAAAACTCCACTCCATGAAAGGACATCGAATCATCGTAATTCAATTCAGAAATGGTTAAATTCCCATTGATACCTGTTGAGGTGATGGATTGATTCATATCTATTGTACTCAAACGCAAATCGTCAAAACGTATTTCTTTACTTTTCAATTTTGCTACGAGTAAATTCTCTATTGATTTGAACGAACCACTCAATACTGTTCCACTCGAAATCGTTAAACCTGGAACAAATATTTTGAGAAAATCATTGATTTCATTGAATTGGAACTGATAGGTAAAGTCGCTGTGAGCACCTTCATTTTTATTAAGTTGTTTCGTCACAGCAAGGGATGGAAATACCATCGATAGGTTTTGAAGGAAATCTGCAAAAACAGTATTGTAATCAATCTTGCCTTGAATGCGCGCTCCAAGCAATCCACTTTGAAGGTTAATAAAATCAGTATCCAATTTGCGATCAAAAATCAAATTGGAATGGTCCAATGAAACTTGATTTCCTGCCTCCTCGTAGCTCAATTGACTTGCATTTAACAATCCGGTTATCTCATTGAAACTCGTTCCATTGATTGTTGCATTTATCGTTGTTATCAGGTGAGATTCTTCTGCAGTGGTCAGGTTTAAGTTTTTTAAGTCACTCGAATGTATGGCTAATTCCACTTTGTAATGCGGGATATCGTTGAGTGAAATCGAACCTGTGTAATCCAAGTCCAAGTTTGGATCCTTGATTTGCAACGTTGATTGAAATTGTTCATCGACAATTTGTCCATCTGTCAAGTGAAAATTCGTGTAAGCATATCCAAGGTAGTCCAAACGACTTAGGTCCGCCGACATGTTGTTTAACTTGTAATCTCCGTTATTCGCAAAGAATCCGTCAAAACGAACGAAGCCATTTGCAAGTCCAAAATCGGAGACAGCGCTCAACTTTGCTACATTTAAAGATTGAATTTGAAGAAAGGTTGAATCGGGATGAACAGGACTCAAGGCAACACCGTCTGATTTAAATGCCAAGCGCATCGGACTTTTCAATCCAACTTTCCCAATGGCCGTTTCCGCTTCTTTCAGTTGAAGTTGTAAGGTCGATAAATTTCCATTGATTTGAAGGTTTTTGATTTTGGCAAATTCCAATAGATCTACAGTAGAGCCTAGATCAATCGAAGCAACTCCATCAGGCATCTTAAAACGCGCTAAATCCTGCACCGAAATGTTTGCGGAACGAATAAATTCGTTTAGTTTTCCACCATCCCCTTTACGAAAATCTGGAAGAACGAAATTTCCTTTGAGAAAAGAACGTTGACCAAACCTTAAATGAAGATCTGTTAAGGTGAGGTTGCGAAGTCTCTGGGAAACACTAGCAGAGAGCGCTATTCGATCTGTCATTCCTTTTAAATCCGGTACAAAATAACTGATGTCAGACAAATGAATGATACTCGGTGCTAGAAAGGCATCGAAAATGACTTCGTCATCGAAGGAATTCAGCGCATCCCAATTTTTAAAGTCAAAATTGAATTTTGTAAAATGAATGTTCGTTTTGGCCGTTTTTACTTTAAAATTCCGCAGGTGCAGTCCTTTCTCGAGAATAGACACCTGAGCAGAAAGTTGATTAATCTTAATTCCAGCTCGCTCTTTGAATGACAGTTGGTCTAATTGAAATGCCACATCATTTCCACGAATGTTAAAATGACTGGCCAAAAGCTGAACATTTTTTAACTCCAAATGGTCATAATCTACACCATAGGGCATCGCAAATTTTCGATTATCATCGTATTTGATGTGAAAATCGCGAAGGGAAACATGCTTTACATCTAATTTGATGGGCTTTGACTTTGTCGTCGATTGATCCGAAGAGGCAAAATAATCTGCTAGAAAAGCATAATTGTATGCGCCCGTTTTTTTGTCCCGCTGGATGTTTATTTTTCCCTTTTTGAGCGCTAATTGTCCCAAAACAAACTCGCTTTTAGCAATTTTCACTTGGTTGATGGTAACAAGTAGCTCATCCATGGAAACCAAGGTGTCATTTTTCAAATCCTTGATCATCAGTCCTTTTAACGCAATCTTGTTTAAGAAAACAATTTCGAGTTGGTCTAATTTTACGGTAGTATGAAGTTCGGAAGACAAATAACTCGTAGCCTGTCGAGCGAAATAAGATTGCACACTTGGGAAGCGAATAATAAAGGCAAGGAGCAACACGGACAGCAAAAGCCATTCCACTGCAACACCGAATATACGACCCAAGAATTTAAGTACCTTTGCCATTAGCATTACAAATTTAATAATCTTTTAGCAGTGAAAGACACGATTATACTTGGCATTGAATCTTCTTGTGACGATACCTCCGCGGCGGTCCTTCGTGGAAGTCAGATTTTATCCAATATTATCGCTGGTCAGGCCGTGCACGAGCAGTTTGGAGGCGTTGTGCCAGAACTTGCTTCGAGGGCCCATCAAGAAAATATTGTGCCAGTTGTATCGACTGCACTTTCGGAGGCAGGAATTCAACTGGAGGACGTAGACGCCATCGCATTTACGCAAGGCCCTGGACTCTTAGGTTCCCTTACTATCGGAACCTCTTTTGCCAAAGCATTGGCACTCGCAACAAACAAACCCTTGATTCCAGTTCACCACATGAAAGCGCATATTTTGGCGCATTTTATCGATGATGCAAGTGAAATGAAGCCAAGTTTTCCCTTTTTGTGTTTGACTGTTTCCGGTGGACACACACAAATAGTGCGCGTTGACAATCCATTGCAGATGGAGGTCCTTGGAAATACGATTGATGACGCAGCAGGCGAAGCTTTCGATAAAGCGGCTAAAATGTTGGATCTACCTTATCCTGGTGGACCATTAATCGACAAATATGCTCAACTCGGAGACCCACAAGCATTTCAATTTTCCAAACCGCGCATTGAAGGATTGAACTTTAGTTTCAGTGGACTAAAAACATCGATTTTATATACCATTCGCGATCAGGTGAAAGTGGAAGAAAATTTTAAATCGTTGCACCTAAATGACCTGTGTGCTTCCATCCAGCATAGCATTGTCAGTATTTTGATGGATAAAATCGAGAAAGCAGTCAAAGAAACCGGAATTCAATGTGTTGTCATTGCTGGTGGAGTATCCGCCAATAGTGAACTGCGTAAAAGATTGAATGACAAGAAGAAAAGTGGCTGGCAGGTTTCCATCCCAAAGTTTTCCTATTGTACGGATAATGCCGCAATGATTGCTATGGCTGGGAAATTTTCCTTTGAAGCGGGAATCCGTGCAGACCAATCTGTAAGCGCCAAAGCGCGATTAGCATGGTAAATGGGTAACAAATGTTGCACAGATATGTCCCGAAAGTTTCGTAATTTCGAAACTCTGAATTTTAAAAGCAGTTATGAAATCCATTCTCGCATTTGTTTTATTGTTCCTTAGTTCTTGGACCTTTGCTCAGAATCATGTGCAATGGAACTTTCATTACGATGCAACTACGGAGTCGGTCATTGCTGAAGGAAAAATTGACGCCGGCTGGCATTTATATTCACAGAAGACAGATGAAAATGCTGGTCCAATTGCCACCAAAATGGTCCTACTACCAAATAAGTCTGTTAAGTTGATTGACAACAGCATAGAGGACCTCGAACCACACGAAATTTTTGACAAGAATTTTGAATCAACGGTGTATTTATTTGAAACAAAGTACCGCGTTCATCAAAAAATCAAGACAAAAAAACCAACGACAATTAAAGGAGAAATGCAATACATGATTTGCGACGACACCAAATGCCTCCCTCCTATTTCCGTACCCTTTACATTAGAAATCAATTAATATGAAAAACCTCATTTTCTTTTTCAGTTTCCTTTTCAGTTTCTCCTTTGCGAATGCGCAAGGAATGATGAATGATTACATCAAATGGACCTATTCCGTAGAGAAGATTGACGAGTCGCATGCAAACATTGTATTTAAAGGGTCGATTATCGAAGGATTCCATATTTTCTCCTTGAAACACAATCCTGCTGATGCAGATGGAACGGGATTGGTTCCTGAATTCAACTTAAAAAAATCACCGAAATACAAACTTGTTGGAAAGCCGTTCGACTTAGGGAAACCAATCAAACATGTGGATGATTTGGGTACATCCTATTACTTCGAGAAGAAAGCAACATTCAAACAACAAATAGAGGTGTTGTCGAAAGAAGATTTCACCGTTGATTTTGGAATCAATTTCTTCCAACTATGCAATGCGGATGGATGTGTAGGTCCGTTCGACACCGAAGGAAAAGTTAAATTAAGTGGATTTACGCCTAGTGAAACAGCCGTTGTGACCGATGCTGACACGAGTGAGGTAGTAGCGACTTCAGAAGACACCACGAGCGGAGCCAAAACACACATGGAGCCGAGTAAACCGGACAATAAGAAGAAAAAAGAAAAGGACTCCAATTTGGTGATCTTCATCGCTGGATTCCTAGCTGGATTAGTGGCATTAGTTACCCCTTGTATGTTCCCGATGATTCCAATGACGGTAACGTTCTTTACGAAACAATCTAAAACACGTCGCGAAGGAATCTTCAAAGCATTGGTTTATGGGACTTCCATCGTATTAATCTACGTGACCTTTGGATTGGTTTTCACGGCAGCGATGGGTCCATTAGGCTTGAACGACCTTTCGACAAACTTATGGATGAACCTCATATTCTTTAGCATTTTTGTCCTGTTCGCATTTTCTTTCCTTGGAGCATTTGAGATTCAATTGCCGAATTCGTGGGTGAATAAGATGGACAAACAAGCGGATCGTGGTGGATATTTAGGTATTTTCTTTATGGCCTTTACCTTAGGATTAGTTTCCTTCTCTTGTACTGGTCCAATCATCGGAACCTTATTGGTAGAAGCATCGACTTCTGGTTCTTACTTGACTCCAGCTGTTGGAATGACCGGATTCTCACTCGCATTAGCGATTCCGTTTACCATCTTCGCGATTTTCCCAGGATGGTTAAATTCTTTGCCTCAGTCCGGTGGATGGTTGAACTCCGTGAAAGTCGTACTTGGACTAGCAGAACTTGCATTGGCATTGAAATTCTTATCATCAGTAGACTTAGCATACCACTGGGATTTATTAACACGTGAGTGGTTCGTAGCGATTTGGTTCGTTTTATTCCTTATCATGGGAATTTACCTACTTGGAAAGCTGCGTTTCTCTCATGATTCTCCAGTCGAAAAATTAGGTGTTCCACGATTCATGTTTGCTTTAGTTGCCTTGACATTCTCCGTGTATTTATTTACAGGAATGTTTGGTGCACCGTTAACATTGATTGATGGTATTGCGCCTCCGAGAACGCATTCAGAAGATAACTTCCGTTGGGTGAATGGTGGACTCGAAACCGGACTTGGCAGTGATTCACTTTCTGTACAGTACGCTGCGGACATGCATCCAGTTGGAGATGGTTCTATTTTGGTCTTCCACGATTTAACGATTGGTCAAGAATACGCGAAGAAGAAAAACCTACCGATTTTACTCGATTTCACGGGATATGCTTGTCAGAACTGCCGTAAAACTGAATCGACTGTTTGGACCAACGACGAAATTCGTCCATTGTTGCAAAAACAATTTGTCATTGTTTCCTTGTACGTAGACGACCGCACGCCATTGCCAGCAAACGAGGTACGCGTTTCTAAATTAAGCGGGAACATCAAAACCGTTGGAAACAAATGGGCGGACTTAGAAATGGAGAAATATGGTAGCTTCCAACAACCGCTATACGTAGTAGTTGACAGTGATGGAAACGACCTAACAGAAGCCATCGGATATACTCCAGACATTAAAGCGTACAAAGCCTTCTTAACGAAAGGTATAAACGCCTTCAAAAAATAAAAAAAAGCGGTGTTGATCACCGCTTTTTTTATGGAGTAATTCGTTCATAACTCTCTTGGTCTTCTCGTAATTAAAAGCGCTTTCTTTCCTATTTTTGAGTTTCCAATTTGAGGATATTCATGAAATTGTGCATTGCCGAAAAACCAAGTGTGGCCCGTGATTTAGCGGAGATTTTAGGAGCTAAAAATCGTAAAGATGGCTACCTGGAAGGCAATGGTTATTGCGTAACATGGGTATTCGGACACTTATGTTCCTTGAAGGATCCCGAGGATTACAATCCGAATTGGAAATATTGGAAACTAGAAGATTTGCCGATTATTCCGGCGCAATTTGGTATCAAATTACGAGAGGACGATGGTGCGAAACGTCAATTCAAAGTCATTGAAACCTTGATGACGCAAGCTGAAGAAGTCATCAATTGCGGGGATGCTGGACAAGAAGGTGAGCTCATTCAACGTTGGGTATTACTCAAAGCGAAATGCAAAGTTCCCGTAAAACGTTTGTGGATTTCTTCCCTAACCGAGGAAGCGATAAAAGATGGCTTCAATAAACTGCGCGATGCTAGTGAATTTGATAATTTGTTTGCCGCTGGGAATTCACGAGCGATTGGCGATTGGATGCTTGGCATCAACGGGACACGTTTGTACACGCGAAAATTTGGACGTGATAAAATGACCTTGTCCGTTGGACGTGTTCAAACACCAACCTTGGCGATGATTGTTCAGCGTCAAAAGGAAATCAATGCCTTCAAAACGGATGAATATTGGGAGCTTAAAACCATCTACCGAGAGACGGAATTTCAATGTCAAATTGATCGTTTAAAAACGAAAGAAAAAGCAGACAAAGGATTGGCGTATTTAGTAGATAAGCCTTTTGAAGTGACTTCTTTCGAACAGAAAGATGGTAAAGAAGGAAATCCACGCTTATACGATTTAACATCTTTGCAAGTGGACGGTAATCGTTACTACGCCTACAGTGCAGAGGAAACATTGACCAAAATTCAAAGTTTGTATGAGAAGAAATTGGTTACGTACCCGCGTGTAGACACAACGTATTTATCGGAGGATTTACATCCGAAGATTCCAAATATCATGAACGGACTGCGCGATTACAAACGCTTCACAGATGCGCTTCAAGGCAAACCAATTCCGAAGTCCAAGCAGATTTTTGACGACAAAAAAATCACCGATCACCACGCCATTATCCCAACTGGCGTTGCACCTTCGGGAATCACACCAGATGAACAACGCGTATACGATTTGATTTGTCGACGCTTTATCGCCGTTTTTTATCCCGAATGTAAAATATCCAATACAACGGTCCTTGGCAAAGTTGATGCATTAGAATTCAAAGCCACTGGAAAGCAAATCTTGGATAAAGGCTGGCGCGTGATTTACGACGATCTGAAAGCAGAAAACAAAGAGACTGGCGCGAAGAAAAAAGAAGGCGAAAGCGAAGATAAAATCCTTCCTATTTTCGAAAAAGGCGAAAGTGGACCACACCAACCCTTGATTCACAAAGGAAAAACGAGTCCACCGAAATACTACACCGAAGCAACGCTTTTGCGTGCCATGGAATCCGCAGGAAAATTGGTGGAGAACGAGGAAATGCGCGAAATCATGAAGGAGAACGGGATTGGACGTCCATCCACGCGCGCAAACATCATCGAAACGCTTTTCAAACGCAAATACATCGAAAAGAAAAAGAAAAACCTAGTTGCTACAGAAACTGGAATGAACCTTATCGATACGATTAAGAGTGAATTACTGAAAAGTCCAGAGTTAACAGGACAGTGGGAACACAAACTACGACAAATTGAAAAGGGAACCTATGAGGCGCAGACCTTCAAAGATGAATTGTTTGTGATGGTACGAGAATTAACCGACGAGGTGATTTTTGGAAAATAATCCTTACATCTTCATCGGCGCCTGAACACCCAACACCATTAAGCTTTGTTGAATCGTGCGTCGCACACACTCACTCATCGCCAAACGCACGTTTTTATTTGCTGCATTTTCTTCAGAAAGAATTTTTACAGCTTGATAAAAATGGTTGTAGTTTTTCACTAAATCATACACATAGTTTGCAACAATTGCCGGTGAAAGTCCAGTAGCAGCTTCGTGAATGATCTGCGGGAATTGTGTCAATAATTTAATGATTTCCTTTTCCTCATGAATTAAATCCGCTGTTTGGATGTCGCTCAAATCAATGGTACCAGCGCGCTCCAACAAGGTTGAAATTCGGGCATGCGCATATTGAATAAACGGGCCTGTATTACCTGTCAGGTCAATTGATTCTTCCGGGTTAAACATCATGCGTTTTTTCGGATCAACTTTCAATAAATAATATTTCAATCCTCCCAAACCTATTTGCTCGAATAACTTCGTGCGATCTTCCTCATTCATGGATTCGATGTGCCCACGTTCTTTCGTCATTTCCTTCGCTTGTTCAATGACTTCATCCATCAAATCATCTGCGTCGACAACGGTTCCTTCGCGGGATTTCATTTTTCCGGTTGGTAAGTCGACCATTCCATAGGACAAATGAAAGCAATTTTCCGCCCACGCGTATCCTAGTTTTTTTAGGATTAAAAACAATACTTTAAAGTGGTAATCTTGTTCATTTCCAACGGTATAAACCATGCCATTAAGGCTTGGGAAATCATGAAAACGATCGATTGCCGTTCCGATATCCTGTGTCATGTAAACAGCAGTTCCATCCGAACGTAGCACTAATTTCTCATCTAATCCATCTGCGGTTAAATCGATCCATACCGATCCATCTGCTTTTTGAAAAAACACACCGTCAGCTATTCCTTTGATTACTTGATCTTTTCCTAACAAATAGGTTTCGGATTCGTAATACAATTTATCGAAATCCACACCCATTTTCGTGTAGGTACTTTCGAATCCATCGTAAACCCAACTATTCATGGTTGTCCACAATAAATATACTTGCGGATCGCGCGCTTCCCATTTCACCAACATTTCTTTGGCTTCAAGGAGGATACTCGTATTGTTTTTTGCTAATTCTTTGATTTTATCATCAATTCCTTGAATGGCTTTTTCATCCTTTCCGACTTTCGCCGCTTGAAAATTTAAAAATGCTGTTTGAACCGTCTCCGAACAAGAAGAAAACTCTCCATTTTCCCACTCAGCTATTAGTTCTTTGGCTTCCTTTTGTAAATGCTTGTCAAATTCAACGTAGTACTTTCCAACGAGTTTATCACCTTTTAATCCAGTGTTTTGAGGTGTCTCGCGTTCACCTTTCTCGTTCAAAGGAGAGAATTTCTCCCACGCCAACATGCTTTTACAGATGTGAATTCCACGGTCATTGATCACCTGTGTTTTGATGACTTCATGTCCGTCCGCCTTCAAGATTTCAGCAACAGAATATCCTAAGAAATTATTTCGAAGGTGTCCCAAATGCAATGGTTTATTCGTATTTGGAGAAGAATACTCGACCATGATGGTCGGCTTCGAACCTATTGGAGCAAATCCATAAGAAGTGGTTTGATACACCTCATCAAGCTGAGATAACCAATAGTTTTTGGAGAAAATGATATTCAAAAATCCATTTACAACGATGCATTTCTCCACATCAGCAAGCTGTTGTTCGATAAAGTCTCCGATTTTTTGTCCCGCCTCTAAAGGTGTACAGCGAAGCAATTTCACAAAAGGAAAAACGACTAGCGTCAAATCACCCTCAACATCTTTTCTTGTTACTTGAAATTGAATTAATTGTTCATCAATATCTTGTCCAAACAAAGTAGTTGCGTGATCTAAAATCAGCGCTTTTATGTCATTTTCCATCGTTATTTTAAACTTTTTACCAGTGAATTGATTAATTCGAACGATCGTTCCGCCATTTTATTTTTTTCATTATCCAAACATGGATTCACCTCAACGATTTCCATACAGGCCAAATTATTCAATTTGGACATACTTGTTAAGATCGTTTTTGCCTCGTCGAAACTTATTCCCATCGGGACAGGAGTACCGGTGCCATATGACGTTTCGCTTGGATCCATTGAATCTACATCGAAGGAAACGTAAACAATGTCACACGCTTGTAATTTCTCAGAGATTTCGTCGATACACAGTTGCAAGCCTCTGTCTCTTAATTCCTTAACCGTATAATTGCGCAGATTCAGTTGTCTCATCGCATGAATTTCTTCCTCTTCTACGTCGCGTACTCCAATGTATATTAGGTCAGCGGGCTTTAACGAATGGCTTTTTAACTGATTCCAATACTGCATGGTTGTCAGGTCCAAATTATTTTTTTGAAGGTCTGACTGATCGACACCCAAAGCGGTTGCAATGGGCATTCCGTGAATATTTCCAGATGGAGTCGTATATGGAGAATGAAGATCTGCATGTGCATCAATCCACAAAACACCTAAGCGTTTTCCTGGATATGCTAATTTCAATCCAGCCATTGTCCCGCCTGCTGAAGAATGATCACCAGCAATGATTAATGGAAACATACCAGAATCAATCGCCTCTTTCACCTGTGTTTTAATTCCTTCAAAAATTTGAAGAACACCATCGATGCGTTTCGCATATGGAAAGTTTGTTGGACGATCCAATAAATCGTTTCGATTCGGCAAGGTGTAAACTGGGTATTCTGAAAACAAGGTGGAATTTTGAGCTCTTGCCGCAGCGCGAATTGCTTCAGGACCTAAGGAAGCCCCGCGTGTTCCTGCACCTAATTCCGAAGGATTAAAAATAAACTGTAACTGACGATTCATAATAGTCCCTTTCATCGGGCTCCACAAATTTACAACTTTCTATAGGAAGTATTGTTTTAGACCCCCTGAACTTCTTCAATATTCGGTATATTTGTTCACAATAATTGAACAATTTCGGATTCCATACATGGTCAAATTTCTTCTTTTCTTCATTTTACTTTCCTGTACAATAGAGGCTTGTTGGGGACAAGATGCGAACCATTTCAATGGGACACTTACCTACCATATAGAACGTGTAGATGTAAAAGATTCCGTTCAAGCAAAAATGATCATTTTCGCTCGAGACTCACTCATTAAAATTGTAAATTTCAGTTCCGACTTTGGTAAGCAAGAAACCATTAAGCATTTAATTTATCAGAAGAAATACGTCCTTATCGCACTTGACAACGAGAAATTTGCCGTTCAAATAAAAGATGATCCAGCTGATACAACGGAGAAAACGTATTCCTTTCGTCCAACTAAGGGACATTCAAAAATTGCTGGAGTAAAAGGCAAAAAACTAGCTGCGAAATTTGAGCTTGTCCAAAATGAATTAACGGTGGTATACACACCGAAAATCTCCGCTCAATATTTGGGTTCTTTTACAGATGCACCTGGACTTTTATTGGAGTATTTTGTTGTCAATGATCACGGATTATACAAGTATACACTTGAGTCGATTGATAAAAAAATCCCACCGGTATCCTTGTTCATGATTCCTGCTGATTACCAAAAAATTAGCCTAAAAGCATTTATGGAAAAGTCCGCCAACTCGAGAAATTCCAGCATCCCAAATAACTAACAAATTCTTGTTTATACAATTCCGTTTTTTCCGTTAGAAATGTGACCTTATCGCCTATCTTCGTTGGATATTGCATATAAAGCGAATGGAAGACAACGAATTTACACCAAAAAGAGAGGCTGGAACTGAAAATCCTAGTAGTTCAAGAACGAAAAGAAAAGAAGAAAAAGCAACAAAACCGAGCAAAGAAAAAACACCTTCAAGGTGGAAATTCGCTGCTAATTTTGATTCAAAACGATTTAAAGTAATTCTTGGTTCTACCATGACCTTGCTTTCCATCTATTTGTTTCTAGCGTGTTTGTCGTATTTGTTTACGTGGACCGAAGATCAGGACCGCATTTTACAACGCTCGTTCTTTGATTATATTTTTGATGGAACCGAGGCTCCCGTTCAAAACTGGCTTGGAAAATTTGGTGCTTGGACCTCTCACCTATTGATTTATCGCTTATTTGGAATCACTTCATTTGGCATTTGCTTTTTATTGCTGATTTCAGGCATTCGTATTTTATTCGATTACACCATTTTTCCCTTGGGAAAAGCCTTCACCGTTACCATTGCCTATATGCTTTGGGGATCGATTTTCTTAGGTTTTTTTAGTGAAAACCTCAATTATCTTGGAGGGACTTTTGGTTTTTACATCAATGAATGGTTGACACTTACATTGGGGACTTTTGGTTCCTTTGCACTCAGTTTGGTTTTTCTTTACATCATCACCACATTGATTTTTAACCCTAATTATTCTAGTTGGTTAGACTTCATTTTTAGCCGTGACAAAGTAGAATCTTCTGCGGACATCATTCCCGATGAAGTAAATAAAGAACGTCACGCCTATGAAGATATTTTCGTTGTGAATACTATTAAGGATGAAGAAATAAAATCAGACATCATCTCTGAAACAGTCGATTTTTCCGCGAAAGAAGACGAGGACGAGGATGTGTTTTTTAATGAAAGTGAATTAATTGTTTCATCAAAGTTCCCTATAGAAGAGATGGATTCCGATGATGGATTTGAGATTGAAATAGCAAGGGAACCAGAACCAAGTGTGGTGTCAACACCGAGTCCAGCACCAACAATGGGTGCAAATGCGACACAGAAATCCGATGACGATGACTTAGCCAAAAGATTGGTGAGTGAATATGGAGAATACGATCCTACGAAAGATCTAGAGGGCTATGTATTGCCTCCATTGGATTTAATGAGAGACTGGGGCTCAAGTGGTGTTTCGGTGAGCAAAGAAGAATTGGAAACAAATAAAGATAAGATCGTTCAAACACTTCAGCATTATAAAATTGAGATTGCAAAGATCAAGGCCACGGTTGGACCTACAGTAACGCTGTATGAAATCGTTCCAGCACCAGGAGTGCGCATATCCAAAATCAAAAACTTAGAGGACGACATTGCGTTGAGTCTATCCGCATTAGGAATTCGTATCATTGCACCGATACCAGGAAAAGGCACCATTGGTATTGAAGTTCCGAATTCCAATCCAGAAATGGTGAGCATGCGCTCCTTGATCGCCTCAGACAAATTCCAACATTTCGATGGTGAACTTCCGATTGTCATGGGTAAAACAATTACCAACGAAACATTCGTTTTTGACTTAACGAAAATGCCTCACTTGTTAGTTGCGGGTGCAACAGGACAAGGAAAGTCCGTAGGATTGAATGCCATTCTGATTTCTATTTTGTACAAAAAACATCCCGCGCAGGTGAAATTTGTATTAGTGGATCCAAAAAAGGTAGAGTTAACACTGTACAATAAAATCGAACGACATTTCTTAGCGAAATTACCTGGTGAGGAAGACGCGATTATCACCGATACTTCCAAAGTTGTTAATACCTTGAATTCCTTGTGTATCGAAATGGATGACCGTTATGAATTACTCAAAGTTGCCGGTGTTCGAACCATTAAGGAATATAACGCTAAATTTATTGCTCGACGTTTAAATCCTGAAAAAGGACATCGTTATTTACCTTATATCGTTGTATTAATTGATGAGTTTGCAGACCTCATCATGACCGCTGGAAAAGAAGTGGAACATCCGATTGCACGTATTGCTCAACTTGCCAGAGCGATTGGAATTCACCTCATCGTGGCAACGCAGCGTCCTTCGGTGAATGTCATTACCGGAATGATCAAAGCAAACTTCCCAGCTCGTATCGCCTTCCGTGTACTTTCTAAAATTGACTCGAGAACCATCTTGGATGCGTCAGGTGCGGATCAGTTGATTGGTCGAGGAGACATGTTAATTTCAACAGGTTCGGACATCAAACGATTACAATGTGGATTCGTTGATACGCCAGAAGTAGAAGAGATTTGTAGCTTCATTGGGGACCAACGAGCATATCCAGAAGCGTTGATTCTTCCAGAATATACCGCAGAGGGAAGTGAATCAGGAGGTGAAATGGACATGAATGAAATTGATCCAATGTTCGTTGATTCAGCACGAATAGTTGTGATCAACCAACAAGGATCAGCGAGTTTACTGCAACGTAAATTGAAACTTGGATACAACCGCGCTGGTCGTATTGTAGATCAACTTGAAGGCATGGGTATCATCGGATCTTTCCAAGGAAGTAAAGCGCGCGAAGTGCTATATGGAGATATTGAAAGTTTGGATGAATTCCTTCGATCAAGAGGACTGATTTAAAGGAAGCTTTTTACGTTAACGAATCGCCCGTTCATTAAACAAAATATAACCGAAACTAAGTTGAAAAAACAAAGGACTTTCTTGTGCAGGAAAGTAATTCAATGTTGCTCTCACAGGTCCAATTGGCGTTTCATACAAGACAGAACTAGATGCCACAACGGAACGAACTTGTAAGGGTTTTCCATATTGAATCGTGCCATCCACATTTTGTTGTAACTGAACAATGGGTTGAAAATAATAAACATCTAAACGTAAATCCAATTTATTAGTCAATTCAAAGATCAAATTTGTTCCAAGGGAAAGGTATTGAGTTGCTCGATATTCCGGCAAGAAAAATGTCTCCATGTCAGGAATTAAGTTGAACGCAGGCATGGACAATAAACTTGCCGTATAATTGGCAAACAAGGACTGGCTGTTCAATACTGTTTTTCCGTGTAATCCCAAATGAAATGGCCCATTTTTCAGGAAAAAGGATTGGAATTCCGCCTGAAGACTTAACCATTGATGATTTTTTTCCACGGTATCTTTTAGAATCGACGTTGTCCCAGGTACAGTACGTTCAAATCCATTCACATACCTAGCTTTTATTTGTAAAAAATGTCCCTCGGTGGCAAATTGTTTTTTGTTCAAACTGTTCTTTGTGTATTCCCAACTAAGGGAAGTACCATAAAAACGTGTGTAATCTGCGGTGTCTTTATTGGTAAACTCACTCGACTGATAATAATCATCCTCCAAACTAATATAACGTGCGTCCATGGTCCAACGCGCATTGTTACCCAAAGGCAATTTAATCTTCACACCACCATAGGCTTCATTTTGCACCAGAAACGAAGGCTTGACATCCTCAAAAAATGTAGCGAAACTTCGAAAATAATCCCATCGATTGACGGTAAAATAAGCATTTATTGATATCGGGAAAACAGAAGGGATAACCAATTCATAATTCGTTCGAAGCGATCCATAGAACTTGCCGAAATACGATTCCGCATTGACTTTATGTGCCACACGTCCAATACTTCGAAAACTTAAATTAAAGTAACCTGTATTTACGGCTCTAGACGAAATGAGCCCGCCAAAATCAGCACGAAACTCCTTTGACTTTTTTACTAGTAAATTTAGTTGCAGTGTCCCGTCTGGCTTGGACTCAAAATTAGGATAAAGAAAATCAATTTGTGGTGTTGAAGCCAAGCGAAAATATCGTTCCTTTAATTCCGATTCATCTAAAATACGGTGACTTCTTTTTGGTAAAATGAACTTATTTGCGTACCTGAATTCATTCTTTTTAATAGAGGACGTTTTTACTGAGGAAACCTGTATTGGGAGCAATTTAGCACGGAATTCGGATCTTCTACGGGAGAGAGAATCTGGATTTTCCCGAACGTTAATGTATTGTTCCAATAAATCTAATTTCAACATCGTTGCCTGATAACCATCATTGATTGCCTGCTGAACATCTTTAAAGTCGAATGTGCCGACTTCGGTTTTTGGTTCAATGAGCATTCCCTCTTGGCATGGTAACTCGTAATTCGTAGGTGTCATCATCATACTAGAAATCATCCCGAAAAAATCGTTTTCATTCGCTTTGATATCATTCTTAGTAACGTTACTTCCGATGATAAAGTCAGCATCAAATTGCTCATACATGGTGTTCAGAGGAAAATTATCGTACAAGCCACCATCAAAATAAAGGACTCCATTGATGCGAATTGGATTTAGATATAAAGGAAATGTCATAGATGCGCGAACCGCTTCGTTCAAATTTCCCTTGGTAAAAACGACGCTTTCCTTTCGAACCACATCAGATGCTACGCAGCGAAATGGGATAAATAACTTATTGAAATCATTACCAACAGACGCGCTTGTTCGACCTAAAATACGGAGCATTTCAAAATCAAAATAACGTGGATTTACAAAAGACATAGGAATAGACTTCTGTAGAATACTATCCTTCGAAAAAGGAATGTTAAACATGCTACTGGTATTCGTATCATCAAAAAAGTAGAATTTTTTGTCTGCTTCCAATTCCCCCTTCACCATTAATTGAAAGGGCTCACTCAAGACGTAAGCTTCGATTTCCTGAGGTGAATAACCACTTGAATACATACTCGCAACGAGTGCACCTGCTGAGGTTCCAACAATGTAATCTATGGGGATATTTCTTTCCTCAAGTGCTTTCAATACCCCAACATGGGCTACACCAGAAGCTCCTCCACCACTTAAAACCAGTCCGATTTTCTGTTGCGCGTAACATTCTGCGTAAAGAATGAAAAAAAGTGATAAAATAAGGGTCCAGAAACTTCGCAAATTCGTTCTTTTGTACAAAGTTAGACCTTATCACGAGAAAATGGAAAAGAAGAGTATGGGAAATAATGAAGAGATAACAATCACCCTAAAATGTTTGTTTGGATTTGAACAAACATTAGTAGAAGAATTGGAAGAACTTGGGTACCCAAAAGCAGAACAATTGAACCGCGCTGTGCGCATCAAAGGTTCATGGAAAGATGTGTATTATTTAAATTTATATGCTCGATGTGCCATTTCGATTCTTGTAGAGCTCGATAAGTTTTACATTAAGTCAGAGGAAGACTTGTACCGCAAATCCATGAAAATCAAGTGGACAGAAATCTTCGATGTATCAAAAACCTTTGCGGTAAAAGGTGCTGTTTTCTCGACTTTATTTAACAACACTCAATACCCTTATTTAGTGGTAAAAGATGCAATTGTGGACTCTTTTCGCAATGAATTCGATGACCGTCCAGATGTGGAATTAAAGCGTCCACAAGTACTTTTTGACTTATACATAAAAGAAAACGAAGTGACAATTTCATTGAACACCAGTGGAATTCCGCTTTTCCAACGTGGATACCGTGAAGCTGTTGGCGACGCTCCAATCAATGAGGTTGTTGCGGCAAGTTTAATTCGTTTGTCCAAATGGGACCGAAAAACAACCTTCCTAGATCCGTTTTGTGGTTCGGGAACATTGTTAATGGAAGCAGCTTTATTGGCTTCTGGAATTCCTTCCAACATCGAGCGTCAACATTACGCTTTCAAGAACTTAAAAAATTACGAGGAAGCTATTTGGAACGATATTTACGATAATGCGCTAAGAAATGTACGCGCCCTTCCATGTCGAATCATGGGGTCAGATTTATCCGATGAAATGATCTTAAAAACACGTCGCAATTTACGTGCGATGAGTTTCGGTCGCTTCATCGAAACAAAAGTTTGTTCCTTTGATGAAATCACAAAAGAAGAGGGCGAAGCGGTTTTTATTCTGACGAATCCACCTTACGGAGAACGTTTGGCAACAAATACCCATGAACTTTATGAAAACATCGGTAATTGGTTGAAGCACACGATGACGAATTCGCAAGCTTGGATTATCACTTCAAGTGAAGAAGGACTGAAATCCATTGGACTGCGTCCAAGCGTGAAACACAAAGTATTCAATGGTGACTTGGAATGTAGTTTCCGTATGTTTGAAACGTATGCCGGTTCAAAACGAACACATTTTCCGTTTGATGAGCAGGAAGAAACACAAGAAGAAACAGAAAATTAAACACAAAAAAAAGCCCTGTCAGAATCGTCAGGGCTTTTTTAATTTTATCGTTTTGAGATCTCTACATACTCTCGGTTCGTTTCGCCGATGTAAATCTGACGTGGACGACCAATTGGCTCTTTGTTCTCTGTCATTTCTTTCCATTGAGCAATCCATCCTGGTAGACGTCCTAAGGCGAACATCACGGTGAACATTTCAGATGGAATTCCCAACGCTTTGTATATAATTCCTGAATAGAAATCTACATTTGGATATAAGTTTCTTGATTTGAAGTACTCGTCCTCCAAGGCAACTTTCTCTAATTTCTTCGCGATGTCTAACAACGGATCATTTATTCCTAATTTTTCTAATACTTCGTCACATGCTTTTTTGATGATATTGGCACGTGGATCGAAGTTTTTATAAACTCGGTGTCCGAAGCCCATTAAACGGAATGGATCTTCTTTGTCTTTCGCTTTCAACACCCATTTGTCTACATTTCCACCATCGTTGTGGATTTGCTCTAACATTTCAATTACTTCTTGGTTCGCTCCACCATGAAGTGGACCCCAAAGAGCAGAGATTCCTGCAGAAACAGTTGAATATAAATTCGCTTGAGATGAACCCACGATACGAACCGTTGACGTAGAACAATTTTGTTCGTGATCAGCGTGCAGAATCAACAAGGTATTAAGAGCGCTTACCACTACTGGATCCACCTTGTAATCCTCTGTTGGCATCGCAAACATCATGTACATGAAATTCTTGCAATAATCGTATTCATTTTTGGGATACATGAACGGATGACGAATCGAGTTTTTGTACGCCCAAGCTGCTAACGTTGGCAATTTTGCAATTAAACGGTGGATTGTCAAATTCTTCGCTTCCTTGCTTCTGTTCGGATCCAATGATTCTGGATAGAACGTTGCTAATGAAGAAATCATCGAAGAAAGGACACCCATTGGATGCGCTTTTGACGGATACGCTTCAAAAAAACGTTTCATATCCTCGTGAACCAAGGTGTGTTTCTTGATGCTACCTTCGAATTCATCTAATTCAGTTTGTGTTGGAAGATTCCCATAAATGAGAAGATATGCAACTTCAATGAACGAAGCTTTCTCCGCTAATTGCTCAATTGAATATCCTCTGTAATGTAGAATTCCCTCTTCGCCATCTAAGAAAGTGATGGCACTTTTTGTTGCTCCGGTATTTTTGTAACCTGTGTCCAAGGTAATGTATCCAGTCATATCTCTCAACTTAGAGATATCGATAGCTTTCTCGTTTTCCGTACCTGTTATGACTGGAAGTTCGTATACTTTCCCGTCAAGTTCTAATTTAGCTAGTTCACTCATTTTTTTCTGTAGAAATATGTGTTTGAATAAAAGTTTGCCCTAAATTACAAAAGAAAGATAGAACTCTGTTTGTATCCTGTAAAATAATGACAATTTGTTGATGTTTTGATAATTTTTACAAGTTTGCTTCAATGAAAGTCAACATCAATTGAAACAAATGATTGCGCGTATTTCCACCATAAATTCCGTGGTTTTTATTAGGATAAACAAATAATTCAAATTGCTTATTGGCTTTCACCATCGCACTGGTCATGTCCATGGTGTTCTGAAAATGCACGTTGTCGTCCGAGGATCCGTGGATCAACAAATATTTACCTTTTACGTTATCCACATAATTGATAGGTGAATTTCGGTCGTATCCATCTGCGTTTTCTTGAGGTGTACGCATGAAACGTTCTGTGTAAATATTGTCGTAATAACGCCAGTTGGTTACAGGTGCTACTGCAATCGCCATTTTGAAGACATCAGCTCCTTTTGTAATTCCTAATGAAGCCATGAATCCACCATAACTCCATCCCATAATACCAACGCGGCTAGCATCCACAAAGGAATTTTTCGCGTATTCTTTCACGGCATTCATCACGTCCTCGATTTCCAATTTACCTAATTGCAAATACGTGCTTTTCTTGAATTCCGCACCTTGATACATCGTTCCTCTTGGATCCACCTGAAATACGATGTATCCTTTTTGGGCCAACAATTGATGAAAGAAATAATCATTTCCATCCCAATTATCCAACACCTCGTTGTGTCCTGGTCCTCCGTATACATTGACATACATTGGATATTTCTTAGCTGGATCAAATCCAACTGGTAAAATAACAGAGGCATTTAATTTCACGCCATTCGCATTGACAACGATGAATTCTTTGGGAGACAATCGTTCTTTCTTCAATTTATCCATAAAAGCTTGGTTGGACTCTAGAACACGCACAATGGAACCATCACTTTTACACAAGGAATAAACCGGAGCTTGATTGGCATTTGAATAAGTGTGAATGAAGTAATGCATTCCATTTAGAAATTCCGCTTCATTGTATCCAACGGTTGGTGTTAAATCGCGTTTGTTCCCACCACTTGTTTCCACAGAATAGATTGACTTGTGTATCGCACCTTTCTCGGCTGAACTAAAATAAATTTGTTTCGATGTTTCGTCAAAACCAAGGAAATCAATCACATCCCAAGGTCCGATTGTAATTTGTTTCACACTTCCATCAAAATTCAATTGGTATATATGACGGTACCCACTTTCCTCACTCGTTCGTAGAATGGATTTACCATCCTTGAGGATTAACAAATTATCGTCAATGTCAATGTAGGTTTTAGATTTCTCTGTAAAGAAGATTTTACTCGAAACTTTTCCTTTAACGACATCTACTAACCAATAATTCAATTCACTTTGATGACGGTTCATGGTCTGAATAATCAATTGATTCGATGTTGATGACCAATTCAATCTAGGTATGTACTCATATTCCCCCAAGGAAATCTGTTGTGCTTTTTTACCATCTAAAGAAACACAATGTGCGGTTACCACACTATTTACCTCTCCTGCCTTAGGATACTTAAATGTGTATGCTTCTGGATAAAGTCCACCGTAAGAATCCATACTATATTCCGGAACCTTCTTTTCGTCAAATCTCAGATAAGCAATGTATTTACTATCCGGCGACCAACCATAAGCTTTGGTAATGGAAAACTCCTCTTCGTATACCCAATCCGTTGTCCCGTTGATGATTTTGTTTCGTTTACCATCCTCTGTTAATTTCTCCACCTTTCCATTGGCAAGTGTCTTTACGAAAAGGTCGTTTCCATGAATAAAGGAAACTTTTGTCCCATCTGGAGAGTACTCCGCTAAAGTTTGTGGTGAGTGATCTGGGTCAAGCGGTGTTAATTTTTGCGACGTTAAATCATACAAGTAATAAACAGCCTCGTAACTTCGTCGATAAATCGACTCAACATTTGTCAATAATAGGATTTTCGTTTCATCAGAATTAAATTCATAATCATCAAACGCTAGTTTTTTTGCATCAACCATAAGCTTTGCACCATCCAAAATAACAGTTCCTTTATCATTCACATCATTTAAACTGAATTTATAAATCGAATTACCATCTTTTACATTCGTATAATGTTCCCCATCGTTCATGGATTTGAAACCCCCTACGCGCTTTGGATTAAATTCAAAATTTTTCCAAATTCGTTCAACCGTAAGGTCTTGCGAGAAAACAAGGGAATACAAAAGTGTAAAAACGAAAAGAAGACTATTTTTCATAATGAATTATTTGAAGCCCGAATTTAAGTTTTTAACTTGGATTAAAACAACTTGTTCGATTAGCTAACATTCAATTCATAAAAGTTTAACCTTAAAGTTTATTTCTTTACAAAAAAACACCTAAATTTGTTACAACTTAACACGTGTCCTCCTTGACGCTACCTTGCTGAAACCACGTGGTAAGAATAATGACTTCATGACTTATTATCAAACGAAAAGAGTCATGTTGCTTGTTTTTATTGGATTATGAAAAAAATTTTACTTGTTATCGTAAGTGTTTTAACACTAAATGCAACTGCTCAAAACTGTTCTGAACTATTTATTTCTGAGTACGTGGAAGGATGGTCAAACAACAAAGCCTTAGAAATTTATAATCCAACGTCGAATCCAATCAACTTGAATGGTTATTTTGTCGCACGTTATTCCAATGGTGCTACAACTGCTACAGTAGCAAACGCTATTCAATTATCAGGGACAATTGCAGCACACGATGTTTACGTAGCTGTATTAGATAAGCAAGATCCACTAGGGACAGGGCAAGAAGCTCCTGTTTGGGATTCTTTGCAAGTAAGAGCTGATGGATTTTATTGTCCAGTTTATAATACTTCCAATTCGTTCTACTGGAATGGAAATGATGCAGTCATGTTAGCGAAAGGAACGTTACCTTCTACAGCAACAACCTTGATTAATGCTACTAATGTACCTGGATTTGCAATTGTTGATCTATTTGGAAAAATTGGAGAAAATCCAGCAAACGAAATGGGAACTTCTTCTGGTAATGACGGAGCTTGGTCTTCACAATTTCCTTACAGCACTGGTTTAGGTGTATTGATTACGAAAGACCATTCCATGATTCGTAAATCAACTGTCGTGAAAGGATCCACAACCAATCCTTCATTTTTTGATCCACTTTTGGATTACGATTCCATTCCACCAGTGATTGTTCGTTTGGACGCAAATGGTGATACCCTTTATGGGTCAAGCGGAAATCCAATTCTAGATGGTAACTGGAGTTCATTAGGTACGCACAACTGTTCATGTAATCCAGCGTCTGTAAACGAAAATGAAACAACTACATTGAGTATTTACCCTAATCCAAGTAATGGACTTGTAAATATTAAAAGTAATGGGTCTATTCGTAAAATTCAAGTGTTGAATTCACTAGGACAAACCATCTATACGCAAGCGAACATCGGAACAAAACCGGTTATCTCGATTGACTTAAGCGATTTCAGTGGGGTTTACCTCATTCGAATGACAGATGTTAACGGACAACAACTGATCCGTAAAATCATCTTAAGATAAGTACGACAATTTACTGTCCTACTCGATAACACATGAAATATTTTATTCTTATTCTTTTCGCATGCTTTGCTGAATGGAGTTTCAGTCAGGGCAGCGCAAAAATCACTGGCGAGGTTAGTGAGAATGCTACGAACCAACTTTTAAGCGGAGCTAAAATCACCCTTTACAACAATAAAGGGATTGTGATGAAAAGAGCCTTGACTAATTCTCAAGGTATCTATGAAATGACCGATGTTACTTACGGTGATTATTCGATTGTATTTAAAATGATCGGGTTTGATTCGATGGTTCAAGAAATTCAAGTTACGAATCCAATCATGACAGTGAATTTTTTCATTGGAGCTAGTCAAGAATACCGTGAAATAAAAGTGATTGGTAACTTAGCTGGATCACAAAATGTACCTGTTGCCGTTACTAAAATTCCTTTACAGAAAATCACAGAAGAACTTGGATCCCGTGATTTGCCCATGTTATTAAATGGAACTCCCGGAGTGTACGCTACGCAACAAGGTGGTGGCGATGGTGATGCACGTATCAACGTTCGTGGATTCGATCAACGTAACGTTGGAGTGATGATCGACGGCGTTCCTGTAAACGACATGGAAAATGGTGCCGTTTATTGGTCCAACTGGTTTGGTCTCGATGCAATTACCGCTCAAATGCAAGTACAACGTGGACTAGGAGCGACTAAAATAGCCATGCCTTCGATTGGGGGAACAATTAATATCATTACACAAGGCGTATCCAACAAACCAGGTGGTTCATTTCGCCAAGAATACGGAACAGGTAATTTATTACGTTCTACCCTATCGTATAACACTGGAATGACGAATTACGGGTGGGGACTCACATTCTCCGCATCCTACAAACAAGCACAGGGTTGGGTAGCAGGAACTCAAAGTCAAGGTAAATTTGGATATATCAAAGTCTCTAAGAAATTAGATAAACATTTGATGACCTTTTCAGCTTTTGCCGCTCCTCAAGAACATGGGCAACGAGCTTACAATCAAGCAATTCAATATTTTGATGCGCAAACAGCTAGGAATACAGGTGCTATTGTGGATTCAAATGCAAATTTCTATGATATGGGTATTCGTTTCAATCAGCATTGGGGATATCAAACCGATTCTCTGACTGGAAAAAAAGAAGTTCTGAGTGAGCGCATGAACTACTACACCAAACCTCAATTCACGCTGAAGGATTTTTGGACAATAAACGATAAACTTTCTGTTTCTAATATCGCCTATGTTTCTATTGGAAAAGGAGGAGGTACAAGCATTTTCAATTCATCCGCGTTGTTGCGAGATTCAACCGGTATCATTAACTGGGACTTAGTCATTCAAGAAAACAAAATCAACTCACTTTTTGGAACTCCAAATACAGATCCCATTTATTCACAAACTGAGATTAAGTCAAGCCAGATTATTTACGAAAGCATGAACAATCACTTTTGGGCTGGATATTTGGGACAATTCAACTACCAATACAATAAAAAAATTGAACTTTCTGGAGGCCTTGACTTTAGGTATTATCAAGGTTCACATTATCAAGTCATCACAAACTTACTTGGAGGAGATTATTTTGTGAGTACCGCAGATAAAAACGATGCAAATCCAATGCAACGTGTTGGAGATAAAATTGCGAAAAATGCTTTTAATGCAGACCGTGATGGAATTGTCCAATGGTCAGGTGTATTTGGACAAATGGAATACACTGATAAAAAACTCTCCTTTTTTGTCAACCTATCCGGAATCGTTAGTGGTTACAAAGGAGTAGATCGTTTCCAAAAAAAGGTGCTTGATTTGGGAGATACTGTATTCAGAATTGGTGCATTCGATACAATTACCTACAATGGTGTAACGTATGACGCCAGTAATAAAGAATTAAAGTATTACGCGACAGACTGGAAATTCCTTCCAGGATTCACCTTTAAATCAGGAATGAGCTACCAAGTGCAAAAGAATGCAACTGCGTATGTGAATGTTGGATTCCTAAACCGCACACCTCAATTCTCTAATGTTATTGATAACAACACAAACAGTTTCTTTGGTGAAATCGTGAATGAGAAGATTCTATCTGCAGAAGGGGGTTACAATTATTCGAAAAAGAAATTTGGTTTCAATGTCAATGCTTATGCTACCAACTGGAAAAACAAACCGTTTCCTTATGGTGTAGCTGTTCCAGATCCAAATGATCCAACAGAATTCATTCGCATCAACATTAACGGAATGGATGCAGTTCACCTGGGTGGAGAATTCGATGCGGCATTCAAAATCAGTAAAAAACTTTCTGGAGATGTGATGGTTTCAATCGGACAATGGTATTGGAATTCGTCTAAAACAGTAATCGTCCCTCAGTATGATTCATTGCAATTTAGCTTCGATGCAAAAGGTGTACACGTTGGAGATGCCGCTCAAACAGCTATGGCCGCATCCTTGCGTTATGAACCAATTAAAAATATATACATTAAAGTTCAATTGCAGTACTTTGATCGCTATTATTCTAATTTTGATCCTTTCACACTTCAAGGCATTGATGGAGGTAGGGACTCTTGGAAAATGCCATCTTACGCTTTATTAAACGTTTTTGCTGGCTATAAAATTCCATTTAAATCCTTCAGTCTTTTAACTACTGGAACAATAACGAATGTCTTAAATAATACATATATCTCAGATGCAACGAACAATGCCAATGACATATATAATACCTTTGACGCAAAATCAGCTACCGTTATGTTTGGTGGAGGGTTTCGCTTTAATCTTTCACTTGCAATTCAATTTTAACTATGAAAAAAGGAATACTTAGTGCCTTAGCCTTTTTCGCTGTATTCAGTGGGAAAGCTCAAACCATTTCCCAAGTTCGAAACTTAGGAATCGGTCAAACAGTTACCGTAACGGGCGTTGCCACAAATGGCAGCGAACTTGGTAATATTCGTTATATTCAAGATGGTACGGCTGGTATTGCTTGTTATGGATCTATCGTGTCCTCTGTTCAGCGTGGTGATTCAATTACAGCAACGGGCGTTTTATTTGACTTTAGTGGTTTATTGGAATTGTCGCCAACATCGAATGTGATTAATCATGGACCCGGTGTCTTGCCTCAAGCCCAAATTATCCCATTTTCGAGCGCTACTGAGTCTTTAGAATCACAATTAGTGCGTTTTGATAATGTGACATTTGTACAAACAGGAAGCTTTGCAACAGGAAATAGTACAGTTCAAGTTACAAATGGCACGGCTACTTTTGACGTTCGTGTGAATGGTTCAACAAATATTGATGGAACAACGATTCCAACTGGACCCATTTCGATCGTTGGTGAACTAGGGCAATTCAATGCAAACTATCAAATCATTCCAAGAAATTTATTAGACATTTTCCCTTATGTTGCACCGGCAAGAGAAATCAATGTTAAAGTAAACGGAACAACAGTATTAAATAACAACACCTATGTGGTCGGAACAACTGCAGCTACTACTGTGACAATTGAAAACTCTGGTGTTTCTAGTTTAACACTATCAGGAGTTAGCTTTACCGGAACGAACGCTTCGGAATTCGGAATAAACCTAACAACCGGAACAGTCGCTGGACTTGGTAGCAATAACTATACACTTACTTTTACTCCAACTGGAACGGGAACACGAACGGCAACGCTTTCCATTGCAAATAATGACAGCGATGAAAATCCATACGTGATTTATTTATATGGAATCGGAACAAATAACTTGGCAACAGAGCCGACAACGAACCCAACTAATTTAACCTTTCCTTTAGTGAAGGCTTATACTATTGGTGGACAATACACCGCTGGAACAAATGCTGAAAATTACATCGTACTTTGGAAAAATGGTGGTGCTGTAACAGGAATGCCTACCGATGGAACAAGCTACAAAAGAGGTGATGTGGTTGGTGATGCCCGTGTAGCATACATCGGAAGCGGAACAGGATTCACTCCACGTGGAATCATCGCCAATCAAAACTACTATTTTGCTGTCTATGCTTATAATGGTCCTGCTGGATTTGAGAATTACAAAACAACAACACCTGCCATTGGAAATGCAACAAGTCAAGGAGAACAAATTGGAAACTACTATTCAGGTATAAGTTCTGGTTCAACAACTTTCTTAAGTGACTTGAGTGCCTTGATTAATCCTCACACAGTCGTTTCATATTTCAATTACAAAACAACCATCATGAATCAATTTGAAATTCGTGATACAACCAATGGACAATCTTTTGTCACATGTGTTTATTCAGGAGAGCGCAAAGTATTTGACGAACCATTCGATTGGACAGCACTAGGATATTCTCGTGAGCACTCTTATTGCCACTCTTGGATGCCAACATACCCATGTGATAATCCAGAACAACCTGAATACAGCGACCAACACAACTTATGGCCAACAAATTTGCAACAAGCAAATACACCGAGAAGTAACCTTCCTTTAATGGACATCGATGGAACGGTTGTCTTTACGTACTTGGAAGGTCGTGTAGGATACAGTGGGAATCAATTGGTTTACGAACCGCGCGCTGCTCAAAAAGGAAATGCCGCTCGTTCTATTTTCTACATGGCAACTGCGTACAACGGTCAAGGTGGAAATAACTGGCAGATTCCGGCTAATCAAAGTCAAGAGTCTTTGAAAACATGGCACTACAACGATTTACCGGATAACTACGAAATTGCACGAAATGAATTTATTTTCAGCAAGCAAGCAAATAGAAATCCTTACGTTGACTCGGTTAACTTCGTTTGTCATGTGAATTTCGCCAACATGAGCTATGTGACTTGTGATGCTGGAATCGATGAAAAATTAGCTGCTAATTTCTCTGTATTCCCAGTTCCAACTTCAGACAAATTGTTTGCACAAGTTAATGGATTAGAAATCGTTGAATATACGATAACTGATATGCAAGGAAGAGTGATTAAATCTTCTTCAAACGTTCAAGTTCCTGTATTGGAAATTGAAACGACTGAATTTAAATCTGGAATGTACATTCTTCAAGTTGGAACGACCTTTGGTCAAGTTCAACGTGAATTCATTATTGAATAATGTTCAAACATGTGATATTCTTTTTGATTGGAGCAAGCCTTTTGGCTTGCTCTTCTCATTTAAACGTATCTGGAACTAAAGTTCCTTTAAACATCGACTCCAACGAGAAACAAGAAGTAAGCTCGTTTATTTCACCGTTCAAAGATTCCATGGATCGTGCCATGAACCTCATCCTTGCCGAATCTAGTATTTCCATGGAAGTTGGTAGACCTTCCAGTTTATTGGGTAACTGGGCAAGTGACGCATTATTCGTGAACCAAACAAGAACAGTCAAATTATCAGAGCCAATTTTTTGTTTGTTAAATACCGGCGGAATCCGTTCGTCACTTGGAAAAGGTCCTGTGACTTTAGGTGATATTTTCCGGATCATGCCTTTTGAAAACAGCGTTGTTTGGCTACGATTACCCATTTCATCCCTGGAGAAAATCCAATACTATCTTCTGCAAAGCGGAGGAGAACCAATTTCGAATGCGTCCATGATGAATGGTAAATTGATGGTAAACGGTGTGTCAGAAAACACAAATTATTTTTGGGTCATTACCTCTGATTATCTTGCCAATGGTGGCGATCGAATGGACTTTTTTCAAGATGCCGTTGAACGATCCGATAAAAAAACCTTGCTGCGTGATGTCTTTATTGAAGAAGCTAAAACACAGAAAAACTTGATTGTTTCATCCGAAAAACGCATTCAATAAATGAAACGCAGATCCTTTCTTAAAACAAGTATTTTGGGCTCTAGCTCCTTGATTTTGTTGAATTCCTTTCAGTGGACCAAACAACTTCAGGTGTTAAAGGAAAAGAAATTGATCATTTTACACACGAATGATACTCATTCACAAATTGACCCCTTTCCAGCGAATCATCCCAAGTATCCAAACAAAGGCGGTGTTGCGCGTCGAGCAAAACTCATTGATGACATTCGTTCGCAAGAAGAACACGTTTTATTACTGGATTCCGGAGACATTTTTCAAGGAACGCCCTACTTCAACCTCTTTCATGGCGAATTAGAAATGAAACTCATGAGCGCGATGAACTATGATGCCGCGACCATGGGGAATCACGATTTTGACATCGGACTTCAAGGATTCCTTCAAGCCAAGAAATTTGCGAATTTTCCATTTTTATGCGCGAACTACGATTTTTCAAACACCATCTTAAAGGATCAAACGCAAGCGTATAAAATCTTTCGTAAAGCGGGATTGAAAATTGGCGTTTTTGGTATTGGTATTCAATTAGACGGACTCGTTTCTGCTGATAATTTTGGTCAAACGGTTTACATGGACCCCATTGAAACGGCGAATAACACCGCCAAGGAATTACATGAAAAAGGCTGTGATTTCATTATTTGTCTTTCGCACTTAGGCTATAGTTATTCCGATGCGAAAAAACCTTCAGATGTTAAACTTGCAGGAGAAAACGAATACATCGACCTGATTCTAGGCGGACACACGCATACCTTTATGGAAGCACCATCCGTTCATCGTAACAAACAAGACAAAGACACGCTCATTCATCAAGTAGGATTTGCAGGATTGTTTTTAGGGAAAATTGAAGTCAGTGCAAGTAAGGTTGCTTGTTGGAAACATGCTATTGAATAATTCCCTAACTTCATTCCATGAAAAGTTGGGGGATCGTCCTTTTAATCACATTGTTTTCCTGTACGAAGGAAGTGAAAATCGATATTCCGGGTTATCAAAATCAATTAGTTGTGGACGGAATCATCGAAACTGGTGGTCATCCCATCGTGATTCTATCTCAAAGCGCCAATATTTATGAGCAAAGTGATTTAGCTGCGTACATAGCTCGCTTTGTTTACGATGCAAATGTATCCGTCATTCACGGAAACGACACCTTTCTATTAAGTCTTTACAACATTCCAGAATTACCCATTGAAAGTCAGAAAAAGGTGGCTGAAATGCTGCGTCTGGATTGGAACGAGGCATTACTTCTCCCAATCAAAGTGTATAGTTCAAATGAACTCGTAGCTGAAGCAACACAATCCTATACCTTGCACATTAGTCACCAAGGAAAAAGCTACCAAGGAACGACCTACTTACCTACTCCAACTCCCTTAGATTCCATCTACTGGAAATCCGACCCAAGTAATAACCAATATGGATATTCATGGGCAAAATTGAGTGATCCCGCTCAGCAATTTGATGCATACAAATGGGAAGTCAAGCGCTTGAATATTTTCAACGGTGCACCTATCGACGATATTTACAAAAGAGGCTTTGGCGGATTTTTCTCTGATCAATTCTTTGATGGTCAAACCATTGAATTTTATTATGAAAATCCCTTAAAGCGAAAGGACACAACGCATCTCAAACCATACAAGCGCTTTTACCGCCTCGGTGACTCCGTAGTCGTAAAATTTTCAAAAATGGACCAAAACGTCTATTCCTTTTACGACAAAAAATACGCACAATTGAATTCCGCAGCTAATCCTTTTTCTACTCCCATCAATGTTCCGTCAAACATACCCGGACTATTGGGTGTTTGGGCCGGATTCTCCCCGTGTTTCGATACGCTGTATTGTGTGGAATAAAAAAAGTGAACCCCGAACAAACTAAATGCTAGATTGTTTAAAGGTATAATCAATGGAAATTCACATGAAATCATTATTTCTGACGCTCGCACTTTTGGTATTCGGAACAAGTCAAGCACAAACCGTTGTTGGTGGAGGCATTTACGCAAACACCACTTGGTCCGCTGCCAATAGTCCTTATTTGTTAACACAATCTTTGGTGATTTTCCCAGGAAAAACATTGACTATAGAACCTGGAACAGTCGTTCGGGTAACTGCTGATCAAAGTTTCAATACGGGAAATTACATTTATTTGGAAGTCCGTGGAACCTTGAATGCCATTGGAACTTCAAGTAGTCCAATTACTTTTACCTCAACGATTCTAGGGAATGAAACCAATTGGTTGGGTATCCGCATCAAAGGAAGTCAGGGTGGACTTGTTCAAATGGACCATTTCAAATTAACGAACTCCTTCTACGGTTTACACAATGACATTGCAGAACCGGGAGTAAGCTATAATTTCAATGGCTGTGAATTTAAAAATAACCAATATGCGATTCAGTTAAATGCTGATATGGTGTATTCGAATTGTTTATTCGAAGGAAACGGCGTAGGAAACGCAGCACAAATTTCTTACGGTTCATTAACCGCTTCTAATTGTCAGTTTTTGAATAATTTCTGCTCCTTCACATGGTCGAATAACATCAATGTTTCCAATTGTACTTTTACTGGAAATGAAAACAACATCGTAGGTTCTCCTGGAACAATTACTGACTGTATTTTCAATAACAACACAAATGCAATTACAGAGTCAAACGGACAAACAATTGTAAATTGTAGTTTTGAAAACAATCAAATTGGAATTGATGCATCCGGATCCATGACCGTTAACAATTGTTTTTTTCAAGGAAATGGAACTGCCATGCGCGTGGGTGACAATAGCTTGATTACGAATAATCAAATAGTAAATAACGATAGAGGAATCGTTGTCACTGGATGGTCGCCAAATACAATGATCATTTCGGATAACATCATTTGTAGTAACAACCTGTACAATCTTGAAAACGCCACAGATAAAAACTTTGACGTGAACGCAAATTGTTTCTGTTCATCCGATTCAAGTTACATCGAAGGATTAATTTTTGACGGATACGATGACATTACACGTGGACTTGTGAACTACGCGATATACGACGACTCTTGTCAAAACGTCTTGGAATACGTAGTCAAAGTAAACCTTGGCGGATCGGCGACTATTGAAACGACAAACATTTCTGACTTTCACGCTTACTTCGTTTCCTTGAATGAATTAATGATCATTTCTGAAAAGGATCAAATCATTCAGTTATATGATGGATTAGGAAGAAAAATCATTCAATATCCCGTAACATCTGGAAAAAACAGCATCAAGAGTCCAATAAGTTCAAGTCTTCTTTTCATGGAAGGAGAAACAGGAACGAGACTTAGACTGATTCAACCATAAAAAAAGAGGAGTTGCAACTCCTCTTTTTTAATTCATACGTCTTACATCCATTTGGATAAGAACTTGTTGTAATCAGTTCTTAAGGTCGCGAAGTTCTTTTCAAAATACCCAAGGAAGTCCGCTTCAGGCTCATGACTTTCCACTTTTCGATGTTCCACGGCAATTGGATTGGTATTCACTTCTTTTACGATTTCTTTTTCATTCATTTTGATAGAATGCGCCAATTCATCGATGTTATTTCGTTGAACAATGAATTGGTTTTGGTAATGTTCCACATCTTTTAGAAATTCCGGAGCATTGTTTTTCACCGTTACTTCTTCTAAACGCTTTTTAAGAATGGTGATTTCTTCTTTATAAAATTCTAGGCTTTTTAACCAATCTTGGTTTTCCGAATGCTGATTGTAGATATTTGCTTTTGTTGTCATGTGATCTATTTTTATCAAAGTTCCATAAGTTTCTCGTATAAAAACATGACGTTTATCACCCATTCAACTGATTTCTACCCATGGAAATGTCGGAAAAACGACGTAATTTGATGTATCTTTGCATAAAATTAAGCTATGTCAGAAAAAGCCGTTCGCGTCCGTTTTGCACCTTCACCAACTGGACCATTACACATGGGTGGTGTGCGTACAGCACTATACAATTACCTTTTCGCCAAAAAACACAACGGAACCTTTTTGATTCGTATCGAAGATACCGATCAAACACGTTTTGTTCCAGGTGCACAAGATTACATCATGGATGCATTTAGATGGTGTGGTATTATGCCGACTGAAGGTCCTGGACTTGGTGGAAATTTTGGACCTTACGTGCAGTCCGAACGAAAAGAAATGTACCGTCCATATGCTGAGCAATTGATTGCGAATGACAAAGCATACTACGCGTTTGATTCTGCAGAAGAATTGGATCACATGCGTGAACAAGCAAAGACCATGGGGATGCCAAATTGGCAATACAATAGCGTGACGCGTACTTCCTTGAGAAATTCATTGACTTTACCTCAAACAGAGGTGGAGAAGCTATTGGCTGAAGGACATCCGTACGTCATTCGCATGAAAATGCCACGCAATAAAGACATTCGTTTTCATGATTTAATTCGTGGATGGGTTGTCGTAAATACAAATAACTTAGACGATAAAGTTCTTTTTAAAAGTGACGGAATGCCTACCTACCACTTGGCAAACATCGTAGACGACCACACCATGGAAATTAGTCATGTCATTCGTGGTGAAGAATGGTTGCCTTCTGCCCCACTTCACGTCATGTTGTACGAGGCATTTGGTTGGGATAGTCCAGAATTTGCTCATTTACCTTTGTTATTGCGTCCCGATGGAAATGGAAAATTATCGAAACGCGATGGCGATCGATTGGGATTCCCAGTTTTTCCAACAAATTGGACAACAGCAGAAGGTGAATTGTACTCTGGTTACCGCGAAAAAGGATATTTACCAGAAGCATTCATCAACATGTTAGCCTTACTTGGATGGAATCCAGGTACGACACAAGAAATCTTTACGCTGGATGAATTGTGCGAAGCATTCTCCCTAGAGCGCGTCTCAAAAGCAGGAGCGAAATTCGATGCGGAAAAAACAAAATGGTTCCAACAACACTATTTGCGCGCATTAAACAACGAAGAAATTGCTGCGCAATTAACTGAAATCGGTGAATTCGATATGCCTATTGATCGTTTGTCTCAAATTTGTGGCTTAATGAAGGAGCGTGCAACCTTTGCTCAAGACATCTTAACTGAAGGAGCATACTTATTCAATCGTCCAACTGATTTCGATAAGGAAACGATTTTGAAAAAATGGAAGGATGAAACAACTGGATACATTTCCGAATGGAAATCGATTGTTTCAGGGATCAGTGATTTCTCTGCATCCGAAATCGAGATTGCTTTCAAAGCATTTTTAGAAGAAAAACAAGTTGGAATTGGTGCTATATTATTGCCCTACCGTTTATGTGTAACTGGTGTTGGCGCTGGACCAGGGATGTTTGATATATCCGCATTCTTAGGGAAAGAAGAAGTCTTGACCAGATTAGAATTAGGACTAACAGCCATTCAAAAAATGCGTGATGAAGCAAGTCATTGAGGTTAACGGTATTCAATTGTATGCGCACCATGGTTGTCTTCCTGAAGAAGCGCTCATTGGAGGACATTACGTTGTTGACATCGCTTTATTAACAGATTTTCAAACAGCTGCTGAAACAGACGAGTTGAATGAAACAGTGGATTACGTTGCCATCAATCAAATTGTGAAAGATGAGATGGCGATTCGATCCAAATTGATTGAAAACGTGGGTGAGCGAATTAACGTGCGCATCCGTAAAGAACTGCGCGGAATTCATCAATTGCGCGTGAAGATCACAAAATTAACACCGCCAATTAATGGGGATGTTAAAAATGTAGCAATCATCATTAGTGATTTGGAAGGGTATTGAAAAATGTCACAAGTTTGGCAATGGCTCTTGCCCGGTGACTAAACTGATTTTTTTCTGCTAATGTCATCTCGGCAAAACTGCGCGTTTCTCCTTCTGGAATAAAAATCGGATCATAACCAAATCCTACCGAACCCGTTTTAACACGTGCGATATTCCCACGAACAATTCCTTCAAATTGATGTTCAACGCCATCCCAAAATAAGGTGATAACTGTTTTGAATTGTGCTGAACGATTAGAAATTGTTTCTAATTCCATCAACACTTTATCCATGTTGTCCGCTGAATCTCGCTGCTCTCCGGCATAACGAGCAGAATGCACACCCGGACGACCGTCTAAAACGAAAATCTCCAATCCTGTGTCATCTGCAAAGCAATTTTGTTCAAATTTCTGATGAACAAAACTCGCTTTAAATTGAGAGTTTCCTTCGATTGTCGCTTCATTTTCTGGAATTTCATCCATATAATTCAGCTCCAAAAGCGTGGTGATTTCAATCCATGAGGGAAGAATACTCTGGATTTCTGATGCTTTGTGAGCGTTGTGACTAGCAAAAATAAGTTTCATGTATCAAAAATAAGAAATGTATCCAATGTGTATTTTACCCGAATTCAATTGAATGGGATTATTGAATTCTGACCCCAAGGCATATGCGAGACGAAAAATGCCCAAATTCGTTCCAGCGGAAATACCAAATCCAAATCCATAAGGCTGATCTTTCACATAATTCACGGAAGTGTTTTCATAAAATCCTTGATTAAAAAAAGCGAAAACAGCAGAATTTCGGTCTAATAAAAAACGGTATTCGAAAGTCAAAACCGCTTTTGTGGTAGCGAAAATACTTTCCTCATTAAATCCACGTAAAGAATTTGTTCCACCAAAACGAAATAGTTCATTTTGATAGATACTTGGGGCGTGATACGTTTCTACATCCAAATGCGTGAGAAATGTCATCCTTCCCGCCAAGGGTAGAAAATAAGAAATCGTTGCTTGAGATTTCCAAATCGACTCTGTGCTTTGTTCCATTTTCCGTTCACCAAGTTGACCCTCGATGAAAACGGTAAACCCTTTTCTTGGATTTGGAATGTAATCTAATTTTCGCTGAAAAAGGACCAATCCATAACTATTCGTTTTTAGATTGGCCAATTTACTAAACATGGGATTGGCATTGGTTTCTGAAATCACTGAGGAGTTAACCAAATAATAATTTGCCCGTAGTTTCCATCCTTTTTGAAACTGAAACTGAATTCCTAAAGAAGACTTGACATCCAAAAAACTAGAATCCCGTTTGTATAATTGAAAATCTCCAATGACACCAAAAGGCGATTTAAATAAATAAGGAACAATTAAACTACCTTGTAAGGCTTGGGTTCTCGGTTGAATACTTTTCCATGCAAATTGAAACGATTCGTTGTGTTTCACTGAATTAATCAGTTTAAGCTGCATATCGCCTGTGAAAGTCGGTGCATTGGTCAATGGATTTGGTTGAAATCCAATGATTCCCTGTGCGGAACTTGCTTTCACTCGCTCCAGATACACAAAAAGTTCAGCGCCCTTGTTCGTGAAAAGAACCTCGCTTTTTTTCTTCAGTGCAAAGATTCCTGTTTGTATGACGCGCTGTTCGATGGCATTAAAGAGCGCTTCATTGTATTCATCATTTATTCGAATTCCTATAATGCTTTGCAAAGTATTCGTTGAAACGGGAAGTTCATTTTTTAAATGAATTTCCGTCCAAACATAATATGGACCTCGGTCCACAACAAGTTCTGCTTCGATAACATCCGTTCTCGTCTCTACATGTTTTAAGTATACCCGACAAAAGGGAAAACCATGTTCTAAGTGGAAATTCAATACTTGGTTCATAAACCGAAGGTATTGAGCTGGACTCATTGCTTGCGTTTCCTTCCGAATGCTTCGCTGTGAAGAATAGATACTTTGAAGTATTTTTTCTGTACTATCATTCAACTGCAAATGGAGACCAGTGTATTGATCTCCTAATGTGACCTGAAAAGAATCACAGACATCCGAAGTTTGACTCAATTCAATAGTGCACAAAAAATAGCCTTTCTCCATGCATTGATTCCGGATTAGTTGAACAGATTTAAGAACCTCATTGGTCGATTGAGATTCCATGTACTTTGAAACAGAAGTTGGAAACCCAAGTCCATTTTTTTGAAAAAAGACCATTTTTTTTTGTCCATAGCTGAAAAAGGACAAAAACACAAGAGTGAGTAATGAAACGAGTGGTTTTTTCACAAGGTAAAAATCGAAACTTATGAGGATATAACTCCTCTTTTTTGAAAAAATTGTAACTTTATAAAATGTGATTCGTTAGAGAATCCACAAACAACAAAACAAACAACAATGAAAACGAAATTCACTCTATTAATCTGTGCAGCGGTAGTATCAGTAATTTTAGCTTCTTGTGGAGCTGGACGAACAGCTAGCTGCGATGCATACGGAAGTATCCAACAAACAGAAAATTCAGATTTAGCGTCTAAATAATTCGCTTATCTTAAAAGTTCCAGCGCTGAACATGCACCGCCATTTGGTTTTGCATTTTCAGCGCTTCTTTTTTTGCGGCACTTGCAAAATCCAAACCAGAAGAGGCGTAAATTATTCCACGGGAAGAATTGACTAGTAGTCCACATTCCTCATTTGCACCATATTTTACCACATCCTCTAAGCTTCCTCCTTGAGCACCTACACCGGGAACTAAAAAGAAATAATCCGGAGCCAATTTTCTCACTTCGGCAATATCTTCCGCTCTCGTAGCACCAACCACAAACATCATTTTCTCGGAACTTGCCCATTGCATAGACGTTTTTAAAACGTTTTCAAACAAGAATCCGTCTTGACCAGATTTTAATTGAAAGTCCTTTGCTCCTTCATTAGAAGTCAAGGCCAACAATACCACCCATTTCCCTTCAAATTTCGTAAAAGGCAAAACGCTATCCGAACCCATATACGGAGCAACGGTTACCGCATCGGCTTTAAGCGTTTCGAAAAATGTTTTCGCGTAGTATGTTGAGGTATTTCCAATATCTCCACGTTTTGCATCCGCGATGATCATGCACTCTTTCGGAATGTAATTGATTGTTTTCTCCAAGGAATCCCATCCTTTTGAACCATGACATTCAAAAAATGCAGTATTTGGTTTGAAGGCAACGGCATAAGGATGTGTTGCATCGATAATCGCTTTAGTAAACTCGAAAATTGGATCATCCATTTCCAACAAATGTGCTGGAATTTTACTCATATCAGGATCTAAGCCTACACATAAAAAGGACTCTTTCAATCGAATTTGTTGAATTAATTCTTGTTTTGTCATAGCGTTTCTCCTTTTAATTTCTCTGCGTTTTCAGCCATTTTCAAGGCGTCGATCATTTCTTGTACATCACCATTCATGAACGAACTCAGGTTATACATTGTTTTATTGATGCGGTGATCCGTAATTCTTCCCTGTGGATAGTTATACGTACGGATTTTAGCAGAACGATCTCCTGTAGAAACGAGTGTCTTACGTTGCGCTGCACGCTCATTGTGAACACGGTCTAACTCTGCTTGATACAAACGTGAACGTAGAACTGATATCGCTTTTTCCAAGTTTTTATGTTGGGAGCGTCCATCTTGACATTCCACAACGGTTCCTGTTGGAATGTGCGTCAAACGAATCGCGGACTCTGTTTTGTTAATGTGCTGTCCACCCGCTCCAGATGCACGGAAAGTGTCCTTGCGAACATCGTTCATATCCAAGTTAAAGTCCACCTCTTCTGCCTCCGGTAAAACCGCAACAGTAATCGCTGATGTATGCACTCTTCCTTGAGATTCTGTTTCCGGAACGCGTTGAACACGGTGTACGCCAGACTCAAATTTGAGCATTCCATAAATTCCAGCACCAGCTATATCGATGGAAATCTCCTTGTATCCTTTTACGGTACCTTCTGATGAGTTAATGACATCATACTGCCATCCCATTTCTTTGAAATACATCGTGTACATGCGGAAAATATCTTCTACGAAAATACACGCCTCATCACCACCTGTCCCAGCTCGAAGTTCAATGATGGCATTTTTATCATCTTCAGGGTCCTTTGGAATCAACATCATTTTGATTTCTTCCTCCATCAATGGACGAGAAGTTTCCAGTTCATCGATTTCCATCTTAGCCATTTCGCGCATTTCGGGGTCTGTTTCCACCTCCAGCATGGCTCTTGAGCTGCTTAAATTCTCCAGGACATTTTTGTACGTTTTGTACATTTCGTCCAAAGATTCTAAATCACGGTATTCTTTATTGAGTTTCACGTAACGTTCCATATCTGAAATGATATCCGGATCGGTGATCATGGTTCCCACTTCTACGAAACGGTAGTGAATCGCTTCTAATTTCGATAGTAAATCTGACATGAAGCAAAGATAAGAAGAACATCTGCGAAAGCAAAGCATTGCGGTCAATCCTTCCATAGGAAACAAAAAAAGCCAACGAATTAACGTTGGCTTTTACATACCTTGATTCAAGTTTAGTCAATCGAACCAGTCACACGCTTCATAAATGCATTCAATGCATCTCTTTTGGCTGTTCCCGTTTGAATGTCTTTGTGCACTTCTAATGCGCCAGAATAATTCGACAATAATTCGCCGATTACATCTAATTCTTCGTCCTTGATTCCTGGAGCCTCGATTAAATTCTCGAGTGTTTCCATGGTTTCAATGACATAGTCTTCATCATTATTTTCAATGAATTCGACGATGTGTTTAATGACTGGTAACCGCATTTAATACTTCTTGAATGGTTTCTATTTTATTACCTTGAGCTTCTTTCACCAAAGATCCATTTACGAATCCAGCAAAAGTTGGCAGGTTACTTACATTCGCAAATTGTCGAGAATTTGGAAGTTTTTCTGCATCGATGTAGTAAAACTCGATGCCTTCATTCTCTTCAGCCATGCGTTTGAATTTCGGCTTGGTAATTTTACAATTCCCACACCACGTTGCGCCATACTGTACCATTACTTTTGGATTGTTTGCCAAAAGCTGATCCAAATGATCTTCCGTTAATTCAGTAAACATGATGGATTAGTGTTTGCTCAAGTAATCTGCAACTCCGTTGCGTGTAGCATTCATCGCATCTTTTCCTTCTTCCCAGTTTGCTGGACAAACTTCACCGTGTTGTTGAACGTGAGTGAATGCATCAATCAAACGAATGTACTCTTGAACGTTACGTCCAACAGGGAAATGATTGATAGACTCGTGAAATACCATTCCAGTTTCGTCTAACAAGTATGTTGCACGGTAAGGTACGTTGTCACCAACTGAATCTTCATCGAACATGTCGTAATCCAAGATACCTAACTCCATTGCCAAGTTACGCGTTGAATCTGCGATAATTGGAAACTTCACTCCTTCGATTCCTCCGTTGTCTTTTGCTGTATTCAACCAAGCAAAATGTACTTCAGCAGTATCACAAGATGCACCGATTACGATGGTATTTCTTTTAGCGAATTCAGCAGAAGCCTCTTGAAACGCATGAATCTCCGTAGGACAAACAAACGTGAAATCTTTTGGATACCAAAACAAAACAACTTTCTTCTTGTTGTCGATTGCTTGTTGAAGGACATTAATTTGAAATGCATCACCCATTTCATCGATTGCTTTGACAGTTACGTCTGGAAATTGTTTTCCTACAAATGTTGACATATAAATTATTTAATTAGTTACTATTTATTAGTACAAAGTTACGGCGAAAAGGTTTTCTTTTACCTACAAAAAGACACTTAAAATCTTTGAACGAAGCTAAATCTTATTCCCATTTTGTTGGGACAAAGATATGCTCAAATAAACCATGTATTTATTCAATACTTTTTATATTTACATAGATTTTATTTATATGATTTCCATCCAACAGATGCACTACATTGTCGTTCTCAGCGAAGAGCATCAATTCCAACGGGCGAGTGAACGCTGTTTTGTCACGCAGCCAACACTTTCCATGCAAATTAAAAAAGCAGAGGAGCAGCTTGGTTACCAGGTTTTTGACCGAGATTCGAATCCGCTTAGTTTGACACCAGCTGGTGAAAAGTTATTGCCGATTCTCCGCGAACTGCTGAATGAGAACGAAAAAATCAAGTGGTTGTCCCAACAATTAAAAGGAAATGTGAAAGAAGGAATTCGACTGGGCATCATTCCAACTGTTGCTTGTTATTTAATTCCTAAACTTTTCGGTGAATGGCAGAAATCGTTTGATAAGATTAACTTGAGTATTCACGAAATGAAGACGACTGAAGTTTTGGAAGCAATGGAACGCAAAGAAATTGATTTGGGAATCATTTCTGGACCACACATGGATCAACGCTTGCGGAGTATCCCATTATTTCAAGAGGAAATATTAGTTTATGCCCCAGAAGTATGTGCCGAAACACTAACCTTATCCGACTTACAACACATGCATCCTTGGCTGTTGAATCAAGGAAATTGCCTTCGCACGCAAATGATTCATTTTTGCCAATTGAAAAAAACGCTCCATGAAAACGAGTGGAATTACGAAGGTGGAAACATTCCGCTCATCATGGAAATGGTGGACCGTCATGGAGGATACACCTTGATTCCAAGTAATTTTCCGCTGACGAAAATTCAGCAAGATGGAATTAAATCCATCCGTGACATGTCGGCATCACCAGCGCGTGAAATCGTCGCCTTGTGTTCGAATAGAACTGCCAAAATGCAAAGTATAGAAGCACTTGCACGTAGTATTCAATTTGCATTTGGACAAACCGTGAAATTCAAGCCACTTCAGGTCTTAGACTGGAAATAAAAAAGGGTTGAATGAATTCAACCCTTTACTATTCTAGATCATTTACGTTTATTGCGCAGATGCTAACTTAATAAAGTCATCGTATTTCACTTCTTTTTTCACCAAGTTCACGGCAGTTTTGAAGAATTCAGTCAATTTTTGCTCAGCTAAACGGTCATAAATCCCATTCACTTGTTCCTTGTTTTGCAACAATCGAACCGCTGTTTCGGTCAATTCTTGATCGTCCGGAGCTGGAAGTCCATATTGCGCATAATTTCCAATCAATAAACTTTTCGTGAAATCCATCACTTCTTGGTTGGTCAATTGAATATTATTGTCCTTAAATATGCGTGTTTGAATCAACTGCCATTTCAAAGATTTCAAATATGCGTCAAATTCTACTTCGATATCTTCCTCTGTCACTGGTTTCTCTGAGGAAACTCTAATCCATCTTTTCAAAAATGTTTCAGGGAACGTCATTTTCGTCTCGTTCACTAAATGATTGTACACATTGCGAGTAAAGATTCGATCGGTATCCTCTGAAAACATGCGCTCTAAATCTACGGAGATACGTGCGTGAAGCTCCTCTTCCGTTTTCACTTCATCTGCGAACAACTTAGCGTACAATTCTTCATTCAAATCAGCCATTTCCATGCGCTTCACATCCGCAATGGTAAATTGAAAGTTAGCGGATAATTCAGCGACTTGCTCTTCGGTAATTCCCAACAATGAAGCACAATCTTTGTCGTCTTTAGAAACGTTTCTTGGATCTAAATCAATCACTTCATTTACTTTTTTTCCTTTCAATGCTTTGATTCCGTCTTTATTTTCAAGGAACTCCATTGAAATGGTTGAAGAATGACTTATTCCTTCCGCTTTCACCGAACCGTCAGCATCTTTTTCTTCGAATTTCCCCATGACCATATCTTTGTCACTTATGGTATCCGAAGAGACTAATTTTCCGTAACGACGGCGTAAATCTTCAACTTGCTTATTGATTAAGTCTTTGTCAATTTTAACGGTCGCATAATCGAATTTTGATTTCGCATTGATTGGCAATTCGAATGATGGACTGTACCCAATTTCAAAAGAAAACTCAAAATTTTCAGGTTGGTCAAAGTTTCCGGCCATCCCATTTTCAGCTTTCGGAATCGGATTTCCTAGAATTTCTAATTTTTCTTCCGAAATGTATCTGTATAAAGCATCGTTCGTCAATTTATTTAACTCTTCCGCTAATACAGTTTTTCCAACTTGCTTTTGAATAATTGCCATGGGAATATTTCCCGGACGAAAACCTGGGATTTTCGCTGTTTTTCTGTATTTCTCTAAGGAGGCATTCACTTTTCCTTGGTAATCAGCTGGAGCAATATTTACGATAACTACAGCATTTTGTGCATCTACTTCTTGACGAGTAATGTTCATTCTATTGTGTTTTTTATCAATTTATGTTTAAAAAAAAAAAGGCCTCGTTAACAACGAGACCTTTTGTGCGGATGGAGGGACTCGAACCCGCATACCTCTCGGCACCAGATCCTAAGTCTGGCGTGTCTACCAATTTCACCACATCCGCAATTCTAATAAAACATCGGGCTCGTTTACCCATGCCCTTCTGAAATTTCTCTCTGTTGGGGTGCAAAGATAAAGTTAATTTTTTAAATTGAAGGCTTAGAGAGAAAATTATGTTCTTTTTTCCTGCATCATCGATCGAATTTCTTTCATAAATTCAGATGCATAAACAAAACTGAGGATTTCGGGGTTATCTGTGGTGAGGATGGAATTATTATCTCCGCTCCACCATTTCTTTCCTTGGTGAATAAAAAGTATATTCTCTCCAATCTCAATTACGCTATTCATATCGTGTGTAATGACAACAGTAGTCATATTGAATTCAGCCGTAATGTCTTTAATTAATCCATCAATAACAATCGATGTTTTAGGGTCCAAACCAGAATTTGGCTCATCGCAAAATAAGTATTTTGGATTCATGGAGATTGCTCGAGCAATTCCAATGCGTTTTTGCATTCCTCCACTGCATTCAGCGGGCAACAATTTATTGCGTCCAGATAAGTTGACACGATCTAGACAAAAATCAACACGTTTCTGCATTTCACCTTTTGTCATGTTGGTGAACATGGTCAATGGAAACATGATGTTTTGTTCTACAGTTAAGGAATCAAATAAAGCTACTCCTTGGAACAACATGCCGATTTCTTCTCTGATTTGACTTCGTTCAAATCGTTCCATATCGGTGAAATTTCTTCCATCAAACAGAATTTGTCCTTCGTCTACTTCATATAAACCAACAATGCATTTCGCTAAAACAGATTTCCCTTGTCCTGATTGACCGATGATCAAATTGACTTTGCCATTTTCAAATTCATGGTTAATGTCGGACAAAACTTGTTGTCCATTAAAAGATTTCATGACGTGTTTAACCTCAATCATGACAACAACAGTAATTGTGTTAGAATTAAGTTGGCTACTAAAATAGCAATGCTGCTGCTAACAACAGCCTGTGTGGAAGCTTGACCCACATTGATTGATCCACCTTTAACATAGTAACCGCAGAACGAAGAAACCGAAATAATTATAAATCCAAAAACTACTGTTTTTGTTAATGCGTACGTTATGTGAAATGGAACAAAAAATGCGCGCAATCCCAATACGTACGTTTCTGTTGTCGTCAAATTGGTAATCATCAAGGCCATCCATCCCCCTAACATACTTAAGGTCATAGAGAAAATAATGAGCACTGGAAAAAACAATATTGCTGCAATGATTTTCGGTAATACCAAATGATTCAGGGAATTTACTCCCATGATTTCTAAGGCGTCTATTTGTTCCGTGACGCGCATCGTGCCAATTTCTGAAGCTACATTGGAACCTACCTTACCTGCTAATATTAAGGAGATAATCGTTGGTGAAAACTCTAAAATTGTGCTAGATTGTGTAATATATCCTACCGTATACTTCGGTAAGAGTGGACTAGACATACTGGAAGCCGTTTGCAAGGCAATTACTCCACCAATGAACGTCGACATGAGTCCAACGATCGGCAGGGAACTAACACCAATGTTATCGAGCTCATTCATCAAGCGCGAGAAGAATATTTTCCATTTCTTCGGCCTTGTAAAAACCATGGTCAACATCAAGGTGTACTTTCCTATATTCTGTAATATCTTCACGAAGCTAAGTTAAGGATATTTTCTAAGGTGGTGGAAGGTGATTTTGCTTTCATTTTGTTTTTAACTTTGTTTGTGTCAAATTCAAAACGTGAACATTTTATTGAAACACTGAATCGTTTCGCTCCTGAAGCGTTTACAGATTACCTAACGGATTTAATTCTTTCCGCAAAAGTTAAGTTTAAAATCGTTCCCGGACGGAGCACGAAACTCGGCGATTTCCGTGTGAAATCCGGAGAAGAAAAACCGACAATTACCGTCAATGGTGATTTGAACAAATTCTCCTTTTTGGTGACCGCAATCCACGAATTAGCTCATTTAGAGGCTTTTCGCCATCATGGACTTCGAATTCAAGCACATGGAATCGAGTGGAAACAAGCGTATCGTCGATTGATGGAGCCTATTTTAGTGAGTAAGAAATTGCCTGCAGATGTGGAAAAAGCACTGTGGAAAAACTTCACGAATACGAAAGCATCCTCCTGCACAGACATCCAATTGAGTCGAACGTTAAAACTTTATGATAAGTCTCCCGGGACAACTTTAGAGGAAATTCCACATAAAAGTATGTTTCATTTAAACGGAAAATCATTCGAGAAAGGCTTACTGAGAAGAAGTCGTTATCTTTGTACGGAATTAATAACAGGGAAACCTTATTTGGTACACGCACTAGCAGCTGTTGAATTAATCGAAAAATATGAGCACAAATAATTACGGACTAATTATGGCAGGTGGTGTTGGGAGTCGTTTTTGGCCGATGTCCACGCCTCAAAAACCAAAACAATTCCTAGATGTATTAGGAATTGGAAAATCATTGTTACGCCTCACCTTCGAGCGCATGCTGAAATCTGTCCCAGCCGAACATATTTACATTTTAACCAATACATCCTACCGTGAATTAGTGAAGGAGCAACTTCCTGAATTGAGTTTCGAGCAGATTTTATGTGAACCGATGCGCAAAAATACCGCTCCATGTATTGCTTACGCGGCGGCAAAGATTCATGCAAGTAATCCGGAAGCTACTTTGATTATCTCGCCTTCTGATCACCTCATCGTGAACGAAACAAGGTTTCAAGAAATTATTACAACGGCGATTAACGTTGCGAATGACAACAAACACTTGGTTACGCTCGGAATTGAACCGAGTCGTCCCGACACGGGATACGGATACATAGAATTCGATCTAAGTAGTGGTGTACAAAAAGGAGAAGCAACCGAAGTGATTCAGTTTCGAGAAAAACCAAATACTGAAATTGCACAGCAATTTTTAGATGCGAAAAACTTTTACTGGAACGCTGGAATATTTATTTGGAGAGCAGATGTCATCCTGGAAGCTTTACATAAGTTTCAACCAATGCTTCATGAGATTTTCATGTCAGACACGAGTGCTTATGGCACAACGAAAGAAGCAGATTTTTTATATCAAGCATTTGATCAATGTGAGGATATTTCGATTGACTTCGCCGTAATGGAACATGCCAAAAATGTTTCGGTGGTCCTTTCTGATTTCGACTGGAGCGACCTAGGTACATGGGGAAGTTTAACAGAACACCTTCCGAAAGATAATGAAGCGAATTCTATTATTGGGGACAATGTATTTGCCTTTGATTCTAGTAACTGCTTGGTAAATGTACCTAAGGACAAATTAGTTCTATTGGATGGCTTAAACGATTATATCGTTGTTGAATCAGAGCACATGTTAATGATCTTAAAATCTTCAAACGAGCAACAACTCAAAAATTACCTGAAAGTTTTAGAAACAAATCGTCCAGAATATTTTCAAAAATAATGGTTAAAATCCGCAACATAGAATTGGGTGACTTCCCGCTTTTACTTGCTCCGATGGAGGATGTAAGTGACCCACCTTTTCGTGCACTCTGCAAGCAGCACGGCGCTGATTTAATGTACACCGAATTCATCTCCTCAGAAGGACTTATTCGCGACGCCGCTAAAAGTGTTCAGAAATTAGATATTTTTGAATATGAGCGTCCGATTGGAATACAAATCTTTGGTTCAGACATCGAAAGCATGATTCAATGCGCTGAAATCATCGATAAGGTGCAGCCTGATTTGTTAGACATCAATTATGGTTGCCCTGTGAAAAAAGTAGCTTGTAAGGGCGCTGGCGCAGGACTTTTACAAGACATTCCGAAAATGGTTCGCATGACGGAGGCTATTGTGAAAGCAACATCGCTGCCTGTTACTGTTAAAACCCGTTTGGGTTGGGATGATGACACGAAATACGTAGTTGAAACAGCGGAGCGTTTGCAGGACATCGGTATTGAAGCGATTTCTATTCATGGACGCACGCGCAAGCAGATGTACAAAGGAGATGCAGACTGGACCTTAATTGGGGAAGTGAAAAACAATTCACGCATGCGCATTCCCGTTTTCGGAAATGGCGATATTGACTCACCTGAAAAAGCATTGGAATATAAAAACCGTTATGGCGTTGATGGCATCATGATTGGTCGTGCAAGCATCGGTTATCCTTGGGTGTTTAATGAAATCAAGCATTTTATGGCAACTGGCACGCACTTAGCTAGTCCTAGCATAGAAGATCGTGTACAAGCCTGTAAGGATCACCTCGAAATGAGTATCAAGTGGAAAGGAATGCAATTGGGAATCAATGAAATGAAACGTCATTACACGAATTATTTCAAGGGAATTTCACATTTCAAGGAATACCGAACGAAATTGGTTTCCAGCTTTGACTTCGATGAGATTTCAGGTATTCTGAACTATATTCAAGCCCATGCTGCAGAATTTCATTTCGCTCAAGCAACAGAAATTTAAATCAATTTATTACGGCGGAAGATTCGGCGAACGGGAATTTGTAGGCTTCCAAAAACTTCATGTCTGGTTAAGGAGTCTATGCTGAAGAAATACTTTGTCCCTTTGTTCGTCCAAGTAACGTGATTGTTGGTACTCGGAAACAATTTTGGAGCAGAACTTCCGGAGTAAAACTGGTAAACATCTCCTGATTTCTTTAATTTCAATATTGGTGAAAACAAGAAACGAAAATCCTCTCCTTCCCTCCTCAAAATTCCTTTTCTCATGAGTTTATTGAGAAAATTCTGTCCGTATTCGTTCATGGAGATCATCGCTGAATACGTTGGAATCAATATCTCTTTTTCACGGGACACTTCTTCTTCATTAAAATCTTCATCCAAAACTGTTTCAATATACTGTTGCTTTACTTTTTGCATACCGCCTTCGATGAAACAAAGGTCTCCAGTCCATGCTTGAATAAACTCAGCGAAGGGGAAGCCGAAGCGTTTGCCAATTTTGGAAAACTGAACAAACATGGAATCTTCTTGGTTCTTCTTAAATTCCTCGATGTCAAGATGCACATCCACCATTCGTTGCGTACCTAAAGATGAAGCATAACTTAAGGCATTTTCCTTGCGCTTGAAATAAAGTGGTTTTGTTTTTTTGAGGTAACATTTCAGTTTGAAACTTGAAGAGTCGCTATCGTGTGCAAACATGGCTGTTTCAATTCCCAAGGATTTCAACTTCGCCCAATTAGAATAAATGACAAGGTGTTCATTTTTAAATTGTTTTTGTGCCAGGAATCGTTTCCAATCTTTGTGAATACCGAGGTTACGTGCACTGATGACTTGCTCTAGTACCGTTTTGAAATCGTTTCCTTTGTAGAAAAACAAATAGCCATCACCATAATGCAGGTAGGACTTATCTTCTAAATTGTAATAATATTTCTGATCATTAAAAATAGAATCAGAAATATCTACAAACTTTTTAAGGCGTTCAATGCCTCCCATAATTTTGGAACTATCGCTGAGTTTAGCCATTGCTCCCCAATTTCCATCCTCGTTTCCAAAAAGGTACACATTTTGTTGAAGATCGATTCCATACATTTTTCCCTGTCCAAGTAAAAACTCATAGGTAGTGAAATCACGAGCGGAAATCTTGTTGTATTGCAACATCCCATTGGTCTCCTTGGCCAATTCCAAAATGTTTGCCGTTGCAATAAAATCTGCTGTTGGAAGTCGGTCAATTAATCTCGGAGGAATCGGTTTCTGAAAAAGAATGTTTTTCAGGAATAGCACCAATCCGAGTGCGCCGGCAAGTAAAAGTAGGGTACTTATTTTACGAAACACGTTTATGGATTAAAAGTAGTCACGACATAAATTGAATTGATTAAATCCAACAGGTGTTTACCCGTAGTCTCTTCTCCTTCAAATGAGTACTGCAAATTGAATTTTGTTTGTTCGCTTGTTGTTTTGCTGGAGTTTAGTTCCAGTTGACCGGATTTACCTTTCAATGACTGTAGAATTTGCTCTTGCCTTGGATTTAAAACTCCTACTGGAAAACGATTCAACGTTTCTTCGATGTCAATGTGTCCATACATGAAGCCGCTTTTCTTCGCTGCTTTGCATTCTTTGCGCGAAAGGGACTCTGATCCATAACCATCAGCATGATTCACAGCTAAGTCCTCATCATTCGTTAAAATGAACAATCCATTTCTGCTGATGAAATACAAAGGTGCAGCATCCAAAATGGCATTTTCAAACTTCCAATAATCACCACAATTTTTGAATTTAGACGTCAAACGACTCATGCGTTTCATCACCTTTTCAGGAATATCCGAACGATCGATAGAGAATCCTACTGTGAAAATTGGCATATCTTCCTCCGCCTCTGCTTCACGTTCACCATATTCGAAGGTCTCCTCATCATAAAAGAATTCAATTTTTTTCGTTTTGATTTTTTTAATCCCATTGAAAGTTCCAAACATGCTTCCTTTATATGTTCCGAACAAGGCATCTTTATTGACAAATTCATTCAACAACTCAATGGTCAAGACATTCATAGAAATCTGAGCATTTTTCTCATCGCTTAAAACAGGCATGATCACTTTGTAAGCTTGCTCATATGCTTGACGCAGATTGACATTATAGGTAAAGTAACCCGTACTGGATTGAGGAATATATTTCAAGACGTGTTTATCGAATTTGGAATCGTTCATTTCTTTATAAATAGAACCTAATTCCTTTCCGTAGTTTGCTTCCACATGGAATTCCACCTCGTTGTCTTTTAGAATTAAATCGCCCAAAATAACATTCCCAGTATACAATTCCTGCATGTCTTTATACAAGGATGGGAGTACCGTTTGAAAATACCAAAGCCCTTGAGATTTCTCAAAATTACGCGAGTTATCTAAATAAAATGTACCAATTGCTTCGTGCGCTAGTTGTCCTGCAAAACGAGCATCCTGCGAATATAAATTCACTTGATCTACAAACAACTCTTTCATCAATCGTTCAAGTTCACGTTCCTGAAGAATGGACTGTACACTATCTCGTAATTCGTAGTAGTTTTTTATGTTTGGATTTTCCGTTGCATCTGGATACGAAGTTTCCTCAGTAGGTTGGTCGTTTGTAAACTCCTGCTCATTTAGAATTTCTTCCTCTTCTTGATTTTCATCAAAAAGTTCATATGGCATTTCGTTGCCGCGCGCATACCACAATGAATCTGTCATTTGATCTATGTAATCCATCGTGGGTTCGATGCGAATCAAAATGGCTGTGTTTTCTTTAATGATTAAATTATTAAAGAAAGTTCCATACATCTCTACACCCGGAAAATTCATGTCCAGTTTTTGAAAATCATCAAAAACCTCAAACAATTGCGCTTTATTTTTGACACCAAAAGTAAAGCCGGAAATTTCGTTTTGATAGGTTTTGCCGTAGAACAAGTTCAAACGCTGATCGAAGTCGATTCCTGCATCCTTCAAAGTCTTACCTGAAGTTGAACCATCAAATAATTCTTGATGAACTTCTTCCATGAATTCGTACCTAACTAAATCATCCATTGAAATTTTCTGCAACAAATTAATGTTGTTGATACTGAAAACTGTTACAGCATCTTTTGGAATAAATAATTCAGATTTTTGTCCAAACAGCATGGTGCTTGACAACAGGGTAAAGGAATAAATTAGTGCGTTTTTCACAGGCAATTTTCAAATGAAATATGAAGCGAATTTAATCATAATCTCGTTAGTTTTTCGTCGAGATTAAATAGATTGTATTTTCGAGTAAATCTTGATTTTCTTTGATACTGTAGGCACTGGATTTTATCATAACGGCCATCTTACTTTTGCTTAAAGTTCCCAGGGAATTATCAAATTTTTCAATCGGACGATCAAAACGTGTAATAGAGGTGTATGTTCCTTGCTTCAGGAGTTCAAGGTCATTGGATTTATACCCTTTCACTTTCGCTCTGGCAAATGCTGGAATCGAACGTTTGAGTTTGTTTCCGTCCCAGGTAATCCATATTTCATCGGCTTCTGGACCAAGTTTATCCTTTGAAACAGCTTCTATCGCGTTTGCGAGTCCAGCTTGTAGGGACATTATACTAGTGAAATCACAAGAGAATTTCAAGATAAAATCGGTGTAATTTTCTTCAATTAAGACATTTGAAATTCCTGGTTGTGCATCGAGAATTTTTGCGAACTCTCCCACTTTGGCACTGATATCTTGAATACTGGGCACTTTTTTACCATCGAGGCTATCTAAGGCAAGAATGGAATTTACTTTTACTTTACTAGCAGATAAGTTCACCTTGTAACGTAAAGTTCCAGAACCGTCGTTGTGTATAGTTAAATCATCAGAGATTTCGATGCACGAAACCAGAGACAAAAACAAAACGAAAAGAAGACTAATTTTTTTCACGACGGACAGAAATCAAATGTAATGCCAAAATTAATCAAATAGATTCGTTTGGCGCTTGCTCAAGGGGACAAATTCCTTGTGTATTTCCGGGACATTTGGCTCTTTGGACAAGACAAGGCGTTTTTCGATGGGAATTGCTTCCATTTGATCTGATGGAAAGCGTTGTGAAAGGTCCCAATGTACATTTCCGCTTAACCATTCAACTTCTTGATCTGGGCTTAAAATGAGTGGCATTCGTTTTTTTACGTTGTGAATTTCGGACATCAATTCATTTGCTTCACAGGTAACAAGAGTAAAGGTTTGTTCGAATGTTTGCGTCAATGGATTCAGCCATGTATCGTACAAGCCGGCGATGGAAAATAATTCGTTATTTTTCACCTTGATTAAATACGGTTCTCTATTTGCCCCTTGTTTTTGCCACTCAAAAAATCCAGTGGATGGCACCAAGCAATGTTGACGGTTCCATAAATGTTTAAAGGAACTACGTTCTTGCAGCGTTTCGATGCGCGCATTCAGTGTTTTATTCGCGATTTCGTTCGTATCTAATGACTTAAACCAATGTGGAATCAGCCCCCATTTCATGGCTTGGATGGCCGCATCATTGGTCACGATGCGCCATATTGGATGTGCAAATCCAGACGCATAAAAAATCGGTTTTTCCGAAATCACTTCAGGAATTGATTTTTTGTACCGTTCAGCCAAATCGATGTTTACTGATGTCGATGAATTCGCGTAGCACATATGCAAGATTGAAAGATAAAGGTACGAAAATCTGTTTTTGTTAAATCAAAAAAGCCACTCTTGCGAGTGGCCATATAGAGTCGTCTCCAGCTATCCGAGTAAATCGGGAAGAAGGAAACGGGAAAGAGCCCGAGGGCTCTTATAAATCCTACATCATTCCTGGCATTCCACCACCCATACCTGCCATGTTAGCAGCTGAGTTTGCTTCTTCCGGTTGATCTACAATGACACATTCTGTCGTCAATAACATCGCTGCAATAGAAGCTGCATTTTCAATGGCAATGCGTGTTACTTTCGTTGGATCGATGACACCTGCTTTGTACAACGCTTCGAATTTATCAGTGCGTGCATTGTATCCAAAGTCATCTTTTCCTTCACGTACTTTTTGAACGATGATTGCTCCTTCTCCACCTGCATTCGCAATGATTTGACGCAACGGCTCTTCTGCCGCACGTTTTACAATCGCAATACCGGTAGTTTCGTCTTCGTTTGCTCCTTTCAATTTATCTAAAGACTCAATTGCACGAATTAAAGCAACTCCACCACCAGGTACAATTCCTTCTTCCACTGCTGCACGTGTCGCTGCTAATGCATCGTCTACACGGTCTTTTTTCTCCTTCATCTCAACCTCAGTTGGCGCACCTACGTAAAGTACAGCTACACCACCTGCTAACTTCGCCAAACGCTCTTGTAATTTCTCACGGTCGTAGTCAGAAGTAGTTGATTCGATTTGAGAACGGATTTGTCCAACGCGTGCTTTAATGTCCGCTTTTGTTCCTTTTCCGTTAATGATTGTTGTGTTGTCTTTGTCGATTTCAATTTTCGCAGCAGATCCTAACATGTCCATTGTGACATTTTCCAAAGTCATTCCACGCTCTTCTGAAATCACTTGTCCTCCTGTTAAGATGGCGATGTCTTCCAACATTGCTTTGCGACGGTCACCGAAACCTGGTGCTTTCACAGCAGCCACTTTCAATGAGCCACGCAATCTGTTCACAACTAGTGTTCCTAATGCTTCACCGTCCACATCTTCTGCAATGATTAACAATCCTTTTCCTGCTTGAACAACTGGCTCCAAAATTGGAAGCAATTCTTTCATGCTTGAAATTTTCTTCTCGCTGATGAGGATTAATGGATTCTCCATTTCCGTCACCATTTTCTCTGCGTTGGTCACAAAGTATGGAGATAAGTATCCACGGTCAAACTGCATTCCTTCTACCGTTTTCACTTCTGTTTCTGTTCCTTTTGCTTCTTCAACCGTAATAACACCATCGTTTCCTACCACTTTCATGGCTTCAGCGATCAATTTACCGATGGTCTCGTCGTTGTTTGCTGAAATCGTCGCAATTTGTTGGATTTTGCTATTGTCAGAACCTACTTCTTTGGAGATTTTCTTCAAGTTTTTCACGACTTCTGTCACTGCTTTATCAATTCCACGTTTTAAGTCCATTGGATTTGCTCCAGCAGCCACGTTTTTCAATCCAGCGCTCACAATCGCTTGTGCTAACACAGTTGCCGTAGTTGTTCCATCACCAGCGATATCTGCTGTTTTGGAAGCCACTTCTTTAACCATTTGAGCACCCATATTTTCAATCGGATCTTTCAATTCGATTTCTTTCGCAACCGTTACACCGTCTTTGGTAATCTGCGGAGCTCCGAATTTTTTACCAATTACGACATTGCGTCCTTTCGGACCTAAGGTTACTTTCACTGCGTCTGCTAATGCATCCACTCCTCTTTTTAATTTCTCACGTGCTTCTACGTCGAAATAAATATCTTTTGCCATTGTTTTACGTTTGAATAATTAATTAAAAAACTCCATAAATATCAGATTCTCTCATAATCAGATAGTTTGTACCATCGATTTTGATTTCCGTACCAGCGTATTGACCGTATAATACAGAATCTCCAACGTTTACTGATATTGGCTCATCTTTTTTACCGGATCCAGCTGCTACAACAATTCCGCGCAATGGTTTTTCTTTTGCTGTGTCTGGAATAATGATTCCACTTGCTGTTTTTTGTTCTGCTGGCGCAGGTTCTACCAGAACTCTGTCTGCCAAAGGTTTAAAATTTACTGACATTGTTTATTTATTTTGGATTTAGGATTCACCAATATTATGCCACTAGTCGAAAGCGGACAATTTTTCGCTTTGGCACAAAAAAAATGTCAGCATGCGTGACATACTGACATTTCCAACGGATTAATCCGAAACTTATTGATTTCCTTGAGCTGGTGCTTGACCTTGACCTTGTTGTGTTTGTTGAGGAGCAACTGGTTTTGCTGCTTTCGGTTGACGAATCGTCATCACTAAACTTACAACAACAATTGTTGCTGCCAATCCCCAAGTCATTTTATCAATCAACTCGTTGGTTTTTTGAACACCACCTAATTGGGACGGCGAACCGAAATCAGAACTCAAGCCTCCACCTTTTGGGTTTTGAACGTAAACAACTAAAATCAACAAGATACTTGCTGCGATAATAAGTATAGATAATAATAAATCCATGATTAAGAATTAAGTTTTCTCTTTAAATTTCTAATTTGGCTTGCAAAGAAACTCTTTTTTTCCGGAAAAGACAAACTTAATTGCTCATAAACTTGAATTGCCTTGTTAATATTTCCTTGCAAGGCAAATATTTGGGCAAGTGTTTCACTTACGGGCATGGCATTTTCACTAACACTTTCTTTTGCTTTTTTCGCTGGAGAATAGAATTCCTTCTTTGGTTTTTCGAAGTGATAGAAACTTGGTTTTTTCTCCTCTTCCACTTGTTCCTCCTTGTCTCCGTGTATCATTTGACCCATTTTCAACCAATCCGTAAAGGACTTAGGCTGAGTTGTTGCTACGGATTCAACATCGAAATTTCTTTCCGTTTCTTCAGTTAGATTCTCTGTTTCTTCAACAACTGATTTTTTTTCTTCTGTTTCGACTTCTTCTTCTGCTCCAGGATAAGCCAATTGCAAATAAGATGAAGAAATCACCGCGGATTGAATCAAGGTATCTACCTCATCCATTTCCCTCGTTTCTTCGACCTGATGTGGAATGTTCAAGGAACTTTCTTCGGCTCCTTCCGTTTCGATGAATGTTTCCTGAGTGATCACCACTTCGGATTTAGCTACAGGTTCAATCAGGGTTTCTAATTCCTCTGTTTCTTCATCTGCAATAAGCGCTGTTTCCATTTCTACGATTGGAATCGTTTCAACTGGAGTTACTGTGTTGGTAATTATCGGCTGATCTGATTTCTCGTCGGAGAGTATTACTTTTTCGGTTTCTTGAATTACCTCTGGTTGGCTTTTTACTTCATGTCGAACATTATTGGTTTGAGTCACCAATAAATCATAGAGCAAGCTGCGATTGGGAATTTGATATGCGTATTTTTCTAATTGTGAACTTAAGCGTAAATCTTGGTCATTCGCCAAAGACTTCAAATACAAGGTAGCGATACTTGATGCATACGGATACAAATCCATCAGTTCTTTCAACTCATGCAGGTGAAGAGTCGAACAACTCGCAGTGTTGCGCATTTGGTGATGAATGGATTCGCTGCTTAACATCACCAATTACTTAATAATTTATTGATCAAATCCTGCACCACTTGTGCTGAAATATCTTCAAACAATTTTGTTTCAACTTGGGAAAGATTCGTGCCCGAACTAAAATCCGCAAAGCGTGTGCTAGTCATCGTCCACTGTTCCTCTTTCGGTTTCGTGAAATTGATAGACATCACAACGGTCATCGTTAGTCGATTTTGTGAAGCATTATCATTCCCTTGAACAGCCAAAGGTTGAACAGTATATTGGGTAATCTTTCCCTCCATGTTTACTTCACCCTTACCGTAGCTCGTATTTAATAGGAGTGGCGTATTATTTTGAACACCATCTTTCATGTTTTCAGACAAAACAGCTGCAAAATTCAAGGGACAAGTAGCGGCTTCTAAAGTAAGTGTTTTCAAGGTAAACGTTTTCCATTCCTCCGGCATTCCTCCCGTATCTCTAAACGAAAAGCTACTTGGCCAGCAAGCACTTAATCCAATTGCCACGAAAATGAATAGGATGCATTTCATTTATTCCCCGAGTTGGTATTCTTTTATTTTACGGTAAAGTGTTCGTTCAGAAATACCTAATTCCAGCGCAGCATACTTACGTTTTCCTCTGTGTTTTTCTAAGGCTTTCTGAATCAATTCCTTTTCTCGATCTTCCAAAGATAAGGATTCTTCAATTTCTTCGTGAACTTCGAAGGTTTCTGTGGTTGTTGGATATGCAACATGTGCATCGTTCGCCGTTCCCGGGGGGAGCATGCGAGTTGAAACTGGCGCGTCGTCGTAAACGTCTTGGTAAATTCGATTAACTAATGCTGTTTGATCTTGACTTAAATTGACCGACGGACCATTATTGATCACCTCTAAAACTAATTTCTTCAACTCGGTTAAGTCTTTTTTCATGTCAAAAAGAAACTTATACATCAATTCTCGTTCGGAAATCGACTCTTGCGTTTGATCGTTTTTAACTAGGAAACTAGACTTTTCGGTGATTGGCTGAAGGTATGATGCAAGCATCATTGCGTCAATATCACGAGCTGTTTCAATGACCGATAATTGTTCTACTAAATTTTTCAATTGGCGAATGTTACCTGGCCATGGATAATTTTGAAGTAAAATAACCGCTTCTTCGGACAATTTAATGGCAGGCATTCGGTATTTTTCAGCAAAGTCATTTGCGAATTTTCGAAACAACAAATGCACATCCTCTTGCCTATTTTTCAATGCTGGTAGTTGAATTGGCACCGTGCTTAGGCGATAAAATAAGTCCTCGCGGAATTTTCCCGAATGAATCGCTTGTTGCATATTTTCGTTTGTCGCTGCGACAACGCGCACGTTCGTTTTAATGACTTTTGAAGATCCAACGCGAATAAATTCACCTGTTTCCAAGACACGTAACAAACGGACTTGTGTTTGCATTGGTAATTCGGCTACCTCATCCAAAAATATCGTTCCGCCATCTGCAACTTCGAAATATCCTTGACGGCTTCCACTCGCACCCGTAAAGGATCCTTTTTCGTGACCAAATAATTCTGAGTCAATTGTTCCCTCTGGAATTGCTCCGCAGTTCACTGCAATATACTCTCCGTGTTTACGCGAACTTAATTGGTGGATGACTTGTGGGATAATTTCTTTTCCAGTTCCGCTTTCTCCAGTAACAAGCACGGAAATATCCGTAGGTGCAACTTGCATCGCTACTTCCAAGGCTCGGTTCAACATAGGAGAGTTCCCAATGATACCAAAGCGTTGTTTAACTTGTTGAATGTTCATGATAAACTAGTTTAACAAACTGAAACTACTTCTCCCATCAAAGTGGCAGAGGTACAACTATCGATTCGAACCATCACATATTGTGCTTTCTCGTAGGATTCTTTTGGAAAAACGACCATCGAATTTCTTCCAGTTCTTCCACACAAATGTTCTTCAGAACGCTTGGATTTTCCCTCAATTAACACTTTTTGAATGGTTCCAATTTGTTTTTGATTGCTTTTCAGAGAGTGAGCCAATTGCTTTTCAATGATTTCGTTCAAACGTCGTCCTTTCACCTCTTCCGGGATATCGTCTTCGAATCTTCTTTCGGCCAATGTTTTAGGTCGTTCAGAATACTTAAACATGTATGCAAAATCGTATTCAACGAAATCCATCAACGAAAGCGTTCCTTGGTGTTCCTCTTCTGTTTCACCGCAGAATCCGGTAATGACATCGGTTGAAATCGCACAGTCAGGAACAATGCGGTGAATGGCATTGATGCGCTCCATGTACCATTCTCTTGAATATCCGCGGTTCATTCGGTAAAGAACGTCTGTATTTCCCGACTGAACCGGTAAATGAATGTATGGACAAATATTTTCGTATTTCGCCATAATTTCGAGCACATCATCCGTCATGTCTTTCGGATGAGAGGTACTGAAGCGAACACGTAATTCTGGAGAAACCAAGGCCACCATCTCCATCAATTGTGCAAAGTTGGTTGTTGGTTCATCTGCGTTCTTCACTTCTCCTTTGGAACTTAAATTCCAACGATACGAATCCACGTTTTGTCCAAGTAAGGTTACTTCGCGGTATCCGCGGTCAAAGAGATCTTTACATTCTTCGATGATTGTGTGCGGATCACGAGAACGTTCTCTTCCACGTGTGAATGGTACCACGCAGAATGAACACATGTTATCACAACCACGCATAATCGTTACAAATGCAGCGATTCCACCTTGATCCAAACGGACAGGAGAAATATCTGCATATGTTTCATCACGTGAAAGCAATACATTCACTGCCTTTTGTCCTGTTCCAACTTCTTCAATCAAGTTCGGTAAATCTCGGTAAGCATCCGGACCAGCAACTAAATCTACCAGCTTTTCTTCTTCGAGTAAATTCTTTTTGAGTCGTTCAGCCATGCAACCGAGCACACCAACGACCAAATCAGGGTTGTTTTCTTTTTTGATTTTAAATTCTGTCAAGCGATTTCGCACACGCTGTTCAGCGTTTTCACGGATAGAACAGGTATTCAAAAGAATAACATCTGCTTCATCCATATTACGCGTTGTTTCAAATCCATCTTGAGCTAAAATGGAAGCAACGACCTCACTGTCAGAAAAATTCATCTGACAACCATAACTTTCTAAGTAAAGTTTTTTCTTTCCTTCTCCACCTTGATTTTGTAATTCGATGGCAGTTCCCTGCAGAGATTCATCAATCACTTTATTTTCAAATTCCATTGCTTACGTTTATTTCTAGGGATACAAATTTACGACAAATAAAACCGCATGACAAATTGACAGACCAAATTCATCGAATAAGTTTTTTTTTTACGGAAATTTTTCTTAACCAAAGGTTAAAGGAAATGAGTAGAAAAATTTTGCAGTGAACAACTTGCTATTTGCCGTGTTTTCCATATACATTTGTCCCAAAATTCTTCTTATGTCAAAAAATCTCGTCATCGTTGAGTCCCCTGCAAAGGCAAAAACCATCGAATCTTATCTTGGAAAAGACTTCATTGTAAAGTCTAGCTTCGGACATGTTCGAGATTTGACTAAAAAAGGATTAGCCATCGAAATTGACAATCATTTCAATCCCTTGTATGAGGTCAGTGCAGACAAGAAACAAGTTGTTGCTGAATTGAAAAAATTAGCAAAAGCGGCAGAGGTTGTATGGCTAGCGACCGATGAAGACCGTGAGGGAGAAGCGATTTCTTGGCATTTATTTGAGACACTAGATTTAGCAAAAAAGGATACACACCGAATTACGTTCAACGAGATCACCAAAACGGCTGTTCTCAAGGCCATTGAAAACCCACGCAAGATCAACAAAGAACTTGTGGACGCTCAACAGGCTAGACGTGTTTTAGATCGCATTGTTGGATTTGAACTTTCTCCTGTTCTTTGGAAAAAAGTGCGTCCAAGTTTATCTGCCGGACGTGTACAATCCGTAGCCGTTCGATTAATTGTTGACCGCGAACGCGAAATACAAGCGTTTAACATTAATCCGTTCTTTCGTGTAAACGGAACGTTTGGTGCAAACAACGGTGTATTAAAAGCGGAATTAAACCGCCAGTTGAACGGAGAAAAAGAAGCACAAGAATTCTTAGAACTGTGCAAAAACACAACTTTTATTGTGGATGATGTGCAACAAAAACCGAGCACAAAATCTCCATCAGCACCATTTACCACCTCCACTTTACAGCAAGAAGCCAGTTTAAAACTTGGATTCTCAGTAACGAAAACGATGAGTGTCGCACAACGCTTGTATGAGTCTGGACACATCACATACATGAGAACGGATTCCGTGAATCTTTCTGAGACGGCAGTCAATGGAGCGAAAGCAGCAATTGAGGAATTTTACGGAAACGATTATTCGAAACCGACAAAATACACCACTAAAAGTTCGGGTGCACAAGAAGCTCATGAGGCCATTCGTCCAACAGATTTTGGAAAAACAAGTATTGATTCCGAACGTGACGAAACAAGGCTATACGAATTGATTTGGAAAAGATCCATTGCTAGTCAAATGGCACATGCAAAATTAGAGCGCACAACCGTAAAAATTGGTGGATTACCCACAACAGATTATTTCACAGCGAAAGGTGAAGTAATTGTTTTCGACGGATTCTTAAAAATTTACATGGAATCAAGTTTAGAGGAAGAACATGATGAGGAAGCGGACGGATTGTTGCCAAAAGTAGTGGTAAATGAGCCATTGGATTTGTCCATTTGTACAGCTGTTGAACGATTTACTCGTCCACCTTCTCGTTACGTAGAAGCATCATTGGTAAAGAAATTGGAAGAATTGGGTATTGGAAGACCATCAACTTACGCCCCAACAATTCAAACCGTTCAAAAAAGAGGGTATGTGGTTTCTGAATCTCGGGAGGGATCCAAGAGAAATATTATTCAACTGGTTCTTGTTAATAATCAAATTGAACGTAATTTAATAGAAGAAAAATTCGGTTTCGAAAAGAATAAATTATTTCCAACAGACATTGGAATGATTGTAACAGACTTTTTATCAGAAAACTTTCATGAAGTAATGGATTACGGATTTACCGCATCTGTTGAAAAAGAATTTGACGAAATTGCCAAAGGGTTAAAGGGTTGGCAATCTATGATAGGTGATTTTTATAGTCCTTTCTCTGAATGTGTAACAAAAACATCTGAAACGGGTCAACGAGCAACAGGTGAAAGGATTTTGGGAAAAGACCCTGAAACAGGGTACGATGTTTTAGTAAGAATGGGTAGATATGGGGCATTGGTTCAATTAGGTTCAAAAGACGATACCGAAACGCCTGTATTTGCAAGTTTGTTGCCTAATCAGAGCTTAGAACAAATTAATCTTGAGCAGGCATTGAAATTATTTAGTTTGGCTAAACAAGAAATGACCTACAAGGACCAACCTGTCTCCGTTGGGAAAGGAAGGTATGGACCTTATATCAAACTTGATGGTAAATTCATTAGTCTACCAAGTGACACCAATGTGCTAGAGTTTTCAAATGAACATGTAACCGCATTTTTGGATGATTATTATAGTCGACCTCAATTGCCGCGTGATATTGGAAATTATAATGACCATGTATTATCTGTTAACAAAGGAAGATTTGGACCATATATCAAATTTGGTGATTTATTTGTATCGTTGGCAAAATCAGACGATCCTTACACAATTCCACTTGAAAGAGCCATTGAATTGTGTGAAGCCAAAGCAAAAAGTGAGGCTAGTAAGGTAATAAAATCATTTGAGCAAGATGCCAATATTCAAGTATTAAATGGCCGTTATGGTGCGTATATTAAATTTGGTAAAGACAATGTGAAAATCCCTGCAAATGTTGAACCTGAGCAAATGACGTATGACCAAGTAATTGAAATAATCAAAAATCAAGCTCCGGCAACTGCCAAAGGGAAAGCCGCAACAAAAGCAAAATCTGCGGCTGCAAAACCAAAAGCTGCAGCCAAAGCGAAGAGTGCAAAAACTACTGCAAAGAAAAAATAATAGGTGATAACCAAGAATCAATTGCGGGCTATGATTCTACTTCTTGATGATACGGATCAAGAGGTAGTAGACATTGTTGAAAGCAAATTCTTGGAGGAAGGAAAGGCTGCGATCACTGAACTTGAAGAAATTTGGTTGGAAAATGAATTTCCTGAGTTGAACTTTAAAATTGAAGAAATTGTAAAGAAAATTCAACAACAAATTTTGTTTCAAGATGTAATGGATTGGATGGAATCTGAAAATCCATCTGCAATAGATGGCTGGGTTTTAGCGAGTAGAATTCAGTACCCAGGTTTGAAAATAGAATTAGTCCGTCAACAACTAAATCAATTTAAAATTGATGCTTGGGTGATGCTTTCCTCTGTGCAAAATCCCATGGATCAAATTGCCATTTTAAATCATGTGTTTTTTGAAAAATATGGCTTCAAAGGCAATCACAACAATTACCATTCACCAGATAATTCTATATTGCCTAGGGTTTTAGAAACAAAACTAGGCAATCCTATAAGTCTTGCAATTTTATATCAAGCAGTTGCACAAGATTTAGGAATTCCAGTTTTTGGCGTGAATTTACCTCAGCATTTTGTTGTAGCTTATTGTTCCATGAAAAAGAAGGTTGATGATTTGGGAATAAAAACGGGTAAAAAATTGAATGTAAATGAAGTGGAAGAAGTGATTTTCTATTTTAATCCGTTCAGTAAAGGACAAATTTTCAATAAAGAAAGTATCGATGCATTCTTAAAAGTTATCCATGTAAAAAAGCAAGAACATTTTTATTGGCCATGTGAGTCTGTTGAAATTTTTAAAAGAATTCTTCGAAATTTACATTTTGCGTACAGCGAACAACATCAATTTGATAAACAACAAGAAGTTTTAAACTTAATGAAATTCATTGGTATGGTTGAAGATAATTCTGAAAATGAGGATTCGTAAATTAATATTTTGAATAGATCATTTATTTAATTTGTCCATGCCATAAAAATAGACGAAATTTGCAAATTAAATAATTATGGCAGAAAAACCAATTCTTATGCCCAAAATGGGCGAGAGTATTGCAGAAGCAACTGTAATTCGCTGGTTGAAAAACGTAGGTGAAAAAGTCGAAAAAGACGAACCCTTGGTTGAAATTGCAACCGATAAAGTGGATAGTGAAATTCCTAGCACCGAAGCCGGAATTCTTGTAAAACAATTGTACAAGGATGGTGACGTTGTTAAGATAGGCGAACCGGTTGCTTATATTGATGCGGATGCATCAGTTGGCTCATCGGTTCCATTAACAAATCCAACGCCAGTTGCTGCTCAAACAATGGAATCTCCAATTGCCGTTGCAACAACAATAGAAAAGGAAATTTCACAAATAACTCAAAATCACGTAACACCAATTATAAACCCTGATGGAGGAAGATTTTA
>JBAWZN010000008.1:0-83026 GCA_037143015.1 Flavobacteriia bacterium
ACCTGGATCGAGCGTTTAGGAAACGCTTATTCTATCCGTTGAACTACGGGGCTGTGTGACAAAGTTAACGCTTATTCTATCCTCCCGATGCTTCGTCCCGTCACTTCGGGAGAACTACGGGGCTAATTGTCAGAATTCTTGCTTATTTAATCTTCACGAAGATTCTTGAAAAAGGCCAACGTTATTTTTTGTTTAACACATCCCAAACCTCCTCGGCCGCTTTGTCCCAACAAAAAAGTGTAGAACGTGTCAATGCATGTTCAGTAAGCTTTTCGTGTAATGTTGAGTCATTCGATAGTGTGTGCAGCTGTGCCGTGATGTCTTTTACGGAAAAAGGATCGCAATAAATGGCCGCATCTCCTGCAATCTCGGGTAGACAACTTGTGTTCGCGCTGACGATCGGAATCCCGCAACGCATGGCCTCAACTAACGGAATCCCAAATCCTTCAAAGTAAGGGACATAACTCAAGGCAAATGCAGCTCCTGTTACGCGACTTAATTCATTAGTAGTCAGATGCCCAAGGAAATGCACACGTTTTTTTGTTTCATTGGTCAATTGAAAAACTTCTTGTTTCCACATCGCATTCCCAACAATGACTAAATCTATTTCTGAGTTGTCAAGACTAAATTCGGCAAATGCTTGTACCAAACGCTGGACATTTTTTCTAGGATGAAGTGATCCGACAAAGAGGAAATAGGGTTTCCCATTCGTGTATTGTTGTCTAGTCTTTGTGACTTCTTCAAACGTTAGTTCGCGAAATTCATCGCTGATACCATTGTAAACCACGGAGATTTTAGTGCTTGAAATTCCATACGTTTGAACGATGTCCTGTTTGGAAAAGTTAGAAACGGTCAAGATTCGTTTGGCTTTTCGGGCAAACTTCGGAAAGAAAAAACGAAAATAACGGGAAACCAACCAAGGTAGGTCCTGTGGATAATGTTCGAAGTTTAAATCGTGGATGGTCGCAATTTGAGGAACCGAAGACCGTAGTGAACAGAATCCGTCTGGTGACCAAAGAACATCAACGCAGTATTTTTTCAGGGCTCTTTTTAACCTCCATTCGAACCATAGTATCCATAGAAGCGGATGACGTGTTGGTGGATACAATACAACGGTTTGAACATTGGAAGTAAACTCAAATTTGGGATCTACTGTTCGGTCGAAAAATAAAACAAACTTTTGTTCTGGGTGGTTTTTTGTGATGCGACGAACTAATTCATAGGAATAATTTCCAAATCCCTCCATTTTGGAACCCAAGATGTTTCGCGCATTAATTCCTATGATCAAAATCCTAAAATTGATGGATGTAATTTGTTCTTTTTTCTTGTCCAATAGTTGTTTCTGGACCGTGTCCACAATAAACGATGGTTTCTTCAGGATATTTGAAAAGAATGTTGAAAATCGTTGATTTCAACGTGTCTAAATCTCCTCCGGGTAAGTCCACACGTCCAAAACTTCCTTTGAACAACACATCTCCATTGATGATGAACTGATCTTCTTCAAAGTAAAATACGACATGTCCAGGAGCGTGTCCAGGTGTGTGTCGCACCTTCATTCTAAAGGAACCGATGTTCAATTCTTGATGATCATTCAACTCTTCGCTTGGTAAGTCTTGTATTTGATATCCTTCGAATCCATATACATGTGCGTAACTCGCAACAGATGTCCATGTGCTGTGATCTAAAGCGTGCAAATAAGCTGGACATTGGAATTTTCGATGAACAAATGCCGCACCTAAAATATGATCGATGTGTGCATGGGTATACAGAACTGCTATAACATTAAGTTCATTTTCTTCGATGAAATCTGTTAACATGTGCTCTTCTTCTTTGGAATAACATCCAGGATCGAAAATGAGTGCTTCGCCTTGCTCGTTTGAAACGACATAGGTGTTTTCTTGAAAGGCATTGAATTGAAAAACGCTGACTTGTACTCCCATGATACAAATTTAGCGGAAAGAACGGGTCCTAGCGCAATAAATTGATGTGTCCCGTAATTTCTTTTTTATTGTTGGCGAAATCTTTGTACTTCAATTTCCAAACATATGTACCATCTTGACAAGGCAAATTGTTGTAGGTGCCATCCCAATAATCATCGCTGGATGTCATTTCGAATACGATTTCTCCCCAACGATTGTATACAAGCATTTCAAATTCCCGAATATTACCAAGAATAGGCCTGAATTCATTATTATGCTCATCTCCGTCTGGAGTAAAGGTATTTGGCACGTAGATAAATGGATCAAAGTAAACGCTCACTTGACTTTGCGCTTGACATCCATTTAGGTCCGTAAAGTAGACATTGTACACAGCATTTTGATTCGGTGAAACGCTTGTACTTGCGCACGTTGCACATGAGAATTCATCTTGTGGAGTCCATAGTATGTTTCCCGGTCCACTGGTAATGGCGTTAAATGGAATCGTTTCCCCAACTAAGGCATAGACATCGATTCCGGCATTAATAAATGGCGGAGGATAGACGCTAATCATCACATTCGCGGTATCTTGACAGCCATTAGAGTCCGTTCCAATCACCATGTAATTGGTATTGACTTGTGTTTGAACAAGGGCAAATGCACCGTTATTCGCTGTTGAAACAGGATTTGGTGACCATACATAATAAGAAGCGCCACTCGCCCAAACGGCAGCTGGTGAACCAGGACAAACAATGGTATCGTTTCCTGCGAAAATTTGAGGAGTGATGATGTTGACCCAAATGGAATCACTTTCTGTTCCACAGCTATTGGTCACATCGCAATAATAATATTGTTCGGCTGTCGGACTCAATTCAACGGTTTGATTGGTTTGTCCGATTAGGTTGTTCGTTGGATACCACAAATAACTCGTTCCTCCCGAAATGAATGCACTTCCGGAGCCGCCATAACAAATGGTGAGCGTGTCATCTAATACGGGTAATGGTGGATTGAAAAACACCTGAATGTTGACTGAGTCACTTGCTGTACAGCCGTTTGCCGAGGTAACGGTGGCGGTATAGGTGATGGAATTTGTTGGAGTCGACGTCGTGGTAAATGTATTTGTGCTTGTCAAGAAATTGGAGGGAGTCCATGAGATAGCACCTGTTCCCGTAGCAATTAAATCAACAGCACCACCAAGGCAGATGATTGTGTCGTTGCTTAAGCTGACACTAGGCGCTGATACGTTTAAGGTTATTTGAACCGTATCCGAACCACAGGAATCAGAGATAATCACACTGAAGGCCGTCGTCATATTAACCGTAGCAATTGGATTGGCAATGTTCGGATTGTTCAATAGATTGGCTGGACTCCAACTGTAACTTGTTCCGCCGTATGCATCTAACTGATATGAATCTCCCGGACAAATACTCGTTGTAGGTTGAACAGCCCCGGCGGTAAATGCACCGATAATTACGGTTACTGTTGCAGTATCTGGAGCAAAACATCCCGTTGAATCATAGACAATTAATTGAACATCATACGATCCAGGTACTGTATATTGATGAATCGGTTGCATCACGGTTGAACTGGAACCGTCACCAAAATTCCACATATAGGCGTTGCCATTTACGCTATTATTCACAAAATAAACCGATTGAGGAATGCAAATGAGGGGTGCTGGTTGTGCTGCAATAGCTTGAATGGTGTTTAATTCAAATTTAAAAGTAGCCATGTTACAGTTTGAACTTAAATTTTGAGGCGACCAACTACCTGGTGTACTCGTAAAACCAAAATTGTTTCCGCCACAGGCACCACATACGGCGTGGTAAATTCTACCCGTATTGTCAAAGCGACTCGTTCCACCATCTACGTGGTTGTAACTGCTGGCAGATCCACCCATAAACGTTGCGTATTTCAGCAATGAAGCGTCATTGTCTAAAACGGCAATGTAGAAATTACTCCCATTGGTTGTTTGTTGGTAGCCGTCTAGGGTTGTATGGAATCCGGTTGTGGTAGAGTATGCGGCCTGTGCATAGGTCTGATTCAAAATTCCTCCCCAGCCAGCAAGGTAAATGTCGTAGCAATCTGAAACTAAAAATGCGGTGGGAGAAAGTTCCACATGACCTGTACCTGCACCAATCATAGTCGTCCAGGAAATGGTCATTAGGTCACTCGTGTATTTACGTACAAATTGTCCTGAATTTGGATTTCCATAACAACTTGGAGTAATTGGCCAAGCACTTTCTGATTGTCCAAAAACATAGGCGTTGTTGTCAATGTCCGTTCGCACGAAATAAGTCTGGTCATATTCTGACAAACCCATGTAGGATCCAGCCAGAAAAGTACCGGATCCAGCATTCATTTTTAAAATGAATCCATCTGCCGCTCCACCGTTGAACGTTAAATCATTTCCCGTTGAAATGGGAAGCGAAGAAGAGGAAGTTCCCCCGCCCACGTAAACCGATCCGTTCGTAGCTACGGCAATGGAATTACCTGATTCATTTCCAGTTCCGCCGAAATAGGTACTCCATTGAAGGTTGGAAAGTGTGGAATTAAATTTAAAAATCACCGCGTCTTGACTGCCATTCAAAAATGCTTGAGAAGCTCCAACTGTCGGAAAGTTTGTCGAAGAGGTCGAACTTGAGATGTAGACATTTTGATTGTTGTCCAACACAATTTCACCCCTAAATTGATCTCCATAATTGAAATTCAATGAGCTAGTGTTTAAACCATCTGTCCCTGATCCACCAATAAAAGTAGAGGAAAGTAATGCTGTTCCTTGTGGATTTAATCGAGCAATGTAAATATCAGATCCGTTAAACTCAAGTTCATTTTGCAATTGATATGGACCACCATTGAAGGAATTATCGAATGCTCCTGATGTAATCGGGAAATTACTGGATGAAGTGACACCATAAATGTATAGTTCTCCATTTGGAGCCGAAACCAAAGAATGGGGAGTTTCATTCCCTGATCCGCCGAGAAAAGTTGAATAGATTAAAGCTGAACCGGTGGCATTGAACTTTGTAATGGAGGCATCCATTGGAAACATTCCGGTTCCGCTTCCAAAACTGGAATCGAACGCTCCTGTTGTTATTGGATATCCTGAACCGAAAACGATACCGCCCCCAAATAAATTTCCATTCGGATCAGGTGTTGCAGTGAATCCCCAATTATCGGCTGTTGAACCTGAAAACGTTGAAAAGGTTAAGCTTGGATCGATAAAAAGACGTTCAGATGAATTGTAGCCTTCCGGAAACACAAAAGAAATGAGTTGGTCTACTAGTCGAAATTGCATCTGCACTTCTGACTTCTTTCCATTTTCGGAAATGTTCCATGCTTTTGGTGCAGAATAGGTAATTGCGCCAAGTGAATGCGTTATTACTAGATTTCCTTGCGCATCGATTTGGATTTTATCTGCTCCCTCGAAGTAAAAAGATAATTGACTTAAATCAGCTTGGGGCTGGACATCAAATGAGAAGTTGAGTTGCTCCGATTTCCCATCATAGATTAAATCTATGCCATCAAAATAGGAGGGCAGAACTAATTTCGATACACCATGAATATTCGATTTCCATTTGGACTGATCGCTACCTAACATGTAGTTTAGATAGTGTGAACTTGAATCGCTTTCTTGAATTTCCACATCCGTATTTGCATGTGGAAAAATGTGCTTAACTGCATGATACTTCGTTAGTTCATGTGTTGTTTCTTCTCCGTCGTGGTGATTATGACTCATGGCATCCGTAAGAAAAAAGGTCATCCCTTTATTTTCTACATACAATTTTCCGCCATTTAGGTCTATGTTGTATCGAATTCGTTCATCCCACTGACCTTCATTAGGAATCATCCAAACCTTCTGAGCGATAAGTATAGAAGAAGATGACAGAATCAGAAGAAAAGTAAGTAGGCTTTTTATCATGCGTAGCTAAGATACACTATTTGTAAATCTATTCAAAACATAGACAAATTTTAACTTGAATGGTTGCCTATTTTTCCATAAATAATTGTGTTTCAAGTTGAAATTTTGTTTATTTGTCATGCTAAATATAAACTATGAAAAACATTTTACTCTCCATCATCTTTTTTACCTTAACATTATCGCTGCACGCACAAGATTATTCCAGACTAAAAGTGTTTGCTAATGAAGAGCAAATATACAAACTAGGTAATCTAGGGGTGGCTGTAGATCATGGAATCCGTAAAGAAGGCACCTTCTTTATTTCGGACTTTTCCCGCGCTGAACGTTCAATTATGGATCAGTATGAGTTTAACTATGAAGTATTGATTGAGGATGTGGAGCAATATTACATTGACATCCTAAATAATCCTGAAAAGCAAGATCAAATGCTAAAAAATACTGTTTGTTCAAATGCTTCTAGTGGGTCTTCTAGTTATTCGAATCCAACTACTCCAACAAATTTCAATTTGGGGACAATGGGAGGTTATCTGAAATACAATGAAATGCTTGCTGAATTGGATGCGATGGTACAACAATACCCGAATTTAATTACTGCCAAGGCACCGATCTCAACCTTTTTGTCTCATGAGAATCGTCCGATTTACCACGTGAAGATTTCCGATAATCCGAACGTTGATGAAAACGAGCCTAAAGCATTGTACACGGCCATTCATCATGCACGTGAACCAATGAGTTTAATGGAAACCATTTTCTTCATGTGGTATGTTTTGGAAAATTATGGAACGAATGAGGAGATCACTTATTTGGTGAATCAAACCCAATTGTTCTTTGTCCCTTGTATTAATCCAGATGGATACGTCTATAACGAAACAACGAATCCAACCGGTGGTGGAATGTGGCGTAAAAACCGACGAAACAATGGTGGCGGAGTTTACGGCGTAGACTTAAATCGTAATTACGGTTATGGTTGGGGAACAACTGGAACCAGTACTTCAACAAGTAATGATACGTACTGCGGGACAGCTCCTTATTCCGAGCCAGAAGTTCAAGCCATGCGTTGGTTGGTGCAAAACCACAAATTTGTTTCTGCCTTCAATGCACATACTTATGCAAAAGATATTTTGTTCCCAATAGGAACAACGGTGGCGGAATTTGCAGATCATCATGCATATTTTCAGGCACACACCGACCATATGGTTGAATTCAATGGATATACCTCCATGAAAAGTTCAGCTCTTTATCCTGCATCAGGAGATTCTGATGATTACATGTACAAAATGGACATCGGTGTGGGAGTAAAAGATACGATGTTCGTTCATACTCCAGAAGTTGGAACAGCATTTTGGCAACCGTCCTCTGAAATCCTTGCCACGTGTAAAGAAATGCTTTTCCCAAATTTAGTTTTGGCACACCTTACTAGAAATTATGTGGTTGTGAAGGACACAGATCCAAATAGCATTTCAACGTTAAGTGGAAACTTTAATCATTCTGCGTATCGTTTAGGGCGCATGTCTGGTCCAGTAACTGTTTCTATACAACCTTTATTGAATGTGACTTCGGTTGGAAACCCGGTTGTATACGATTTATCACTTATGCAAACCTCCACAGGTGCGATTTCTTACACCTTGAATCCGAACATTCAATTTGGCAATATTGTGAAGTACATTATAAAAACAGATAATGGATTGTGGGTGAGGCGAGACACCATCGTAAAAACGTATGGTGCATATAATTTACAAGTGACGGAGAATGCATCGGCAGTGACAAACTGGACAGGAAATTGGGGTACAACGTCAAGTACATTCGTTTCTTCACCGAAATGTTTTACGGATACGCCAACTGGAAATTATGCCAACAATGCCAATACAACTTATTCGTATGTTCCGACAATTGATTTAACAAATGCGTTCGCGGCTCAAATTTCGTTTTATGCAAAATGGGATATTGAAGCGGATTTCGATTACGTTCAATTTCAAGTCTCAACAGATGGTGGAACTACGTGGATCGGACAATGTGGAAATTATACGAATGCGGGAACCAGTGCAAATGGAAGCGTTCAACCGAATAATCAACCAATTTATGATGGAACAATGTCCACTTGGGTTCTAGAAGAGATTAATTTAAGTGACTATCTGGGGCAAATCATTAAAGTTCGCTTCCAATTAAAATCCGATGGAGGAACACGTAAAGATGGATTCTATTTCGATGATTTCAATATCTATTTTAACAACCAAGGTCCGGCAGTAACCCCTACAGCGCAATTTACCACAAATAGTGCAGTTGTTTGTTCCGGTTTGTTTACCGATTTCACCGATGCTTCTTTAGACAATCCAACAACATGGGTTTGGAATTTCGGCGATGGTTCAACGGATAACGTTCAAAACCCAACGCATGTTTTTGTCAATGCAGGAACCTATACTGTTCAATTAACAGTGACCAATGCAGCGGGAAGTAACACATTTTCACAGGTGATAACGGTGAATCAAACGCCAACGATCACGATTTCTACGTCAGATACGGACGGAGTAATTTGTTTAAATGATGGGAATATTTCTCTTATTTCCAATCAGACTGGAACTGTATTTAGTGGTACTGCGGTTGTTGGAGCTTCATTTGATCCGATTGCAGCAGGACTAGGTTTGCATATGATAACTGCATCGTATACAGATGGCATTGGTTGTGTCGCGAATGAAACGATGTCTATTCTTGTGGAAGATTGTGCATCCTTATCTGATTTATCGAATAATGGAATTTCCGTATTTCCGAATCCAAATCAAGGTTCATTCACCATTAAAGGACTCGAAATTGAAACGGCATTTTCTGTATATGATTTGAACGGAAAAATCATCTTTGAAGGAGTTTCATCATCGACGACTGAACAGATTCAATTACCGAAAATTACCTCTGGAATTTACTACCTGCAATCCACCAAAAATGGACAGATGGGTCAGTTGAAATTCGCTGTCCTGAACTAAGATTGAATAAATGCCGCAAGGCGATCAATATACGCCTGATACCCCATGACAAATGGGGTTGTCTCGTGTTCTCCTCCTGGAACCAAAACACATTCTTTTGCTCCAGGTTTGTTATCATAAACAAGTTGACCATGGCTTGACATCGATAAGAAAGAATCGTCTATTCCGTGTATCCAAAGCAATGGAACATTTACTTTTTTAATTTCCGTCGCATTGTCAATTTTTAAATCCACTAGAAAGGATCCGGGCATCGACAAAAGTGCGGCATCTTGAATCATGATTTCAGCGGATGCAAAAGGAGCCTCCAAAATTATTTTAGCCGGTTGAAGCGCGTATTCGCTAGCATGTCCTGCAATTTCGCATACAGCAGCCGACCCCAAAGAAAAACCAAACATTACAAATCGGTCATCCGATAATCCGCGGTCTTTTAACCAAGAAATCGCAGATGAAGTGGATGCGTACATGTTTGCTTCAGTGGCAGCGCCCTCCGTTAATCCAAATCCTGGATAATCAAACATCAATACACCGTATCTCCCGAGTCCGCCCATGTGTGCATATAATTTTTCGCGGCACCAATAGAAGTCCATGTGGTCTTTGTTGCCATGGCAGTATAAAATCACCGTATCTTGATCGATGTGATTCGTATCTCCTACATAGATTCCTTGAACTTGAACGGTTTTCCCTTCAATATTCACCGGGAAATGAATGCGATGAATCATGCTGTCCGGAACGGCAAATTGTCCGTTTAACTCCAGAGAAACTTCCCCTGTGTACGCGTCCAATTGATAACTTTCCAGCTTAGATCCATCGAATAAAAAGGAATCTAAACGCTTGCGGCAAGAAAGTAGGCTAAGCGAAATAAAAAGTATTGCGAAGTATTTCATTATTTCAAGTGATAAGTGATGCCAAAATAAAGACCCAAAGCGCCATTATTTTGAAGTAAACTTGGATAGTTTACAACGATATTCTGATTGGATTGATTGGGTGCAAGCATTTTTAATTCCGCTTGATAGCTCCATTTGGGACGAATCCACTGATGTCCGAGTTGAACACTTGGAATCCAAAACTGTGCATTTGGACGTCCCTGAGATTCCGTTTTGTACGGATCGAACCAGTTGCTTATTCCCGTGTAGAAAAAATTGTAATGTTTGCTTTCTACTTTGCATAATGCATCCAATTGAACTGGCTTTGAATTCTTTCCATATTTCAGGTAGTAATTAGCATCCAACTGTGGCCAAAAACGATTTGCTCCAGTGTAGAAATCAACCAGCATGTTCATGCTTCCTTGTGCACTGATTCCCATTTTATCATTTTTCCAAATACTTTGTGAAACTCCGATATCCGTTTGACCAACTCCAAAAGCTAAAGAAGTGGTGTGCAAGTTTCCGAATACAGTGGTTTTATCTGTGAGTCCACGTCCATAACCGATGGCCGTAAATGGAATAGGAATGGATCCAATTCCAGGGATTTTTGCTACTGCTCCACCGAAATTCCCGGTGATGACTTGCTGTCCCCTTTTCAATGGTTCAACAAAGCGTGCGGGGGCACAACTTGCTAATCCGATGAGGACCAATAAAAAAACTAGATTTATTCGATACATGCATCAAAGATAGAAACTTTGTACAAATCAAATTCATTACCTTTGTTCCATGGCAGGATCAAGTTACGGTACGCTTTTTAAACTCAGTACGTTTGGCGAATCTCATGGAGATGCCATTGGTGGTGTCATCGATGGTGTCCCAGCGAATTTTGCCTTGGATTTAGTTGCTATTCAGCAGGAATTAAATCGCCGTAAGCCCGGACAATCTCAACTAACAACACCACGTGTTGAAGCAGATCAGGTTCAGTTTCTTTCGGGAATTTTCGAAGGAAAAACAACGGGGACTCCGATTGGCTTTATCATTCCAAATTCGAATGCAAAAAGTGAGGATTACCTGCACATGAAGGATGCTTTTCGTCCATCGCATGCCGATTTTACCTATCAACAGAAATACGGCCACCGCGATTTTCGTGGTGGTGGAAGAAGTAGCGCAAGAGAAACGGCAAGTCGCGTCGTTGCCGGAGCGATTGCCAAACAACTTTTGCAATCGATAGGAATTCAGTTTAGTACCTATGTTTCTCAAGTGGGAACAATTGCCCTAAACACAAAAGAATTTTACACACTATCAGAAATTGAAGCAAGTCCCGTTCGTTGTCCGGATGCAACTGTTGCCAAACAACTGATTGCTCGAATTGAAGAAATTAAAAATCTAGGTGATTCAATTGGAGGGACCGTACAATGTGTCATCAATGGCGTTCCAGCTGGACTAGGCGAACCTGTTTTCGATAAATTACATGCAGAATTAGGGAAAGCGATGTTGTCCATCAATGCCGTAAAAGGTTTTGAAATTGGATCTGGATTTTCTTCCTTAGGAATGACAGGCAGTGAGCACAATGATGTATTTCTGTCAAATGGAGAAACGAAAACCAATCATTCTGGTGGTATTCAAGGTGGAATTTCAAATGGAATGCCCATTGATTTTCGCGTGGCCTTTAAACCCGTAGCGACCATCATGCAGGACCAAGATTCCATTGATCGAGATGGAAACGAAATCACCATTGAGGGAAAAGGACGTCACGATGCCTGTGTTTTACCGAGGGCAGTTCCCATTGTTGAGGCAATGGCTGCCATCGTTATCTTAGATTTTTATTTACGAAATAAAGCAACTCACCTTTAAAAATTAGAAGTATGTTACAACGCATTCAAACCGTTTATTTCATCATTGTCATGGCTATTTTGTCCAGTTTATTGTTTGGAATGGAGCTATTTACCATGTCTGATGGAAAACTTAATTACACTCAATCCGTGTTTGGTGTCGAGCGTCAAGATGTCAAAGGTGGTTATGTAGAATGGTTAAGTAATTACCAGTTCACGTATGTTTTCGTCATTTTTCTTGTCCTGTTCACGTTCGTTGCGATGATGTCGTATAAAAACTTGAAACGTCAATATACCTTGGCGAAAATGACACTTTTCATTTACTTGTTATTTGTACTTGCGGTCATTTTGGTAACGACTTTCGGAGTGAACGGCTATTCTTCTGAAGAAATCACTGGTGTTCATGTGGGAATTGGGTTTTACGTGCTCGTTTGTGGATTACCATTTACGTACTTTGCCATGAAAGGTGTTCAAAAGGACAAAGTACTATTGGACTCTTTGAATCGTTTGAGGTAGATAAAGGTCTTTTATTAGACATTTCTTGAGAACTGTCAAACTATTTATTATCCGTATCTTTGCCCGCCCATCTTACGGGAATTAGACTATGAATTTCTTATCCATTGAAAACTTAACCAAATCATACGGCGAGCGAATGATTTTCGCAGACCTTACATTTGGCATCGACCAAGGTCAAAAAGTGGCAATTGTTGCCAAAAATGGATCCGGAAAAACGACCATGATGCGTTGCATTATGGGGATGGAGCCCGTTGATTCTGGTAAAGTGACATTCCGCAAAGATATTCGTGTGGCGTTCATGGAGCAAACGGAAAGCATGCGTGAGGATCAAACGATTTTAGAATCGATTTTTGACCACGACTTGCCTGAGTTGAAACTCATCAAAGAATACAATATTGCGGTTGCCAAAAACGACGAAGCGAAATTAGAGGAATTGTATCAGTCGATTACGGAATTAAATGCCTGGGACACAGAAGTACGTGTACAGCAAATTCTTTCGGTATTGAAATTAGAGGACATGGATAAACGCATCAGCGAATTATCCGGTGGACAAAAAAAGCGTGTTGCTTTGGCCAAAGTATTGCTTTCTGATGCTGATTTTTTAATTCTCGATGAGCCAACCAATCACTTGGATTTGGACATGATTGAATGGTTAGAAAACTATTTGTCCTCTTCAAAATCGACTATTTTAATGGTGACGCACGACCGTTATTTCCTCGAAGTTGTCTGTGACACCATCTTGGAATTAGCAGATCAAACGATTTACCGTTACAAAGGGAATTTCTCTTATTACTTAGAGAAAAAGGCCGAACGACAAGAGCAAACGCAATCGACGATTGAAAAAGCTAAAAATACCTTCCGCAAGGAATTGGATTGGATTCGACGTCAACCGAAAGCTCGTGGAGTCAAACAAAAGGCTCGCGTGGACGCCTTTCAAGATGTGAAAAAAGTGGCTTCCCAACGTTTGGATGAGGACGAGTTAGAATTGCCAGTTAAAATGGAGCGCTTAGGTTCGAAAATCGTTGAATTTCACAAAGTAAGCAAGTCTTATCCGAATCGCGTGATCTTAAATGATTTCTCCTACAATGTTCAACGTCAAGAACGCTTAGGAATTGTCGGAAATAATGGCGCAGGAAAAACGACTTTCCTGAAAATGTTGGTTGGACAAGAAGAGGTGGACAAAGGAAAAATTATTCTAGGAGAAACCGTTGTATTTGGTTATTACTCCCAAGATTTAATTAAAGTAAATGACGATTTTAAGGTCATTGATGTGGTGCGTGAAGTGGCGGAATACATTCCATTGGAAAAAGGACGTCAAATGTCCGCAGCACAATTGTTGGAACGATTCTTATTCCCTCGTGACATGCACTATCAATTCGTGCACAAGTTAAGTGGGGGAGAAAAACGTCGCTTGAAATTGTTGCGCGTTCTGATGAGTAATCCGAATTTCTTGATTCTCGATGAGCCAACAAATGACTTAGATATCTTTGCGATGTCCGTTTTAGAGGAATATTTACGCCAATTCCAAGGATGTTTGATTGTCGTTTCACACGACCGATATTTCATGGATAAGATGGTGGATCACTTGTTTGTTTTTGAAGGACAAGGAGAATTAAAAGACATCGTTGGAAACTATACTGTTTTCCGTCAACAACAGTTGGACAAAAAACGTGGCGTTAAACAAAATAACACGAAGGAAGAACCAGAGATCAAAGAAAAAACGATTTCTCCATCCGCTGTAGAAACTAAAAAACGAAAATTATCCTTCAAAGAAAAAGAGGAATACGAAACGATCGAACGACGCCTTCCAGAATTGGAAAAAACGAAGGATGAACTGACCTTGACTTTATCGAGTGGTGAGTTATCCAATGAGGACCTAATGAAAAATGGAACAGCATTAGGAAAAGTAGTGGAGGAAATCGATTCATTGACTGAGCGTTGGATTGAATTAGCAGAGTTTATCTAGGCAACTATTCTTTTCAATAAAACGTCCTTTTTTGCGTTGTTCAAAATATTTGACCAACTTTAGTCCTCAAATCAGATTACATGAAGTTACGACACATCTTCTTTTTATTGAGTTGCATGGCTTTTTTCGGGAAATTCGAAGCTCAAACCTTGGTATTTGCTGAGTTAACCGGTTCACCAAACATGAATACGACAGGATGGAATTTAACCGGGGCAGCAGCGACAGGAGACACCGGAGGAGATGTAAATTTCGATCCAGATGAGTTGATTCTAACGAATAATATCGGGAATTCTAGTGGTGCCATTTTTTACAATCAAGCCATTGACTTAGGAACCTGTTACCAATGGAACGTTCAATTTGATTTTCGCATGTTCGATGGGACAAGTGCCGATGGAATCGCTTTTTGTTTCTTAGATGTCCCGCCAACAGGATTCGTTTCAGGAGGCGGAGTAGGAATCCCTTCCACAGCGAATGGCATTAAAGTCGTTTTTGATACGTATAATAACTGTGGAGGAGCAAATCCGGAAATTCAAATCTACAGTGGACCAGGATACAATGAATGCATCGCAGGAATCACCACCTTAAACAATGTGGGAGGAAATTTAAATTTCCTTCGTTCGAATACCTACAATACAGCAGTCATAAGTTACAATTATGGTGTGGTTACTGTTTCCGTGAATGGAACACAATATTTAACAGGAACCTACAATTTGAACTTTGCTGGTTATATGGGCTGGACGGCAAGTACCGGTGGGTCAAATGACCGTCATTCCATTCGAAATGCTACGATTTATGCAGATATTGCCACGTCGAATGCGGGTCCAGATGTAAGTATTTGCAACGGACAAACGGCGCAAGTCGGAAGCGTGAATAATCCCAATTACATCTACGCTTGGACAGCTGCTCCGGGATTGACCCAAACAACTGTTTCGAGTCCAACCGTGAATTTGGTGAATACAGGGAATACACCACTTTCTCAATCCTACACGGTCATGACGAATTTGGCATCTAATCCGAACTCTTGCCCTTCTTTCGATAGTGTCATCGTAACCGTAAATCCACTTTTCAACGATACACTTCCGGTGAGCATTTGCCAAGGCTCTTCATATACATTAGGGGCACAGACCTTTTCAACTGCTGGATACCATCCGGTTGTTTTCCCAAGTGTTTTAGGATGTGATTCTACAGTTGTGTTGAATCTGACGCTATTGCCTAACTTAACAAATAATCAAACCGTACATATTTGTCAAGGTGGAACGTACACCTTTGCCGGAAACGTACTTTCCACAGCGGGAAATTACACGCAATTATTGCAAACAGCTACTGGCTGTGATTCCATCATCAACCTAAGTTTGATTGTCGATCCAATCCTCACAGCTAACATTCAAGCGGCTATTTGTCAAGGTGGATCCTATGTCTTTGGGTCACAAATATTGACGACTGCTGGAAATTACAGTAGAACCATTCAGACGCAAGCGGGATGTGATTCCATCATCAATTTGACTTTAGCTGTAAATCCGGTATTGTCTTCCAGTAGTTCGATGACTTTTTGTCAAGGGGAGAGTACTTTGTTTTATGGACAAACATTAACGAATACGGGAGTTTATAGTCACACTTTGCAAACTGTTGCGGGATGCGATTCAGTCGTAACGTTGAATTTGACCGTTTATCCAATTCCTGCGGCTCCTATTCTGACGGGAAATGGTCCAGTTGAATGTCCGGGCGATGTTGTGACACTGCATATCGAACCGATTTCGAATGCCGTTTACAATTGGTCGGGTCCGCAAAATTTTTACTCAGTTGAACCAAATGTTTACTTCCCAGTTCAAATAGAACAAATGGGAAATTATAGCGCAACAATCTCCATCAATGGCTGTGTTTCTAGTCCCTCGAGTATTCCTGTTTCTATTTTGAATATTTACGATTATGCCGAATTTGATTTTCCAAATGTCATCACGCCAAATGGCGATGGAAACAATGATGAATTGGATATCGAAGGGATGTTTAAATCTTGTCAGGAATATCAATTGAAGGTATTCAATCGCTGGGGAAATCTGGTTTATTCAGGCAAGCGCTTCGACACACCTTTCAATGGTAAAGACATGAACGGAGGATTGCTTCAGGATGGCGTCTATTTCTACTTAATTGAATTCGATGAGAAGAAGAAAAGTGGATTTATTCACGTGATTCGTTAGTTCAAAATCCTAGATTCCTTACCGAATTGTTTGTAGGAAACAAAAACAGATAATGTCGCCAAAATCAACATGACTCCCAAGCTAATGGCGTAATATCCGAAGGAAAGTGTTCCAGAAATCAATTCTTTTGTAGCAAGTACAATGTTCACTACTGGAATAGCTGCGGTCATCGCATTTAATTCAATACCAGGAAAGAAACCAATCATGGCAGGAAGAACCATCACGAAATTTAAAGGAGTGATGATGCTTTGCGCTTCTTTGAAGGACTTCGCATAAACAGCAATTGGAATCATTACGCCAGCAAAGAAAACGACCAAAGGTAAAAGCAAACTGAACATCGATAGAATAAATAGTGGAGTTAGAATACCGTGAACGATGTCCAAAATTTCTTTGTTCTGCACGATATCGAGAAACTCGATGGAAACAAACAATCCGATCAGGGCACAACTTGCCGCCAACATACCAGAAGAAACAATCACTAGCATTTTTCCTACTAATATTTGCCACCTGGAAATGGGAGTTGTTAATAAGGTTTCGATTGTTCCACGTTCCTTCTCTCCAGTAAATAAATCGATGGCAGGATACATGCAGCCAATAAATCCAAACGCGATGAAGATGTAGGGTAGAATTCCTCCGGCTAGTTGTCCGATCATCTTTTTGTCGCTCGCACAGTTCTGATAAACAGGAACCAATGGATGAAGTTTTTCTGCATCCACACCAAGTTCTTTTAAACGCAAGGTTTCTGCATTATCTGAGATCACGTTCATGTATGACTCAGCACGTTCTTGTCGACCAATTTCGGAGGCATCAAACAACCAGGTTAACGGAATAGAGACTTTATTTCGAAGCAAAACTTTTTCGTTCCTAGGGATTATTAGTCCCAGTTGAATTTCTCCGTTTGAGATTGCTTCTTTTAGTTTTGCCGAATCTTCGAAGCTGCGAGTCGATATTTCGCCTAATCCTTTGGGTAATTTATTCAACTGCTTTGTATACTTACCTGAGGGATCGCCCCAAATACCAAGGATGATTTTTTCTTCGCTCGCTTTTTTCTCAAAGGAGGAAGAAACATTCACGAAAAGTGTCAACATGATCGGAAAAACGAGTAAAGGAATGAGCAGCATCGTGCGCATCGTGCGTTTATCGCGTAAAGTATCGATGAGTTCTTTTTTGAAAATGGTAAAAATCATGTGGATGGAATTAACGTTGAACAATGCGGATGAATTCTTCCGTCAAATTACTAGCCTCCATATGCTGACGGAAATCAGTCATACTTCCTTGGTACTTCAATGAGCCTTTGTGGATAATGGCTAAATCGTCACACAATAAATCGACCTCACTCATGATGTGACTAGAGAAAATGACTGTTTTTCCTTGGTCCTTACAATCGCGAATGAGTTTAATGATGTTTTCTGCGGTAATCACATCAAGGCCACTCGTTGGTTCGTCGAAAATAACGACTTCTGGGTTGTGGATCATCGTGCGGCAAATGGAAACTTTTTGTTTCATTCCCGTACTTAACTTTCCAATACGCTTTTGAAGAAAATCGTTCATATTCAATAAATCGAAAAGGTACTTTTTACGTTCTTCTTTTTCCTTGGTTGGAACTTGATATAATGCGGCAAAATAATCAATGATTTCGATGGGAGTTAAGCGGGCATAAAGTCCTGTTGAACCGGTCAAGAATCCAATTTTCGCTCTTGCTTCTCGCGGATATTTCACAGCATCTATGCCAGCAATTTCAATATCACCAGATGTTGGCGTGAGGATAGTGGACAACATGCGTAAGGTAGTCGTTTTACCAGCTCCATTTGGACCTAGTAATGAATACACTTTTCCAGGCTGACATTCAAAACTAAGATCATCAACGGCAACTGCTTTGTCGGCTGACGTATGGAGTTCTTTCTTTTGTTGACGACTGAGTTCAAATTCCTTTCGGAGGTGTGATACTTTGATCATAGCAAATGGATTTCAATAAGCAAGACGATTTTCGATGCTCGATGTTACTTTAGAATACGTTCATCCTTCAGGATGGCTTTGTTTTTGTTGGCAAGTTGTCCGCAAGCAGCATCGATGTCTTTTCCGCGACTACGTCTCACATTCACGATGAGGTTTTTCGATTCTAAGTAGGCAGCGAAGGCATCCACTTTGTGTGCATCAGCTTGTTCGAATTCTCCATTTTCGATTGGATTGTACTCAATAATATTGATTTTACAGGGTACACATTTCGCGAAGTTTGCTAGTTCACGTGCATCTTCGATTTCGTCATTAAAATCTTTGAAAATGATGTATTCAAAGGTAACCCTTGATCCTGTTTTTTCATGAAAATATTCCAAGGCCTCTGTTAATTCAGAAAGGTTATTGGATTCGTTAATCTCCATGATTTTATCTCGTTTTTTGTCATTTGCCGCGTGGAGTGACAGCGCCAAATTAAATTTGACATCGTCGTCGCCAAGTTTGCGAATCATTTTTGCGATTCCAGCGGTTGAAACAGTAATGCGTTTTGGGGAGATACCAAGTCCATCTTCGCTACATAAACGGTCGATGGATTGAAGAACATTCTTATAGTTTAATAAAGGTTCACCCATCCCCATATAGACAATGTTTGTGAGGTTTTGTCCGTAACGTTCTTCGGCTTGATTCTTTAAATACACGACTTGATCCACGATTTCACCTGCGCTCAAGTTTCGCAGTAATTTTAATCTTCCCGTTGCACAAAACGTACACGACAAGCTGCATCCTACTTGCGAAGAAATACAGGCAGTCGTTCGTGAATTGGTTGGGATAAGTACACCTTCAACTACCTTACCCTCTTCAATGGTAAACGCACATTTGATGGTTTTATCCTTGCTAATCTGCTGATCTTGCAGTTGTATATGGTCAATGAAATAATGTTGTTGCAACATCTCCCTGAGTTCTTTACTCAGATTGGTCATTTCATCAAAGGAAGCTGCATTTTTTTTCCAAAGCCATTCATAGACTTGCTTAGCACGAAACGATTTTTCATTTCGCTCAACAAATTGGTCCTGAAGTTCCTTCAAGGATAAATTCCGAATATTGCTCAGTCCTTGAGGCATGTATGTAAAAGTAGATTAACGGTTGAGCATCACTGGCATCACGAGCATTAAAATGTCTTCGTGTTCATTTGCCGGGATAGCAGGAGTTAAGATTCCAGCGCGACTAGGTTCGCTCATGGAAAGTTTGATTTCGTCTGAATCTAAGTTGTTCAACATTTCCATTAAGAAACGTGAATTGAATCCAATTTCTAAATCATCACCGTCGTAGTTACACGTCAAACGCTCACTTGCTTCGTTCGCAAAGTCAATGTCTTCTGCGAACAACGAAAGTTCAGATCCTGCCAACTTCAACTTGATTTGATGTGTTGTTTTGTTAGAAAAAATCGATACGCGTTTAATTGAAGAAAGTAATTGAATACGATCAATCGTCAAGACGTTTGGATTTTCTTTGGGGATAACAGCTTCGTAATTCGGGTATTTCCCATCGATTAAACGACACACTAAGATGAGGTCGTTAAACGTAAAAACAGCATTGGATTCGTTGTATTCTAATAAAACTGCTTCATCACCACGAAGATTAGATTTCAACATGTTCAATGGTTTCTTTGGCAGAATGAATGCAGAACTTCCACTAGCTTCGGCATCTGTTCTTCTAAAACGAACAAGTTTGTGCGCGTCTGTTGCTACAAAAGTGATTTCACTCGCAGAGAACTGACAGAATACACCGCTCATTACTGGACGAAGGTCGTCGTTTCCAGATGCAAACAACGTTTTATTGATGGCACGAGAAAGAAGATCACCAGATAATTTAATGGCGCTTTTACCAGCTAATTCAGGGATTTTAGGAAATTCATCACCGTTGAATCCAACCATTCTAGATTTTCCGTTGTCGTAGGCAATTTCAATTTGGTAATTGCTTGCATTCACTTTGAACGTACACGGTTGGTCTGGTAAGCTTTTTAATACATCCAACAATAATTTGGCAGGAATGGCAATTTTACCATCTTCCTCCGAATGAACATCCAATTTAGTCACCATAGTTGTTTCTAAATCTGAAGCAGATGCTGTCAGTTCTCCGTTGGTGATTTCAAAAAGAAAGTTATCTAAAATCGGCAAGGTATTGCTTGTATTCAGTACACCTGAAATACTTTGTAAATGTTTTAAAAGACTTGTGCTAGAGGCAATGAAATTCATACTCATTAATTTAGATACAAATTTAATAAATCAAACGAGATGATAAACAATGCAGGTGGTGAAAACCGATTCTTTCTGTGATTTAACGTTTAATCGTCTGATTGAATTCGGACACAAAAGAATTTGGGTCGTCTGGAGTAAGTACAATGGCTCTTTCATTTGAACGTTCAATGACTACGAATTGATCACGTCTACTTGCGTACCAAATCATTGTGCCGTAACGGCTGTTTCGAAATAAACCAAAGTAACCGAACAAGCCACCAACGCCAAAAACACGGATGGATTTTTTAAGTTCTTTTTTGTCCACAAGTGTAGCGGTTTGCATATCCTCTGTTGCAAAGAACTTTTTGCGAAATGGACGGTAAATGACCAATTGTCCATCTTGAAAAGCATAGCCTTTTGGACTAAAGCCATACGTAACAACGAGCATGATGATCATTGCAAACGGCATCACATAAAAGGGTGCAGGTGTGATTACATTCGAAAATTGAAACTCACTTGTAAAATGGGGCACAAACCCAGATAAAACCAGGATGAAACTTACGGCAATTGTCAATGCTTTCGTAAAGGAATCCATGGAAGCTTTGTGTGTATTCATTGTTCGCTAAATTTAATACGTAAATATACTTTTAATGCTTCTCTCATCAAAATGGCTTCACTTAATTCGATGTGAAATGTTGGTTTTCTAGCGAGCGAAAGAAATAGAGACTCTGGAATATCAATGAGGTAGATGAGTTGTTGTAATTGCGTGTTGGAAACTCGTTCAATGCATGTCTGAATGGATGAAAGTAAGTTGTTTACATCCGTGGAGCTTAGCATCAAACCACATCGCTGAAAATCTTTTTCTAATTGCAAAAGGGTGTTCACACGAAAAGACTGATCCATTAGCGCTTGTTTCACTTGTTCTTGCAGTTCCTGTGCCATGCTGAAGAAAAAAAATTAGTTTTGTATCAAATGTGAAGTTACGCATGAAAAGAATATTTGATGTCCTTTTTTCCGGATTAGTGCTGATATGCTTTATACCAATAGGTTTGGTATTGGCGATTTTGATTTTATTAGAGTCCAAAGGCGGTGTTTTTTTTAAACAAGTTCGAATTGGGAAAAATGGAACTCCATTTTACTTATTTAAATTTCGATCCATGTTTATTGATGCTGAATCCTTGGGTAAAATAACAATTGGGTCAAGAGACCCTCGCATTACGAGAGTCGGTTTTTATATCCGCAGGTATAAACTGGATGAGTTTCCTCAGTTTATCAATGTGATTAGAGGGGAAATGAGTATTGTTGGACCTCGTCCGGAGGTGAAAGAGTATGTTGATTTGTATTCAGAAGAACAACGCAAAATACTGGCAGTTAAACCGGGAATAACGGATTATGCCTCCTTAACGTATTTTCACGAAAATGAAATTTTAGCGAAATCAGAAAATCCTCAACAAACGTACATTCAAGAAGTAATGCCAGAAAAGATTCGGTTGAATGAAAAGTACTTAGCCAATCCGACGTTGCTGCAGGATATTTTAATTATTCGAAAAACGGTGGTAAAAATGTTTTTCTCACGAAAAAACAGTTTAGAGTAGCTCAAAAAAAATCAAATATTTCCGATTAATGTCCTTTAGAAATCTCTTGCCAAAGACGATCCGAAGGAACGGGGGCGATTACGGAAATTTCATCCTTCGAAGTTGGGTGCGTAAATTTCAAATAGCGCGCATGTAAACAAATGGATCCATCTGGATTTGAACGTTTCGCACCATATTTCACATCGCCTTTGATGATGCATCCAATCGAACTTAATTGCACACGGATTTGATGGTGTCTTCCTGTTTCTAATGCGATTTCGAGTAAATGATACCGATCTCCGGAAGACAATAACTTGTAAGACAAAATCGCTTCTTTTGACCCAACTACTTTTGAATCTACAGGATAACTTTTATTCTGTGCTTCGTTTTTCTTTAAATGATGTACCAACCGTCCTGTTGGTTTTTCAGGTGCTTGTTCAACGATTGCCCAGTATATTTTATTGGTTTCTTTGTCGCGGAATTGGGCATTTAATCGCTCCAATGCTTTACTTGTTCGAGCAAAGACCAAAGCACCACTTGTCGGACGATCTAAGCGATGGACCACACCACAAAAAACATTTCCAGGCTTTTGGTATTTCTCTTTTAGATACGCTTTGATTTCATCTGGCATCGTTTGATCACCGGTCTTGTCACCTTGAACAATTTCGGAGGCCATTTTATTGATGACAATTACATGATTATCCTCGTGAAGTATACGTTCGGAAATCATTCGGATAATAGATCTTTTTTCGACTTTCGTTCGATGGATTTATTTCGGAAAGAAGCAAATGCGGTGAACAATGCAAAGAAGACGATTGTCAAACTGAGCCAAGTTGGAAATTTACCTAATCCGTCACCATTCGCATAAGAATGGAGTCCAACCAACATGAAGTTGACACCGAAAAACGTGAATAGGATAGCTGAATATCCCCAGAAGGACAGCGCATTAAAAAGGAATTTTCCATTTAACTTCGGAATGAATCGCAAGTGAAGGATCACTGCATAAACGAGCACGGAAACAAGTGCCCATGTTTCTTTTGGATCCCATCCCCAGTAGCGTCCCCAAGATTCATTTGCCCAGATTCCACCAAGGAAAGTCCCAATTGTTAACATGAAGAGTCCGATGGTCATCGTCATTTCAGAAACATAGGTTAATTCATTAATATTGATGGTGACAATTTCTTTATTTTTCTCATTTCGAACCGTATAAAGAATCAAGTTAAGTAATCCTAAAATCGCAGCTAATCCGAGGAAGCCATAACTACCGGTGATAATGGCTACGTGAATTTTTAGCCAATACGATTTCAATACCGGAACAAGCGGAGTGATTTCAGGATCGAATAGACTTAATTCCGTGACAAAAATCATTAAAGATGCAAGGATTGCTGTTCCAGCAAGGATGACTATATTTTTTCGTGTGAAGCTGAATCCAGCAATCATGGTTACCCAAGCGATGAAAACCACTGCTTCGTAACCGTTACTCCACGGCGCATGCCCAGAAATCACCCAGCGCATTCCTAGTCCAGCGGCAAGGTAAAGGAAAGTCACGACCATTAATCCAACAAGGAAACGATTAACCCATTTTTGAACTTTTGAAAAACGAGATTTGTTTGAATTAAAAATCCCTAGAAAGGAAACAATCAATAGCAAGAATCCAAGTGATAAAAACAGTTGGTATGAGTGCTTGAATACCTCCATTTTATTGTAAGAGATTTCCATACTCACCGCAGATTCGGTTGGCACGACATCCGAACTCACTTTGCGTTGGTGTGCTTTTACTTTTTTAAGTACATTCTCCGCTTTGCTAAAATTGTGTTTTTTAGCTCCTTCATCCAAAAGGGAAATGTAGCTCAAAACTTGCAAAGAGGCAGCAGTATCCACTTGAAAAGGAATGTACCAAGTGTGATTTGCATCACCTTTTTTAGGAACAACACGTAAGTATTTCCACATAATAACGCCTTGAATCACTTCGAATTTCTCATTTAACTTAATGAGTTTTTTATCGAATTCATTGCGCTGAGATTCCAAGCGTTGGTGAGCAATTTTGTATTCCTTTAACCACTTGAATTCTTGTGTTTTTTGATCAATAAGTTCCATCACACTGGCATACTCGCCTAATTGTAATGGACCTCTTAAATTACTAGGAACTTGAACAATTTTTTGATTGATCCAGTACTGAGGATACATTTGAACACTCATGATGGTTTGCACCGCATTGTATTCTTTATAATGATTTGAACGATTGATCTTACGAAGTAATTGGTCGCACAAGGTGTGCATGGGAGAAATGCGTCCTTCGTAGTCTTGAACTAAAAGTGAAGCAAGTTTTTCTGAATGTTCTTCGGAAATGACTCTGAATATTTTCGCTGCTGGATTCGCTTGGTGCGCATGATCTTGGGCGTATGACACCGATTGAAATAAAAGAAGTCCAATGAATAAGCTAAGCGTATTTAATCTTGCGCGTTTTTCTTTTAATTTCTTCATTTTGTCATTCAGTTCTCGGAAGCGTCCAACGGGGGCAAACAAGGACATCAGCATGCCAATGCTCATCAGTAGGTATCCGATATACGTAATGTTTGTTCCCCACCAATCGTGGTTCACACTTAACCTCGTTCCTTCTTCGTTTTCTGCTGTTGTTGGATCATCCAGATCATAGGCAGATTGAAAGAATCGATATCCATCGTAATCCATAACATGGTTCATGAAGACCTTTCGGTCCATTTTCACGTTTCTTTTTTGGTCGATAAGTGTCAAATCACTTGAAAAGGAAGAAGGAGATTCACTACCTGGATATTTATCCAACTTGAAATCGTTACAAAATACTTTAAAAGCAATTGGCTTACGAATAGAACCATACTCCAATTGGTACATGATGTTATTCATCGCAAAGCGAACCGGAGTAGGAATAGCGCCCATTCCACCTTCCATACGAATAACTTTTGTAGCTTTCCCATCCGAAACGCGGACAGTTAAGTAATCTGAACCTACATTTTTCTTTCCTGATTGCATCAGAACTTTTTTTGCATGATTCAAGGCGCGTTTGAAGACAAATTGCTTGTCCCCACAATGGTACAAGGTTGTTGTTTTAAATTCCACCCAAGTGTTTAATGGAACATTCGTGAACATGGAATCTGGAACTTGCTCACCACTTTGTCTTGCTTTTTTCATTAAAGACATCGGCAAATAAGTCAATGGAACCGCCGTTTTTATTTGCAAGCTATCTTCTTTTTTACGCACCTGTATTCCGGGTGATTTTGGTTCAGGCCCAAAAGAAAGTGGAACCATTCCGACCATAAAAAAGTCATTCTCATTAAGGAAATTTGACTTCATTCCATCCGTGATTAATTCAAGCGACGTTTCTTTAAAGGCTTGACGAACAACTAAAGAGTCAATCATTTTCGATTGAAAATTTACGTAACTGACATCAATTGTTTTCTTTTGAAAATCGGTAGAATAGGTGAAGTCATTGTTGGTAACTTCAGACAAATAACATTTGTGTGCTTCCGTTTTTGTCTTGCCTGTTCCTAAATCTTCCATGTGAACGAGTAAATGAGGATCCGAAGTATAAATGAAGTCGGATGATGTCCCCTCTTTTATAACCATGAGTCCTTCAAAGCTCACGTAACGCGTGATGGCTGCACCAAAAATGATGACCAAAAAAGACAAGTGAAACATCAACGTTGCGATTTTTTCGCGTCGAAACATCTTGTATTTGAATATATTAGAGAGTAGATTCAGTGATAAATATACAAGTAGCAATTCAAACCAAAGAGCATTGTAAATAATGATTTTTGCACTTTGAATTCCATAGATAGATTCAATGAACGTAGCTGCACCAATTCCAACTAAAAACAAGATTAATCCAACGGTCATCCATCGCATGGAAAAAAGAGAGGCAAGAAGTTTATCCAACATGTGCTAAATTTTACTGCAAAAATACGATATGTCCGTTTGATTCTTGATAGGAAAGAAGTATTCTTGTGAAATAATTTCCATACGTGATTCAAATGAAACAATTCTTATCCTTAATCACACTCTTACTTGTATGTCCTTATACATTTTATGCTCAAAAAAGTAAAAGCGTTTCGATTGTCCCAAACGATCAAAACGTATCATCTGGAACATTGGAAAGTTTTAAACTCCCGTTTAGCGATTCAACAACACGTCAGGTAGTCGTATGGTTGCCAGCTGATTATAATGTAAAGGTGGAGTACGCTACTATTTACATGCATGATGGACAAATGTTATTTGATTCGACGGTCACTTGGAACAAACAAGAATGGAGAGTTGATGAAACCGCGGATAGTTTGCAAAGAACTGGAACAACGCGTCCGTTTATTGTCGTTGGAATTTACAATGACCCACCCAATCGTTATGCTGAGTTTTTCCCAGAGCAATCGGCAAATTATATGGATACTGCGTATGTTTCAAAGCTTACATCTACTCTATGGAAGGGCGAATTGAGAGCTGACCATTACGTAGATTGGATGACAAAAAAACTCATTCCATTTATTGAAGATAGATATTCGGTAAGTCACCGACGAAATGACCGTTTTTTAATAGGCTCTAGTATGGGTGGATTGATTTCACTTTATGGTCTCACGAGAGAACCAAAGACTTTTGGAGGTGCCGCCTGTTTGTCCATTCATACCCCGATGATAAATTTCCAAATGACGGGCGATGACGCGATGAATCAATTGGTGCTTCCATTCAATGCATATTTGGCCAAAGAATTACCTTCTCTAACTAAAGTGAAAATCTACATCGATCGAGGAACGGAAACCTTGGATGCACATTACGGACCTTATCACGATGTTTTGTTAAACACATTCCAGTCGTGTGGGTATCAAACAGGACCGAATTTCTTGCCTCTTGTTTGGGATAAAACCGGACACGATGAAGTTTCTTGGGCAAATCGATTGGCGGTCCCAATCAAATTCTTGTTGATAAAAGACAAGTAGGAAAATCAGTGCATCCAAACATTTTTTTAAATTTGTCAAAGGTCCAGTGCGGATTAAGTAAAGAAAGGAATGAAGACCATATTAATATTAGGAGCAGGGATGTCTGCCTCATCGTTGATTAGATACTTGTTAGCTCATTCAGAAGCTGAAAATTGGCACATAAAAATTGTGGATCAAAACTTAAGTTTGGTTCAAAAAAAAATCAACGGACATCCAAATGCAGAAGCGCTTTCTTTCAATGCCTTAGATTCGAAAGAGCGCAAGCCAGCGATTGCACAGGCGGATTTAGTCATTTCGATGTTGCCAGCAATTTACCATGTTGAGGTAGCGAAAGATTGCATCGAACTTCATACTGATTTAATTACGCCATCCTATATTTCTGCGGAAATGCGCGCTTTGAGTGGGGAAGCGAAAGAAGCTGGAATCGTCATCATGAATGAGATTGGTGTTGATCCAGGAATTGACCACATGAGCGCTATGAAGGTGATTGACCACATTAAAGCGATTGGTGGTAAATTAACTAGTTTTAAGTCTTTTTGTGGAGGATTAATGGCGCCTGAGTCGGATAATAATCCGTGGCATTATAAATTTACGTGGAATCCACGTAATGTCATTGTTGCCGGACAAGGTCCAGCGGCTTTGTATATGGATAACAATGAATACAAGTACATTCCGTATTCTCAATTATTCAAAAAATTAGATCGCTTCGAGATTCCCCCTTACGGATATTTTGATGGATATGCGAATCGAAATTCATTGATTTATTCATCCACTTATGGGATTGAGGGTATTCCAACAATTTACCGTGGAACATTACGTCGTCCAAATTATTGCCAAGGTTGGGATGTTTTTATCCAACTCGGAATGACAGACGATTCATATGCAATGACCAATTCAGAAACCTTAACACCTCGATCGTTTTTGAATGCTTTTTTACCGTATGAATTGCATACAACGGTAGAGGATAAATTTAAAAAAGTGCTTGGAGAAGAAAAGGCTTTTTTGTTTGAACAATTCGAGAGCATGGGCATATTTGATGACTCCTTTACTTATGGAATTGAAAATGCAAGTCCAGCGAAATTATTGCAACAATTATTAGAACCAAAATGGAAGTTGGAGCCCGGAGATAAGGACATGTTAGTAATGTATCATGAATTCGAGTACCATATAAAGAATGAACAGAAGAAAATCACTTCTTCTCTCGTTACCTTAGGTCAAGACGAAGTGTATACTGCGATGTCAAATACAGTTGGACTTCCAGTAGCGATTGCGGCGAAATTAATTTTGGCAGGTGAAATCCAAGAGAAAGGTGTTACCTTGCCGGTAGATAAAAAAGTGTATGAACCAATTTTAAAAGAATTGGAAACATTCGGAATTATCTTTGAAGAAAAAGAACAAACGATTTAACAAGAAAATAATGGAAAACGAAGAAAACCACATGAACATCGAACTATCTGAAGAAATTGCTTTAGGTACATATTCTAACTTAGCGATCATCACACATTCGCCTGCAGAGGTGGTTTGCGACTTCGTGCAAATTATGCCGGGAATGCCCAAAGGAAAAGTTCGTTCTCGCGTATTAATGACGCCACAAAATGCCAAACGATTCTTACAAGCTTTGTCGGATAACATTCAAAAATACGAGCAAAATTTTGGGGTAATTGATGATCCACAAGCTGGATTCCCTCCGATGAATTTTGGTACGCCAAATACAATGGCATAATTTCATAGAGATGTTATTGTCGATATGCATTCCTATCTACAATGCGGATATTTGTCCGTTGGCGATAGAACTTCATCGACAGATTCAAGACTATTCATCGGAAGTCGAGCTCTTGTTTTTGGACGACGCTTCCGATGTTTTTTTTCAAGAAAAAAACAGAAGTGTAGGCAAATTTTCTGATTATCAGGAATTGCCGATCAATATTGGTAGGTCGAAAATTAGAAATGCCTTTTTGTCTTTCGCTAAAGGAACCTACATGTTATTTGTTGACGGAGATTCAAAAATCATCCATCCGGATTTTGTCAAGCGTTATGTTGAATGTCTGCGCTTGAAAAACATAGAAGTGCTTATTGGCGCAAGTATTTATTCAGATGAAATTCCCGAGCGAAAACAATTGCTTCGATGGACCTACAGTCGTAAGAGAGAAAGCAAGTCTTTTTCGGAACGAAATCTTCATCCAGAACTTGGTTTTAAGTCAAACAATTTTGTGATTTTAAAATCACTTTTTGCGAAGTATTCGTTTGACGAGTCGTTGGTGACATATGGACATGAAGACACCTTATTTGGTTACCAGTTACGAATGAAGGGCGTATCATTTCAGCACATGGATAATCCTGTACTCAATAGTAACCTTGATGATAATGAACAATTTTTAGAGAAAACAAAAGAAGCATTGAAAAACCTTTTATTGATTTCTTTGAAACTTCAAGATACCCATTTCAATAAAGAACATCGATTACTTAGCTTGTCGTTTTCAATTGAAAAAAACCGATTGTGTCGAGATGCGTGTAAGATTTTAGGTGCATTTTCCTTGCCACTTTTGACAGCTTTTTTAAAAAAAGGGTATTTCACTTTATGGATGTTCGATCTATACCGTCTTTTTCATTTGATCGATTACCTAGGAAATTACCGAAAGAATAAAGTTTTTTAATTTCAACTGTTCATTCTCCCAATTTTCCACTTCGGCAGCGGCAAAGCATGCCGATTTTTGTTGCGCTAACTTTTCAGGATTGCTTTTTATCTCTTCGATGGATTGAACAATTGAATCCACAGAAACATCTGGAATTACGTGGCCTATTTGATAAGTCAAAATAACCTTTTCAATTTCTACCAGCTTGCTGGCAAGAATAGGAGTGCCTGCATGCATGTAGTCAAACACTTTGTTAGGAAGTGAGTACTCATAGTTTTTACTGAGTGGTTTGTCGAGGGTTAATCCAAGATCTGCATGTGCAGTGAATTGCATCATCTCTTCATAGGGTCTACGGCCATATAATTTTACCTTGTCATCAAGTTGATTTTCCCGGATTAAATCCCTCACAACAGGCATCACATCACCGTCACCAACAAGCATGAGCGTAGCTTTTTCTAATTGTTTCATTGCGAGGACTGCTTCTTCGATTCCACGTTCAACATTCAGTCCGGAACCTTGTATAATCATTAAGAAAGTATTTTCAGGAATGTTCAGCTCCTTTTTTGAAAGAGTGATTTTGGAAAGATATTTCGTAGGGATATTTCGAATAACAAGCAGGTCTTTTTGATATAGATTTTTATAGGTTTGAGCAATCGAGTCATTAACTGTAATAATGTGTGTTAATTTTGGGAAAATGAGTTTCTCGATGCATAACCATATTCCTTGGGTTCGTTTGCGATGAATTAATTCGGGTGCCTCGGTGAATAATTCATGACTATCATAGATGATTTTTGCTCTGGATATCTTACTTACAAGGAAATTCGGTAACAGTGTATCGAGGTCGTTTGAAAAGAGAAGTTTTTTTCTTTGAAACAAGAGTACAAAAAATAGTCTTAGGTTAAGCTCAGCATAAAAAAACGGACCCTTTTGGAAGAATAGACTCAGGCGTTTTGTTCGGTAATTACGTTTCGTAAGCAGGGGACTAGATTTTTTTTTTCGTCCAATTAATAAAACATCCATACCAAGCTCATGCAGTGCGGAACAAGTTCGATGAACACGATTATCAGTGACCAAATCGCTTGATACTGAAACAATCACTTTTTGATTTAACATGGAAGCAAAAGTAATGAAATCCAATAAGGAAATTATTATGAATAATAATGTGATAAAAATTTCAAATATTTTTTCAAAAAATTCTTTGAGATAAGAAAAAGTTTCATACATTTGCAATCCCAAATTGGCTATGGGAAGAGAAAACGTTCTTTATTTTTAGAAAACCAACAATAAAATTGCCGATGTAGCTCAGTTGGCCAGAGCAGCTGATTTGTAATCAGCTGGTCGGGGGTTCGAATCCCTCCATCGGCTCAAATTGTAGGGGGGATACTCAAGCGGCCAACGAGGGCAGACTGTAAATCTGCTGATGTACATCTTCGCAGGTTCGAATCCTGCTCCCCCCACAAGAAAAGAATAAAAGCGGGAGTAGCTCAGTTGGTAGAGCTTCAGCCTTCCAAGCTGAACGTCGCGAGTTCGAGTCTCGTCTCCCGCTCACTTTTCAAAGAGCGCCGGTGTAGCTCAGGGGTAGAGCGCTTCCTTGGTAAGGAAGAGGCCACGAGTTCAATTCTCGTCATTGGCTCAGTATGAAAGAAGAAGTTGAATCCTTTCCATTAAGATTGTGAAGGATTTTATGATAAATAAATGTAAATTATTAACTAAGTAACAAATAAGAAAATGGCTAAGGAAAATTTTGACCGTTCCAAACCACACGTGAACATTGGTACAATTGGACACGTTGACCACGGAAAGACTACGTTGACTGCAGCAATCTCTAGCGTTCTTGCTTCTAAGGGATTGGCTCAAGTTCGTGATTTCTCCTCAATTGATAACGCTCCAGAAGAAAAAGAGCGTGGTATCACTATTAACACTTCGCACATTGAGTACGAAACAGCAAACCGTCATTACGCGCACGTAGACTGTCCAGGTCACGCCGATTACGTAAAGAACATGGTTACTGGAGCTGCACAGATGGACGGAGCGATTTTAGTAGTTGCTGCGACTGATGGACCGATGCCACAAACACGTGAGCACATCCTTCTTGGACGTCAAGTTGGTGTTCCTCGTTTGGTTGTCTTCATGAACAAAGTGGACATGGTAGACGATGCTGAGTTATTAGAATTAGTTGAAATGGAAGTACGTGAGTTACTTTCTTTCTACAAGTACGATGGTGACAATGCGCCAGTTATCCAAGGTTCTGCATTAGGAGCATTAAACGGAGAGCCTGAGTGGGTTGCTACTGTTGAAGCGTTAATGGAAGCAGTTGATACATATATCGAACTTCCTCCACGTGATGTTGACAAGCCTTTCTTAATGCCAGTTGAAGACGTATTTACGATTACAGGTCGTGGTACAGTTGTAACAGGTCGTATTGAAACAGGTGTAATCAACTCTGGAGAGCCAGTTGAGATCTTAGGTATGGGTGAATTAAAATTAACATCTACAGTTACAGGTGTTGAGATGTTCCGTAAAATGCTAGATCGTGGTGAAGCAGGTGATAATGCAGGTTTATTACTACGTGGTATTGAGAAGTCTCAAATCAAACGTGGAATGGTAATTTGTAAACCAGGTTCAACAACTCCACACCAAGAATTTAAAGCAGAGATTTACGTATTGAAGAAAGAAGAAGGTGGTCGTCACACTCCTTTCCACAATAAATACCGTCCTCAATTCTATTTCCGTACAACTGACGTAACTGGAGAGATCTTCTTAACAGATGGTCGAGAAATGGTTATGCCAGGTGACAACGTATCAATCAATGTAAAATTGATCGTACCAGTTGCAATGGACAAAGGACTACGTTTTGCAATCCGTGAGGGTGGTAGAACTGTAGGTGCAGGACAAGTTACTGAAATCGTAGCTTAATAAGAAACAACATAGTTTTAAGTAAGGGGAGTTTTACAACTCCCCTTTTTAAACGGGTGTAGCTCAGCTGGTAGAGTGGTGGTTTCCAAAACCATTGGTCGTGGGTTCGAATCCTACCGCCCGTGCTCAATTAAAATTGAAATAAGTGTCAAAAATTAGATCATATTTTCAGGAAACTTACCAAGAAATGGTGCACAATGTAACGTGGCCAACTTGGAAAGAACTACAAAATAATACCATTCTGGTAGTTGTTGCATCTGTTCTCATTGCACTTCTTATTTTCGCAATGGATTACACCTTTGGTATTTCAGGAGAAGAGGGATCTTTGTGGAAAGGACTATTAGGGTTTATTTACGGATCATTCTAACAAATACAGTAATGGCAGAAATTGTTAAGAAATGGTATGTAGTTCGTGCCGTAAGTGGTAAGGAGAAGAAAGTTAAGGAGTACCTCGAGTTGGAAATAACTCGAATGAAACTGAATGATTATGTGAACCAAGTTCTTATACCAACTGAGAAAGTTTTCAAAATACAAAACGGAAAAAAAGTAAGTAAGGAAAAAGCTTTCTTGCCAGGTTATGTATTAATTGAGGCAGCTCTTGTAGGTGAAGTAAGTCATGTTATTAAAAGTATTCCAAATGTTATTGGTTTTCTAGGAACTGTTAAAGGTGGCGAGCCTGTTCCCATGCGTTTATCTGAGGTGAATAGAATCTTAGGAAAAGTTGATGAGTTAGCTACAAGTGAGGAAGAATTAAAAATTCCTTTTGTTGTTGGCGAGTCTGTTAAAGTAATTGATGGTCCATTTAACAATTTCACTGGTGTTGTTGATGAAATCAATGAAGAAAAGAAAAAATTAAAAGTAATGGTCAAAATATTTGGCCGAAAAAACCTTTTGGAACTCAGCTATATGCAAGTTGAGAAAGAAGGGTAAAATTTGTATTAACCGTAGGAGTGAGTCCGATGATTAAAGCTTCCCATCACTGATTCACGTTGACTACATAATTTTAATATATATGGCTAAAGAAATAGCAGCATTGATCAAATTGCAGATCAAAGGAGGCGCAGCCAACCCATCACCACCAATCGGACCTGCTTTGGGTGCGAAAGGTGTAAATATCATGGAGTTTTGTAAGCAGTTTAATGCGAGAACTCAAGATAAAATGGGTAAGGTAGTTCCTGTTGTTATCACTGTTTATGGTGATAAATCCTTTGATTTCGTTCTTAAAACACCACCGGCAGCGGTACAAATCATCGAGCAAACAAAAATCAAAAAAGGTTCATCTGAGCCAAATCGTGTAAAAGTTGCTTCCATTTCTTGGGATCAAATCCGCATGATTGCAGAGGACAAATTACCTGATTTGAATTGTTTTACCGTTGATGCAGCGATGCGCATGGTTGCAGGAACAGCAAGAAGTATGGGGGTAACCGTTAAAGGTGGAGTCGCTCCTCAATCCAAATAATTTATTGTTATGAAAAGAGTTTCTAAAAAAAGAAAAGAAATCTTGTCTAAATTCGATTTGACAAAGATTTACACTCTATCTGAAGCATGTGATTTGGTGAAGGGAATTTCTACAACCAAATTCGATGCCTCTGTAGATATTTGTGTTCGATTGGGGGTTGATCCTCGTAAAGCGAATCAAATGGTACGTGGAACTGTTGCATTGCCTCATGGAACTGGAAAGGATATCAAAGTACTTGTACTTTGTACTCCAGACAAGGAAAAAGAAGCAATCGAAGCAGGTGCTGAGTATGTTGGACTTGACGACTACATTGATAAAATCAAAAGTGGTTGGACAGACATCGACGTTATCATTACAATGCCTTCAGTTATGGGTAAAGTAGGTGCACTTGGACGTATTTTAGGTCCACGCGGTTTAATGCCAAATCCGAAAACAGGAACAGTAACTATGGAAATAGGTAAAGCTGTAACTGAAGTGAAAGCTGGTAAAATTGACTTTAAAGTTGATAAATACGGTATCATTCACTCTTCGGTAGGTAAAGTTAGTTTTGAAGGTGACAAAATTCGTGAAAACGCGAGTGAGTTGATTCAACAACTAGTAAAATTAAAGCCGTCTGCTGCTAAAGGTACTTATATTAAAAGTATCTACCTGAGCTCAACGATGAGTCCAGGGATACAAATTGACGCGAAGTCTGTTACTGCTTAATATTTAAGAAAATGACAAGAGAAGAAAAAGCGAAATACATTAGTGATTTGGCGGCAGATTTAACTGCTAACAATGTGATGTATCTAGCAGACACAGCAGAATTAACAGTAGAGACAATAAACTCTTTACGTAGAAGATGTTTTCAAACAAACATTTCATTACGTGTAGTGAAAAATGCATTGCTTCAAAAAGCGATGGACCAAGTAGAAGGAAAAGATTTCGGGGCATTGAGAGATGTTTTGAAGGGATCAACTTCTGTCATGTTCAGCGAAGTGGCTAATGCTCCTGCAAAATTGATTGTTGATTTCCGTAAGAAATCACCAAAACCAATTTTGAAAGGTGCATACATTGATGAAGCAATTTTCATTGGCGATGATCAATTAAAAGTTCTTGAATCACTGAAAAGTAAAGAAGAATTGGTTGGTCAAATCATTGGAATGTTGCAAAGTCCTGCTCAAAATGTATTGTCTGCTCTTAGAGGTTCTGGTAATACAATCGCTGGAATCCTTAAAACGCTCGAAGAAAGAGCATAAATTAATTAATAATAACCTTTTTTAAATTAAAATAAAATGGCTGATTTAAAGCAAATTGCAGAAACGTTAGTTAACCTTACAGTAAAAGAAGTAAGCGAGTTGGCAACAATTTTAAAAGATGAGTACGGAATCGAACCAGCTGCGGCTGCTCCAGTAATGATGGCCGGTGGTGCTGCGGATGCAGGTGAAGCTGCTGCTGAGAAAACTGAATTCGACGTAATCTTGAAAGCTGGTGGACCAAACAAACTAGCAGTAGTTAAACTTGTTAAAGAGTTAACAGGAAACGGTTTGAAAGAGTCTAAAGACTTAGTAGACGGTGCTCCAACAACATTGAAAGAAGCAGTATCTAAAGACGAAGCTGAAGGGCTTAAAAAATCTTTAGAAGAAGCTGGAGCTGAAGTTGAGATTAAGTAATTAATCCCACAATATTACAGGAAAGGCACCGCTATTTTAGCGGGTGCCTTCTCCTGTTTTTTCGCATGTTGATTTTGACAGAATAATCGAATAACTAAAAAACAAAAGCCTTGGCAACATCAAATAATTCAACCCGAATTAATTTTGCTTCAAGCAAAAATCAATTTGAATATCCAGATTTCCTGGAGATTCAATTAAAATCCTTCCAAGAATTCTTTCAGTTGGAAACAACACCTGAGAATCGCGATAGTGAAGGATTATTTAAAGTTTTCGCAGAAAACTTCCCTATTACCGATACAAGAAATCAATTTGTATTGGAGTTTTTAGACTACTTTGTTGATCCACCAAGATATTCTATTGAAGAGTGTATCGAGCGCGGATTAACATACAGTGTTCCTTTAAAGGCTAAATTGAAATTATATTGTACCGATCCTGAACATGAGGATTTTGAAACTATCGTACAGGATGTTTATTTAGGTACAATTCCTTATATGACTCCTAAAGGGTCTTTCGTTGTAAATGGTGCTGAACGTGTTATCGTTTCCCAATTACACCGTTCACCAGGTGTGTTCTTCGGTCAAAGCCGTCACGCCAATGGTACAAAATTATACTCTGCTCGTATTATTCCTTTCAAAGGATCTTGGATTGAATTCGCTACAGATATCAATAACATCATGTACGCTTACATCGATCGTAAGAAAAAATTGCCGGTAACTACCTTGTTCCGTGCTATTGGATATGAAACAGATCGTGACATCCTAGAGATTTTCGGATTGGCGGATGAAGTGAAGGTAAACAAAGCCAATTTGAAAAAATTAGTTGGACGTCGTTTAGCTGCTCGTGTTTTGAAAACATGGATTGAGGATTTCGTGGATGAGGATACAGGAGAAGTTGTATCTATCGAGCGTAACGAGGTTATCCTTGATCGTGAGTTAGTAATCGGTGAAGAGCATTTGGACTCTATCATGGACTCTGGTGCGAAATCATTGATTTTACACAAAGAAGACGGAAATTCTACCGATTATACGATTATCTACAACACTTTACAAAAAGACACTTCCAACTCTGAAAAAGAAGCGGTTGAACACATTTACCGTCAATTACGTAACGCAGATCCGCCCGACTATGAGACGGCAAAAGGAGTATTTGAGAAATTATTCTTCTCAGATGCACGTTATGATTTAGGTGAGGTTGGACGTTTCCGTTTGAACAAGAAATTAGGATTAGATGATTCTGAAGAATCACGCGTTCTTACCAAAACAGATATCATTAACATCATTAAATACCTAATCGAGTTGATTAACTCGAAAGCAGATATTGATGATATTGACCACTTATCGAATCGTCGCGTTCGTACAGTTGGTGAGCAATTGTATGCACAATTTGGTGTTGGACTTGCAAGAATGGCAAGAACAATCCGTGAGCGTATGAACGTTCGTGATAATGAAGTATTTACACCAATTGACTTGATCAACGCGAAAACACTTTCGTCGGTGATTAATTCATTCTTCGGAACGAATCAGTTATCTCAGTTTATGGATCAAACCAATCCACTTTCTGAAGTAACACACAAACGCCGCTTGTCGGCTCTAGGACCAGGCGGACTTTCTCGTGAAAGAGCAGGATTCGAGGTTCGTGACGTTCACTACACGCACTACGGTCGTCTTTGTACGATTGAAACACCGGAAGGACCAAACATTGGTTTGATTTCTTCATTGTGTGTATTTGCGAAAGTAAATAAATTAGGATTCATTGAAACTCCTTACCGTCGTGTTGAAAATGGTAAAGTAGTATTAAATGAAGAACCAGTTTATTTAGCTGCTGAGGAAGAAGATTCAAAAATGATCGCTCAAGCAAATGCGGTGATGGATGATAAAGGAAACTTCTTGTCTGATGTCGTAAAAGCACGTTTCGAAGGTGACTTCCCTGTGGTAGCACCGAAAGATTTGAATTTGATGGACGTTGGTGCCAATCAAATTGCATCGATTGCCGCTTCATCCATTCCATTCTTGGAGCATGATGATGCCAACCGTGCATTGATGGGATCAAACATGCAACGTCAAGCAGTTCCGTTATTACGTCCAAATTCTCCAATTGTTGGAACAGGAATTGAGCGTTTAGTTGCACGTGATTCTCGCGTACTAATCAACGCTGAAGGAACTGGAACAGTGGAGTATGTAGATGCGAATGAAATCGTTATTCGATACGATTGGAACGAAGAAGATAAAATGGTGAGTTTTGATAGCGAGGTAACTCGTTATGGATTAACAAAATTCATGAAAACCAACCAAAGCACATGTATCAACTTGAAACCGATTGTTCAAAAAGGCGATCGCGTTGAAAGAGGACAAGTACTTTGTGAAGGATACGCAACGCAAGCAGGTGAGTTAGCTTTAGGTCAAAACTTGAAAGTGGCGTTCATGCCTTGGAAAGGTTACAACTTTGAGGATGCGATAGTTATCTCTGAAAAAGTTGTGCGTGATGATATCTTTACAAGTGTTCACATCGATGAGTATTCATTGGAAGTGCGTGACACAAAACGTGGAATGGAAGAATTAACTTCTGATATTCCAAACGTAAGTGAGGAAGCAACGAAAGACTTAGATGAAAACGGATTGATCCGAATCGGAGCTGAAATCCGTGAAGGTGATATCTTGATCGGTAAAATCACTCCTAAAGGTGAAACGGATCCATCTCCAGAAGAGAAATTATTGCGTGCAATCTTTGGTGACAAAGCGGGTGATGTGAAGGATGCTTCGTTGAAAGCTGGTCCATCATTACGTGGAGTTGTTATCGAGAAAAAATTGTTCTCAAGAGCAATTAAAGACCGTAAATCAAAATCTCAGGATAAGCCAATCTTGGAAACAATTGACGCAGAATACCAAAAAGATTTTGCTGATTTGAAGGAAAAACTTGCAGAAAAATTGATGCTCATCTTAGGTGAACACAAATCTTCAGGGGTTTACAACAACTTCAAAGAAGAATTGATCAAGAAAGGAACGAAATTTACGAATAAAGCGTTGATGGCATTGGATTACTCTATCGTGAATCCATTGAACTGGAGTTCAGATGTGAAAATCAACCAATTAATTAGTCGTGTAATTCACAACTTTAATATCAAAGCAAACGATTTACTAGGTAACTACAAACGCCGTAAATTCCATATTTCTGTTGGAGATGAACTTCCTGCTGGAATCGTGAAATTGGCGAAAGTTTATGTTGCTAAAAAACGTAAATTGAAAGTTGGAGATAAAATGGCGGGACGTCACGGAAATAAAGGAATCGTAGCGAACATCGTTCGTCAAGAGGACATGCCTTTCCTTGAAGATGGAACTCCAGTTGATATCGTATTGAATCCACTTGGTGTACCTTCTCGTATGAACCTTGGTCAAATTTATGAAACTGTTCTTGGTTGGGCAGGTGAAAAATTAGGCATGAAGTTCGCAACTCCAATTTTTGATGGTGCAAAACCATCTGAAATTGATGAGTGGACAGCAAAAGCAGGTGTTCCTAAATCCGGTAAAACATACTTGTACGACGGAGGAACAGGAGAGCGTTTCCACCAACCGGCAACTGTTGGGGTAATCTACATGTTGAAATTATCTCACATGGTAGACGATAAGATGCATGCTCGTTCAATCGGACCATACTCATTAATTACGCAACAACCGCTTGGTGGTAAAGCGCAGTTCGGAGGTCAGCGTTTTGGAGAAATGGAAGTTTGGGCATTGGAAGCATTCGGTGCAGCAAACATTCTTCAAGAAATCTTAACGGTTAAATCTGATGACGTGATGGGCCGTGCGAAAGCATATGAAGCAATTGTGAAAGGTGATAATATTCCTGAACCAGGAATTCCTGAATCTTTCAACGTATTGTTACACGAGCTTCGCGGATTGTGTTTGAACGTATCGATGGACTAATTGATTAATAACGAAAACATTAGATAAAAAAATGGCTTTCAAAAGAGAAATACCAAAAAAACAAAGTAGCTTCAATAAAATCACCATCTCATTGGCTTCTCCAGAAATTATCCTGGAGAATTCAAGTGGTGAGGTATTAAAGCCTGAAACAATCAACTACCGAACGTACAAACCAGAACGTGATGGATTGTTCTGTGAACGCATTTTTGGTCCAGTTAAAGACTACGAATGTCACTGTGGTAAATACAAACGAATTCGCTACAAAGGAATCGTATGTGACCGTTGTGGAGTTGAGGTAACTGAGAAAAAAGTACGTAGAGAGCGTATGGGACACATCTCCTTGGTGGTTCCAGTAGCGCATATTTGGTACTTCCGTTCTTTACCAAACAAAATTGGATACTTATTAGGTTTACCAACGAAAAAGTTGGATCAAATTATCTATTACGAGCGCTATGCGGTAATTAACCCTGGAGCTGCTTTAACATTAGATAATGTGGTGTTGAAAAAATTCGACTTCCTTACAGAAGAAGAATATTTAGATATTCTTGACGCGTTGCCTAAAGAAAATCAATATTTAGACGATTCAGATCCGAATAAGTTTGTTGCGAAAATGGGTGCGGAAGCATTATATGACTTATTGAAAGGATTAAACCTGGAAGAATTGTCGTACACCCTTCGTGATCAAGCAGAAAATGAAACTTCTGTTCAACGTAAAAATGAAGCGTTAAAACGTCTTCAAGTTGTTGAGGCAATGAAGGATTCTCAAACACGTATCGATAATCGTCCTGAATGGATGATTGTGAAAGTGGTACCTGTTATTCCACCTGAATTACGTCCATTAGTTCCACTAGACGGTGGTCGTTTTGCGACATCGGATTTAAATGACTTATACCGTCGTGTAATTATCCGTAACAACCGTTTGAAACGATTAATCGAAATCAAAGCTCCTGAAGTAATCTTGCGTAATGAGAAACGTATGTTACAGGAGTCTGTGGATTCATTGTTCGATAACTCAAGAAAATCAAGTGCTGTTAAAACAGAATCAAACCGTGCCTTGAAATCACTTTCTGATTCATTGAAAGGTAAACAAGGTCGTTTCCGTCAAAACTTACTTGGAAAACGTGTGGATTATTCAGCACGTTCGGTAATTGTTGTTGGTCCAGATTTGAAATTACACGAATGTGGATTACCAAAAGACATGGCAGCGGAACTTTACAAACCGTTTATCATTCGTAAAATGATCGAACGTGGTATTGTGAAAACGGTTAAATCTGCAAAGAAAATTGTTGACCGCAAAGAACCTGTAGTTTGGGATATCCTAGAAAATGTGTTGAAAGGTCACCCAGTTCTTTTGAACCGTGCACCAACTCTTCACCGTTTAGGTATTCAAGCTTTCCAACCGAAATTAATTGAAGGAAAAGCAATTCGCCTTCACCCATTGGTAACAACAGCCTTCAATGCCGATTTCGATGGTGACCAAATGGCGGTTCACTTACCTTTAGGTAACGCTGCAATTTTGGAAGCTCAAATGTTGATGTTAGCATCACATAACATCTTGAATCCAGCAAATGGAGCACCTATTGCCGTTCCTTCTCAGGATATGGTCTTGGGTCTTTACTACATCACAAAAGGAAAACTTTCTGTGGAAGGAGATGTGGTGAAAGGTCAGGATGGAATATTCTACTCTCCGAAAGAGGTAATCATCGCTTACAATGAGAAAAAACTTGATTTGCACGCGCGTATCAAGGTGAAATCTTATGATTTAGGTGCAAGTGGTGAACCAGAACTTATGCTTATTGAAACGACTTGTGGACGTGTGATGTTCAATGAGAACGTTCCAAGAGAAGTTGGATACATCAACGATGTATTAACTAAAAAAGCATTGCGTGATATTATCGGTGAGGTATTGAAAATATGTGGAACATCTCGTACAGCTCAATTCCTTGATGATATCAAAGGTCTTGGTTACGAAATGGCCTTCAGAGGTGGATTGTCGTTTAACTTAGACGATATCATTATCCCGAAAGAAAAAGAAGTTTTAGTTGGTAAGGCTGAAAATGAAGTGAAAGAAGTCATGATGAATTACAACATGGGTCTAATCACCAATAATGAGCGTTACAACCAAATCATTGATATTTGGACACATACAAACTCACGTTTGACTGCGACATTAATGGATCAATTGAAAACGGATCGTCAAGGATTCAACTCCATTTACATGATGTTCGATTCAGGAGCTCGTGGATCTAAAGAACAGATTCGTCAGCTTTCAGGTATGCGTGGATTGATGGCGAAACCACAGAAATCTGGTGCGTCCGTTCAAGAAATTATCGAGAATCCAATCTTATCTAACTTTAAAGAAGGATTATCAATCCTTGAGTATTTCATCTCTACTCACGGTGCTCGTAAAGGTTTGGCCGATACAGCCCTTAAAACAGCCGATGCAGGTTACCTGACTCGTCGTTTGGTGGATGTTGCTCAAGATGTTGTAATCAATTCAAATGACTGTGGAACACTTCGTGGAATTGTTGCTACAGCATTGAAGAAAAATGACGAAGTTGTTGAACCTTTGTATGACCGTATTCTTGGCCGTACATCCGTTCACGATGTTTACTTGCCAGATAGCGACGAATTAGTTATAGCAGCTGGGGAATTAATCTCCGAAGATATCGCTAAAACGATTTCGAAAGCAGGAATTGAAGAAGTAGAGATTCGTTCGGTATTGACATGTGAAATGCGCCGAGGTGTTTGTTCGAAATGTTATGGACGTAACCTTGCTAATCACCGCCTTGCTCAAAGAGGTGATGCTGTTGGTGTAGTAGCTGCTCAATCAATTGGTGAGCCAGGTACACAGTTGACGCTTCGTACGTTCCACGTTGGGGGTACAGCATCAAACATCGCAGATATCTCTGACTTGAAAGCGAAAGCGAATGGTAATTTAGAAATCGATGAGTTAAGAACAATCGAACGTAAAAACGTGGACGGGACGAATCAAATCATCGTGGTTGGACGTTCAGCTGAATTGAAAATTACTGACGAGAAAACAGGAATTACTGTCATGACAGCAAATGTTCCTTACGGTTCTGAATTAATGGTTTCTGGTGAAACAAAAATTAAGAAAGGTGACGTGATTTGTAAATGGGATCCATACAATGCAGTAATCATTTCTGAGGTTTCAGGAAAGGTTGTCTTTGATGGCATCATTGAAAACATCACATACCGCGAGGAAGTCGATGAGCAAACAGGATTTACTGAAAAAGTAATCATCGAATCTCGTGATAAAAAGAAAAGTCCAGCGATTCACATCATGAATCCGAAAACGAAAGAAATTTTAAGAGAATACTCTATTCCAGTTAATGCTCACATCTCTGTTACGGAGGGTGATAAAATTGAAGCTGGTGTGATTATGGTTAAAATTCCTCGTTTGGCTGGTAAAACCGGAGATATCACCGGAGGTCTTCCACGTGTAACAGAGTTATTCGAGGCAAGAAATCCTTCCAATCCAGCAGTTGTTTCTGAAATCGACGGAACAGCAGCATTCGGAAATGTGAAACGTGGTAACCGTGAAATTATCATTACATCGAAATTGGGAGAGGTAAGAAAATACCTAGTTCCACTTTCTAAACACATCCTTGTACAACAAAACGATTTCGTTCGTGCTGGTCAACCATTATCTGATGGAGCAATCACGCCAAATGATATCTTGAACATTGAAGGACCTACGAAGGTACAAGAGTACATCGTAAATGAAATTCAAGAGGTATACCGTTTACAAGGGGTGAAAATTAATGATAAACACTTTGAAGTAATTGTACGTCAAATGATGTTGAAAGCACAAATCATCGAATCTGGTGATACACGCTTCTTGGAAGGACAATCCGTTCATAAAGCTGATATCATGGAAGCAAATGATGCGCTTTACGGAATGATGTTCGTGAAAGAAGCAGGTGATTCAGCGGAATTGAAAAAAGGACAATTGGTTTCTGTTCGTCGTTTAAGAGATGAGAACTCGAAATTAAAACGTGAGGATAAAACATTAGTAGAAGCGAGAGAGGCAATGCCAGCAACGTCCACACCATTGTTACAAGGAATCACACGTGCGTCACTTCAAACACAATCGTTTATTTCTGCGGCTTCCTTCCAGGAAACAACGAAAGTATTAAACGAAGCAGCAATTTCAGGTAAAGAAGACCATTTATTAGGATTGAAAGAAAACGTTATCGTTGGACACTTAATCCCAGCTGGTACAGGTGTACGTGAATACCAAACAATGATTGTTGGTTCACAAGAAGCTTACGACGAAATGCTACAAGACGCTTAATCGAAAGATGAAATAATAGGAAAAGGATGATCGAAAGGTCATCCTTTTTTTTATGCGATACGTCCCCAGTTTGGACGTGATTTCAACACTTGACGCATACGCTGATTTAATATTAAATTCTCAGCTAATAAAAGATCTGGGTCCTTCTCAAGTATTTCTCTAGCTTTTTCTCTGGCCAAACTAACGATTTGACCATCACGGGATAAATCTGCCAATTTTAAATCCAACACACCACTTTGTTGCGTTCCCATTAAATCTCCTGGACCACGCAATTGCAAATCAACTTCAGAAATCTGAAAACCATCATTTGTCATGACCATCGTATCCATTCGCTTCATGGATTCTTTGGAAAGTTTATCACCGGTCATTAACACGCAAAATGATTTTTCTGCACCTCTACCAACGCGTCCACGTAACTGATGTAATTGTGAAAGTCCAAAGCGCTCAGCACTCTCAATAACCATTACAGATGCATTTGGAACATTTACCCCAACTTCGATAACCGTGGTGGCTACCATAATCTGTGTTTCCGCTTTGACAAATCGCTGCATTTCTGCTTCTTTTTCTGCAGGTTTCAATTTGCCATGAACCATGCTTACTTCATATTGAGGGGAGGGAAAGGCATCAGTAATTAAATCATAACCTTCTTGAAGGTTTTTGAAATCTAGCTTTTCCGATTCTTGAATTAAAGGATAAACAATATAAATCTGTCTTCCAAGTGAAATTTGTTCTTTGATAAATTGAATCAATTTTGGACGATGGTTTTCCCTGCGATGTATCGTTTGAATGGGTTTTCTACCGGGAGGAAGTTCATCAATGATGGAAACATCTAAGTCACCGTAAAAGGTCATTGCTAGCGTTCGTGGAATGGGAGTTGCCGTCATGATTAACACGTGAGGTGGCGTGGCATTTTTACCCCACATTTTAGACCGTTGCGCAACACCAAAGCGATGTTGCTCGTCAATAACTACGATTCCTAGATTAGCAAATTGAACAACATCTTCCAATAAGGCATGTGTTCCAATTAATAGGTGAATGGATCCATTTAGCAATCCTTCATGGATTTCTACTCTTCGAGCTTTTTTAGTAGATCCTGTTAATAAGGCAATCTCGATGGGAAGTCCACGTACGAGTTCTCGCAGAGATTCGTAGTGCTGTGTAGCGAGGATTTCAGTTGGAGCCATCAAAGCTCCTTGAAAACCGTTATCGATCCCCATGAGTATCGTTAACAATGCCACAAGTGTTTTACCACTTCCAACATCTCCTTGTAACAGTCGATTCATGTGTTCTCCATGAAGAAAGTCTTTTCGAATTTCTTTTAAGACCCTTTTTTGTGCATTCGTTAGTTCAAAGGGAAGGTGTTTGGTGTAAAAATTATTAAAGTGGTTTCCTAATTCCGAAAACACAAATCCTTTCATTTTTTTTGCGCGAATTTCTTTTCGGAGCAATAATTCTAGTTGTAAAAAAAATAACTCCTCAAATTTCAAGCGATACCGCGCTTGTTTATATTCCACCTCATTTTTTGGAGCATGAATGGAAAAATAGGCCTGTTCTTTTGAAATGAGGTGTAATTCATCGATAATATATGAAGGAAGCACCTCTGGTATTTGATTCCTGATTTGAGGAAGTAGTGCTTGAATAATCTTCCCGATTCCTTTGGCATTTAATCCCTTAACATTCAGCTTCTCCGTTGATGGATACATGGCTTGTAAACCAAGCTCTGTAGATTGCTCTCCCCACTTGGTTAATTCCGGATGTGGAATGGTCCACTGTTGGTTGTATGCTTTTGGCTTCCCAAAAAGCAAATAGGTTTCTCCGACGCGTAAATTGGACTTAAGCCATTGAATTCCTTGGAACCAAATCAAGTCCACTGTTCCTGAATTGTCTTCAAATCGAGCCGTTAGTTTGCGTTGACGTCCTGTTCCAACTTCACCTATGTAGGTTATTTTCCCTTTTAATTGCAGGTAATTATCCACCAAATGAATATCACGAATTTCATGAAAGACGGATCGGTCTTGGTATCGAAATGGAAAATGATTGAGGATATCTCGAAAGGAAAAAATCCCTAATTCTGTTTGTAAAGAAGCTGCACGTTGAGGACCAACACCTTTCAAATATTCTATGGGTGTAGATAACAAGTCAGTCATGAATGAAAGATTTTGTGGTATTTATTTCCAAACACCCATCTGACAGAATTTTTCAATTCGGTCTTCCACTCGTTTATCTGGATTTTGTTTCTCTAATTCCGTGATGTAGTCCTTGATTTTTGCTTTAACCACGTGAAACATTTCTTCAGGATTTCGATGTGCTCCATTCGATGGTTCAGGTATAACTTCGTCCACAAGTCCGTTTTTACGCATATCCGTTGACGTTAATTTCAAGGCATCTGCGGCTGTTTCCTTGAAATTCCAAGAACGCCATAAAATGGATGAACAACTTTCTGGAGAAATGACAGAATACCACGTATTTTCCAACATCACAACTTTGTCGCCAACACCAATTCCAAGTGCGCCCCCTGAGGCACCCTCTCCAATGATAATGCAAATCACCGGAACTTTCAAACGCATCATCTCGTAAATGTTTCGAGCGATTGCTTCTCCTTGTCCACGTTCTTCAGCTTCTAACCCCGGGAAAGCCCCTGGAGTATCAATAAAAGTGATGATTGGCTTATTAAATTTCTCGGCTAATTTCATTAGTCGAAGTGCTTTTCTATATCCTTCTGGATTTGGCATTCCAAAATTACGGTATTGACGCATTTTTGTATTGATGCCTTTTTGTTGTCCAATGAGCATGACACTTTTACCATCAATCATTCCAAATCCACCAACCATGGCTTTGTCGTCTTTTACACTGCGGTCACCGTGTAATTCGATGAATTGCCCGTCAGTAATGGCGTCAATGTATGCAAGTGTGTAAGGTCTGTCAGGATGTCTCGAAAGTTGAACCCGTTGCCAAGGGGTTAATCCGGAGAAAACTTCTTTGGTTTTGTCTTGAAGTACTTTTTCTAATTCCGCTAGTTGCTCGGACATATCCACGTTTGTGGATTCACCCAGTTCTTTCGTTTGCGCAATCTGTTCTTCTAAGGCTTTTAATGGTTCTTCAAAATCAAGATACGTAGACATAATTTCTAAATTGGATAGACAAAGTTAATTGATTTTCTGATACCATCATTTCCAAAGAGAATTTGCGAAAAAGTTCGCTTGAAAAAACTACATTTGTTTTATGATTTTATATCCACCGGCAAAGATAAACCTCGGACTAAACATCCTGCGTAAAAGGGAAGATGCTTATCACGATATCGATACATGCATGGTGGAAATTCCTTTTACGGATATTCTTGAAGTAACGAAAGCTGATTATTTTGAATTTCTTCAAACTGGAATAATAATTAGCGGGGCAGGTGGCCCTAATTTATGTGAGAAGGCATATGATTTGTTGAAGAATGAATTTAATATTGGCCCAGTTCGCATTCACCTAAGAAAGCAAATTCCAGTTGGCGCTGGACTTGGCGGTGGATCAGCAGATGCAACATATACCTTGTTAGCGTTAAATGAACTTTTTCATTTAGAACTTTCTCATCTGAAACTTAAACAACTCGCTTCACAACTTGGCAGTGATTGTCCCTTTTTTGTAGAAGGATTACCGCAGATTGCACAAGGAAGAGGGGAGATACTGTCACCGGTGGAACTTGATTTGAACAATGTTTTCTTGGTTTTATTAAATCCAGGAATACATGTGGGGACAAAGGAAGCTTACGATGGTGTTTCTGTAAGTGAGGATGTGATTGCAGTAGAAGAAATCATACAAAAACCATTGGGACAATGGAGAGCAATATTAAAGAACGATTTTGAATCGTCTGTTTTTCAGCTCTTCCCGCAAATTCAACAATTAAAAGATTCCTTGTACCAAGCCGGGGCCGTTTATGCAGCAATGTCTGGTTCAGGATCCAGTGTTTATGGATTATTTCTAGATGAAAGCTTGGCTCTAACGTTCAAATCTACTCATCTTATCTACATAGGAAAGTTTATAAATCCATCGTAGAAATCTTTAAAGTATTTCTTTAATACCAAATTTATATTTATTTTTGAGGTTGTCATTTAGACACTAAGTATTTTTTAACCTTTTAAAAATTGAACTATGAAAAAAATGTTTACTTTTTTAGCTACCGTATTTATTAGTGTAGCGTCTTACGCGCAGTTCCCTGCCGTAGGTATTATCGGATCTGCGGTTCCACCGTACGATTGGTCTGTTGATATTCCAATGCAAACGTTGGATGGAAACATCTACGCTGGAGTTGTTACATGTGTTGCTGGTGAAGCGAAATTTCGCCAAGATGCTGCATGGGCAATTAACTGGGGTGCAGCTACTTTTCCAGCTGGATTAGGAGTGCAAGACGGAGCAAATATTCCAGTAACTGCTGGTACTTATTTAGTTGTTTTTAATCGTACTACAGGAGCTTACAGTTTCCAAACAGATTACACTGTTACTTACCAAGTGGACATCACTGGTTACTTAGCGGGTGGAGCAACGTTAAATCCAACTGGTATCCGCGTAGGTGGGAACTTTGCTGACTTCGGTGGTTCAGTTGCTGCTGGTGCAATGGTTAACTGGTCTCCATCAGATGCAAACTCTGCAATGACAGACTTAGGAAACAACATCTGGTCAATCGACGTAACTTACCCAGTTGCTTCTTTGCAAGCGACTCAAATCTACAAATTTGTGAACGGAGATTGGGGAACAAACGAAGGTACAGATGCAGCGAACACAATTGCTGTTGATGGTTGTGGTACTGACGATGGATCAGGAAACATTAACCGTAACTACTTATTGTTACCAGGAACTGTATGTTATGTTTGGGATGCATGTACTGCATGTGGTGGATCAAACGTTGCTGAAAACGTAATCAACAACTTGACAGTTTCTCCAAACCCAACTACAGAGGTTGCTAACTTCAAATTTGATGTAAACAATGCTTCTGAAGCTACAATTACATTATTTGACCTAACAGGAAAAGAAGTTGCTATGAAAACAATCGCAGTTTCTGCTTCTAACAATGTTGAAATGAATACAGCTAACTTGTCTGCTGGATCTTACATTTACAAAGTGTTTGCTGGTGACAAAGTTGCTACAGGAAAATTGATCAAACAATAATTTTTCTACACATTATTGAAAGCCTAAGTTGAAAGATACTTAGGCTTTTTTTTACCTTAAACATTTCCCGATGAAACACGTTATCCTTACCGTATTTGCTAGTATTTATAGTTCTATTCTCATCGCTCAAGTTTTAGACGTTTCCCCAGCTTTTCCAACCGTAAACGATGTAGTCACCATCACGTATGATGCTACGCAGGGAAATGGTGCGCTGATTGGTCAGTCTCAAATTTATGCCCATGCAGGATTAATTACAAGTGCAAGCACTTCGCCTTCTAATTGGCAATATGTGCAAGGAAACTGGGGGACAGTTGACCCTCAAGTGGCGATGACGAGCATTGGAAATAACAAACATACAATCACGATCGATATCGATCAATTTTACGGGTATCCACTCGCTACAACGACTGTATTAAAGCTTGCATTCGTCTTTCGAACTGCCAATGGTAGCATTGTTGGACGTGCAGCAGATGGAGGAGATATTTTTTATGATGTGTATCCAGTCAATGCTGGATTACTTGGACAGTTTTTTCATCCAAATAATGGAAGTATTTACAACCTAAATGATCAACTATCGATTACTGCGGAAGCAAATACCTCTTCCACGTTATATTTGAAAGAAGATGGAATTATCCTATCGACACTTACAAACGCGACTACGCTAAATTATAACCTAACAGCTAGTACTGCTGGAACGCATTTGTTGGAGTTTGAAGTGAATGATGGAACAACAACCATTATTGACAGCATGTACTACACGGTAAATCCGGCAGTGAACATTGTCAATCCAACAATTACCGGATTGGAAAATGGTGTAAATTACATAAATGACACGACGGTTATTTTTCAATTGTACGCTCCGCAAAAAGAACATATTTATGTCATTGGGGATTTCAACAACTGGACACCAACTGCTCCTTACCATATGAATTTGTCGACGAACAATGCGACATGGTGGTTAGAGATAACAGGGCTTTCTGCAGGACAAAAATATGGCTATCAATATTTTATCGATGGCACCATGAAATTGGCAGATCCCCTAAGTGCAATCATTCTTGATCCAAACAACGATGGAAACATCAATGCAGCAACAAATCCGAATCCACTCCCATATCCAACCGGACAAACTACTGGATTTGTTTCTGTTTTTCAACCCGGTGCAGCGCCCTACAATTGGCAAAACACAAGTTTTCAAGGTCCGGCTAAAAAAGACCTTGTCATTTACGAATTGTTAGTGCGTGATTTTGTGGCAAAACACAATTATCAAACGCTCATTGATACTTTGTCCTATTTGGATGAGCTTGGAATTAATACGATTGAATTAATGCCTCCGGGTGAATTCGAAAACAATGAAAGTTGGGGATACAATCCATCTTTTCACAAGGCTTTAGACAAATATTATGGCACACCCGAAAAATTCAAAGAATTTGTCGATAGTTGTCATAACCGTGGGATTGCTGTTGTTGTGGATATGGTGTTAAACCACGCATTTGGACAAAATCCAATGGTAAATATGTACTGGGACGCCGTGAATAATCGTCCGGCGGCGAATAGTCCTTGGTTTAATGCAATTTGTCCTCATGAACCGTATTGCTGGGGTAATGATTTCGATCACACGAGAATGGCCACACAAGCATATATCGATCAAGTAAATAAATATTGGTTAGAGGAATACCATGTAGATGGCTTCCGTTTCGACTACACGAAAGGGTTTGCTAATAATGCAGCTGGATATAACCTTGAACGCATCAACTTACTGAAGCGAATGGCGGATAAGATTTGGGATGTCAAATCAGATGCATACGTAATTTTAGAACATTGGTGTGATAACTCGGAAGAAATTCAATTGGCCAATTATGGAATGATGTTGTGGGGTAATTTGACAAATGCATATGAAGAAGCGGGAATGGGTTATACAAGCACATCGAACATAAGTTCGGGAATATACTCTAATCGCACATGGGCCGTCCCTCATTTGGTAACCTACATGGAGAGTCATGATGAAGAACGCATGATGTATAAAAATTTGACATTTGGCAACGCTTCGAATCCAAATCATAATGCGAAAAACTCCTACGTGGCTTTGGGAAGAATGCAGACAGCAGCAGTTATTTTCTTGACACAACCAGGTCCACGAATGTTGTGGCAATTTCAGGAATTAGGATATGATATCTCTATTGAAAACCCTTGTCGTGTGTGCAACAAACCCATTCTTTGGAATTACTTTACGCAAGCCAGACGACGTCAATTATACGATGTGTATTCCGCAACGTTAAAGTTGAGAAATGATTATGAAACGTTCCGCTCTTTGAATTTCACGTACAATTTAAGTGGAGCAGTGAAAAAAATGAAATTGACTGATCCATCGATGAACGGAGTGGTTATCACGAACTTCGATGTCAATACACAAATTGGTTCACCGAATTTTCATCACAATGGATGGTGGTACGAATATTTTACAGGAGATAGTTTAAATGTGACCGATATAAATATGAATTTCTCGCTTCAACCTGGAGAATACCGAATCTATACGGATGTACGTTTGGATCAACCTTTCATTACGGATGCTCCATTATCGATTGACGAAGTATTGGAATCACATTTCCCGATGAAAGTTTACCCGAATCCAAGTATAAGTAATATACATGTAGCGTTTAGTTCAGAAGGCATGAATGCGATGGAATTAAAGGTGATAAATGAAGCTGGACAAATAGTTTATTCGGAAATAGGAACAACAAATCCAGGTAAAAACGATGTTTTACTTCATGTTTCAGATTGGAAAAGTGGTTCTTACCATGCTCTCCTTCGTGTTGGAAAATTCTATTCGAATGAAGCATTTATTATTCAACATTAATGAAGTTTATTTGTCTATTAGTCCTTTCTGTATTCATGGGCTCGAGCGTAAACGCTCAGTTCGTTCATCCCGCTAATAACAACGCATTTCTTCAAAATGAAGTCGCAAGTGTTTACGTGACTATGTCTGCTGTAGATGCGCAAACAATGGTTACAGATAGTTTGTATTCCGACTTCCCTTTTATAACATCTGTGATCTATTCCTCTTCAGCTATTCAAGACACCATCACGAATGTGGGCATTCATGTCCGTGGAAATACATCAAGAGATGCAGCCAAGAAGTCTTTTGAATTATCATTTAATAGCTACGTTCAGGGGAGAAAATACCGTGGATTAGAGAAAATGAAGTTGAATGGAGAACATAACGATGTATCCATTTTACGTTCGAAAGCTTCCTATGATTTATTGACACAGTGTGGACTCCCATCGGCAAGAACAAGTTACATAAAATTGTACATCAATAATGAATACAAAGGATTGTACATTCATGTTGAACATTTTGACGAAGAATACATTCAAAAGAGATTTCCAAATGACGATTCAGGTAATCTGTTCAAGTGTTTTTATGGCTCTGATTTAACCTTTCACGGGACCAATCCAACATATTACCAAAATACCTATGAGTTGAAAACGAATGAAGCGTTTAATGATTATTCTGGACTCATTCAATTTATCAATGTTTTAAATAACTCGGCTGCTTCAAATTTTGCGTGCGACATTCAAGAAGTTTTCGACGTGGATTCGTATTTGCGAACGCTAGCGGTTGAAATATTGATTGGACAATGGGATGGATATGCATACAATAAGAATAATTACTTTCTATATGAACGCCCGTCAGATGGAAAGTTCATCTTCATGGAATACGATCTAGATAATACCTTCGGTATTGATTGGTATAATATAGATTGGTCCACAAGAAACATCTATTCATGGGCGAATGCAAATCGACCACTTTATTCGAAATTAATGGCAGTTCCATATTTTAAGGACCGCTTTAATTACCACATGAAAGACATCCTGACGAATTATTTTTTACCAGCGACAATGACCAGCACTTTACAATCGACCCAAAATTTGATTTCCTGTGCTGCTTTAGCGGATGATTACAAAGGATACGACTACGGATTTACAGATCAAGATTTCTTGAATGCCATTAATCAAGCATGGGGATTTCACGTCACACAATCGATCAGTGAATACATTCAAAACAGATATACTTCTGCAAATAATCAGGTTTTACCATTTCAGAATAGTCAGAATCCATGTACAAGTGGACTCATTGAATGGAGTGAAACGGAAAATAGCAAAGCAATCAAAGCATTTGATATGTTGGGTAGGGAAATCCAATTAGATGCAAAGAACTGTTTAAAAGTAATAACCTATGAAAATGGAACAACGAGGCAAATGTATGAGATGGAATAAATGGACTTTTAGTTTATTTATGATCCTTGTGTGTAATTTAAATGCGCAAGTGTTAAAACACGTAGAACCGGCTAATTGGTGGGTTGGGATGAATCACCATCAGGTGCAGATCCTATTGCACGGAACCAATATTGCAAATTATGAAGTGCAGGTATCGGGATTGTCTATAATGGGGATCATTAAAACCGAAAACCCGAATTACCTGTTTGTCACCGTCGAAACGAAAGACAAAGTTGCGGGAACTTATCCTATAAAACTTATCGATAAGAAAAAAGAAGTGACACATTTTGACTTCAAGTTAGAGGAACGAATGAGCAATAGTGCGCAACGCGAGAGCTATTCATCTGCTGACGTCATCTATTTATTAATGCCTGATCGTTTTGCGAATGCCAATGAAGGATTAGACAAGCATCCGGATACGAAAGAAGTTACAGACCGCTCAAATCCAGGCGGAAGACATGGTGGTGATATCATGGGGATTATTCAGCGTTTGAATTACATCAAGGAATTAGGAGCAACAGCCATATGGACAACTCCTATGTTAGAAGATAACGAAGAGGTTTATTCATACCATGGTTATGCGCAGTCTGATTTGTATAAAATTGATCCGCGTTATGGAACGAATTCATGGTACAAAGAGATGGTGCTAGAGGCACATCGCCAAGGATTGAAAGTGATCAAGGATGAAGTGCCAAATCATTGGTCCAGCAAACATTGGATGGTGCAAGACTTGCCAACGCACGATTGGATCCATCAATTCCCAGATTTTACCCGTTCGAGCTACCGCACAAGTACGCAAATGGATCCGTATGCTTCAAACAAGGACAAACACGCTTCTGAAGATGGTTGGTTCGATACAACCATGCCGGACATGAATCAATCCAATCCATTGTTGTTGACCTACCTTATTCAAAACACGATTTGGTGGATAGAATTCGCGCAATTAGACGGTCTTCGGGTAGATACCTACTCTTATAACGAGAAAGAAGCGATTTCTACTTGGACCAAAGCAATTACCGACGAATACCCAAAATTGAACATTATGGGTGAAGTTTGGATGCACAATCAAGCACAAATTTCTTATTGGCAAAAGGATAGTCCAGTAGGAGCAATTGACTCCTACAATAGTTATCTTCCAACGGTAATGGACTTCCCAATGCACGATGCGTTCATGCAAGCATTCAACGAGCCTAAACAAGATTGGGACAAAGGAATGGTGCGATTTTATGACAATATTGCCAACGATTTTCTATACAAAGACCCATCAAACTTGCTCGTGTTTTTTGAAAATCACGACACAAAACGCTTCAACGAATATTGTCCCAATATCGCCGATTACAAATTAGCACTTACACTTATTTCCACAACAAGAGGAATCCCGCAGATTTATTATGGATCTGAAATTGGAATGAAAGGCAGCAAAGATCTTGGCGATGCCGACATCCGTAAAGATTTCCCAGGTGGTTGGGCCGCAGATCGGCACACTGCTTTCTGCAGTAGCGAAGATGCAAAATGCCATGCGTACCAAACAGGAAGGACTCCCGAAGAAGAAGCGTATTTTCAGTTTACCAAATCTTTACTGAACTGGAGAAAGAACAATAAAATCATTCACGAAGGGAAATTGATGCAATTTGTTCCAGAAAACAATGTCTACGTCTATGCTCGTTACAAGGAGCCAAATGGAATGTACGATATGCCAGGAAAACAAGTCGTTTTGGTCGTGATCAATAACTCCACGAAGGATGAAACAATTCGCTGGGATCGCTATGCAGAAATAATCAAAGGAAAAGAAACAGGTGTCGATGTAATGACCAATCAAACGGTGAATTTCGACCTGAAAACAAGTGTAATCCCAGCAAAAACTGCGTACATTCTCGAATTAAAATAAGCATGAAAAACCTACTATTTTTCCTCTTCGTTTCTACTATCAGTTGGGGACAAAACGCAACGCGTCAATTTGTCTCTGTTGAAAAGTCAAGCAATGGATTCAAAGTTAACGTTTCCGATGGTACGTATTATTTTTCAGCGTGGTCTGCAAAAATGGTTGAGACGACATTCATTCCAAATGGTCAAGAACACCTGGTGACATCGCATGCGGTGGTGGCTGCTGTAAATTCGGACATCCTTCAAATGAGTCAGTCAAAAGGAGTCATTCGTTTGTACACTTCGGACGAATTTACAGTGAAGATTCAGCAAAATCCATTTCAAATCAGTTATTGGTACAAGAATAAACCAGTAATCTCTGAAAATTGGGGCTATGAGAAAGCGGAGGATTCAGAGAAAATACATTTCAACTTGACAAAAGATGAAATGCTTTATGGAGCAGGAGCACGTGCATTGGGAATGAATCGCCGTGGTTATCGTTTGCAGTTGTACAATCGTGCTCATTATGGTTACGAAGAACATTCCGAATTGATGAATTATACCATGCCAATGGTCGTTTCGAATAAATGCTATGCCATTCATTTCGATAATGCACAGATTGGTTACTTGGATTTAGATTCGAAAAAGAACAATGTGTTGACCTATGAAACCATTGGTGGACGTAAAACCTATCAAGTAATTGTGGGGGACGATTGGAAAGATCTTTTGTCAGAATACACAAATTTAACCGGACATCAACCGATGCCACCGCGTTGGGCATTTGGAAACTTTGCGAGTCGTTTTGGCTATCATTCCGAAACTGAGGCTCGAAATGTGGTGAATCAATTTCGCAAAGATTCCATTCCGTTAGATGCCATCATCTTCGATTTGTATTGGTTTGGAAAAGAAATTCAAGGGACACTAGGGAATTTAGCTTTTGATACGGACTCGTTTCCTCATCCAAAGGAAATGATCACTGATTTCAAAAATCAAGGAGTGAAGACGGTGTTAATTACGGAGCCGTTTATTCTGACAACATCGAAAAAGTGGCAAGAAGCTAGCGATAAAAAATTACTGGGAACGAATGAACAAGGCGAACCATTTACCTATGATTTTTATTTTGGAAACACGGGATTATTGGATGTCTTTAAACCAGAAACGAGAACATGGTTTTGGGATATTTATAAAGATTTACATAACTACGGGGCTCGCGGATTCTGGGGGGACCTAGGAGAGCCGGAAGTACATCCAGCAAAGTTAAAACACGCGGTTGGCTATGCCGATGAAGTGCACAACATTTACGGACACGAATGGGCAAAGCTCATTTACGAAGGATATCAGAAAGATTATCCAAATGAACGTCCATTTATTTTAATGCGTTCTGGAAGTTCAGGGACACAACGTTTCGGAATTATTCCATGGTCTGGTGATGTCAATCGTACATGGGGTGGACTGCGTCCACAAATGGAAATTAGTATGCAAATGGGTTTGCAAGGAATCGCGTATATGCACTCTGACCTTGGTGGATTCGGTGGAGCTAATGACGATCCGGAATTGTATGTGCGTTGGTTGCAGTTTGGTGTTTTTCAACCGATTTTCCGCCCACACGGACAAGAAGAAGTGCCAAGCGAAGCCATTTTCAAGGACGAAAAAACCAAACAATTGGCGAAAGAAGCCATCGAATTGCGCTACCAACTTTTACCCTACAATTACAGCCTAGCTTTTGAAAACCATCTGAATGGAACACCGTTAATGCGTCCAGTTTTCATGGAAGATTCCAGTGCGCATTGGTCTGATTCATTGGCAACTGAATACATGTGGGGAAGTTGTTTCTTGGTGAAGCCAATTACACAGAAAATAGAGGAGAATGCTGTGCCAATTCAAGTAGTAAATGCGCCAGCTGGGACTTGGTATAATTTTACCTCTGGAAAGGAATTGAAAAACATGAGACCAACTGAGTTGACCTATGCACCTGATTCAAAAAAGAAAGAATTTGATGAGGCACACCCTTACCATGTAACAAAAGGACAAAGATTCTTAATGGGTGGGCAACTGGCGAGTATTCCCGTTTTGGTGAAAGGTGGTTCTTTCGTTCCTATGTCACCAATCATTCAATCCACGGAGTCTTATGCCGATTCTCTAGTGACCATACACTATTACGATGGGCCGGAATTAACGGAGAGCAAAGGAATGTGGTATGAAGATGACGGTTTGACCAATGAAGCATACGAAAAAGGCATGTTCAAATTGTTGCACATGAATATGAGTCAGAACGCGAAGAAGACTAAATTGACCTTTCAGCCCACTTACGGTTCCAACATGAGCCAACATACCTTTACATACGATTTGATGATTCATTCATCCCGTATTCCAAAAAGTATTTCTGTGAATGGAAAGAAAATGAAAGTGGAAGTGATGGACCAAAAAATCAAGCTACAAATGGCTTTAACGGAAAAGGTTCAAAATATTCAAATCAATTGGTGATAAAAAATCTATGTGTCAACTTGACATTAAGGAAAATAAAAAATATATTTGACTTAATAAAACAAAAATTTAAAACTAAAATAACATCTATGATTGAAAAAATTACTCGAACTTTTGCTGTTTTTGCAAGTTTCATGTTGCTATCAATCGTTTCTTTTGCTCAAAATTCGAGCGTAAAAGGAATGGTGAAGGATGCTGAAGGAAATGCTTTAAACAATGCATCAGTCACAGTTGAAGGTAAGGCTAAAGGCGCAATGACCAATGACAAAGGTTTCTATGAAATCAAAGGATTGGTTGCCGGTAGTTACACCTTAATTTACCGCTTCATGGGAATGGAGACCTTAAAAGAAACAGTTTCTCTACAGGAAAACCAGTCGTTAGTAAGAGACATTACCCTACAATCGAAAGCGAAAGAAGAAGATGAGGTAGTTGTGATTGGTTATGGTACGTCTAGAACCAAAGATTTAACAGGTGCAGCTACAGTCATTAATGAGAAAAACTTCGTTCAAGGTTCACTTTCTACACCAGAACAACTAATTATGGGTAAAGTGGCTGGATTAAAAGTGACATCGAATGATGGAGCTCCTGGTTCAGGAAGTACTTTGCGTTTGCGTGGTGGTACTTCTATCAATGCGAGTAATGATCCATTAATCGTTGTCGATGGAGTTCCTTTAGACAATGGAGGAATCGCAGGTGTTGCAAATCCATTATCATTAATCAATCCAAATGACATCGCTTCATTTGTGGTATTGAAGGATGCATCTGCAACAGCAATCTACGGATCACGTGCAGCAAATGGTGTCATCATTATAACCACGAAAAAAGGAGATGGTGGAAAAAATGCACCGTTGAAAATTGTTTTGGATACTAAAATTTCACAATCAACTATTGCAAAATACGCAGATGTATTGAGCGGAGATTCCTTACGTTCGTTGGTGAATGCAAGAGGTACTGCTGCTCAAAAAGCATTATTAGGAGATTCTAGCACAGATTGGCAAAAACAAGTTTTCAGAAATGCACTTGTAGTGGATAATAACTTATCAATCACAGGTGGCATCAAGAACTTCCCTTACCGCTTGTCCATTGGTAACAGAAATGAAAATGGAATTTTAAAAAGAGATCAATTCAGTCGAACATCACTTGGATTGAACATGAGTCCATCTTTTTTAAATAATACCTTGTTGCTCGAGTCTAATATTAAATACATCCAAACCAGTTCTTTCTTCGCTAATCGCGGTGCATTAGGAGCCGCTTATTTCGATCCAACGCAACCTGTTTACTCAGGAAATGAGAATTACAATGGATATTTCGAATGGGTAGACAACAATAAACCGAATACTCTTTCTGCTAGAAATCCATTAGGATTAATAAACCAAACAGAGGACGTAAGTAAAGTGAATCGTGCAATCGCAAATGCTAAATTGACATATAGCCTTCCTTTCTTAGAAGGATTGAAAGCAATTGTGAATGTGGGAGGTGACTTTTCAGAAGGAACGGGAAGCGTAACCACTGATTCTTTATCTGCGGCGGGTTATTTTACAAATGGACGCTATTCCGAATACCTATCCAGAAAAGAAAACAAATTGATGGAAACGTACGCTACGTACAATTCGGGTAAAAAATTCGGCGACCATGTATTCGATGTTACTGCAGGATATTCATATCAAGATTGGATGAGTAGAGGTCCAAATAATCCTGCTTACAATCAAGCACAAGATTCCATTGTTCAAGCAGCTGCTAGTCCTTACCCTAATTACACGAAAAACGTATTACTATCCTATTACGCTCGTGCAATTTACAGTTTCAAAGGAAAGTACATTGTGAATGCTTCTTTGCGTCGTGATGGATCTTCTCGCTTTAGTCCAGACCAACGTTGGGGTCTTTTCCCAGCTGTTTCTGGTGCATGGCTTATTTCTGAAGAGAATTTCTTGAAAAATTCTAAATCCATCAACATGTTAAAATTACGCGCTGGTTGGGGTGTAACTGGACAACAAGACGGAATTGGTGACTATGCATACATCGGGAACTATTTCCTAGGTGCAACGACAGCACAGTATGCTTTCGGTGGACAATACTACCAAGTTTTACGTCCAGCTGGATTTGATGCGAACTTGAAGTGGGAAACAACAGCAAGTTACAATGTAGGATTAGATTTTGGATTCAAAAATGACCGTTTCTCTGGTAGCATAGATGTTTACCGCAAAGAAACAAGTGATTTATTAGCGACTGTTCCAGTTCCTGCAGGAACGAACTTTACGAACATGATTTTGACAAACGTTGGTGGAATGAGAAACCAAGGGGTTGAAGTAAGTGTAAATACAGGTGTGATTGCCAAGAAAAACACGCGTTTAGATTGGACAATCAACGCAACATATAACCAAAACACGGTAACGAAACTTTCTCTTGTTTCAGATCCAAAATCTCCAGGTGTATTAGTTGGTGGTATTGGTGGTGGAATCGGCAATACGATTCAAGTTCACCAAGTAGGTCATGCTACATTTACGTATTTTGTATTGGAACAACAATATGACTCCAATGGCGCAATGATTCAAGTTGGTGAGCAGGCTAATATTGATATAAATAATGATGGAGTGATTAACACTTCTGATAAATGGAAAGACATTAATGCGTACAAAGATGCAAATGGAGATGGAATCATCAATATCGATGATCGTTACTACGCTGGACAAGCAGCACCAAAAGTATTCCTTGGTTCAGCGTTAAACTTTACGTACAAAAAATGGTTTGCTGGATTCTCAATGAGAAGTGAATTAGGAGCAACGATTTACAACAATCTACATTCGAATAGTGCAACATTCCAAACGATCGACGGAACGAAGAAATACTTGAACAACATCAGTTCATTGTATTACGAAGATGAAGTTCAAAAAACTACGAATAACCAATTGCTATCTGATCACTACTTAGAAAAAGCAAACTTCTTGCGCATGGACTTTGTGAATATTGGTTACCGTTTTGGTAAATTGAAATTCACAAACAATAAACTTGGATTAAACGCAAGCTTTACCGTTCAAAACGTATTCGTTGTAACACATTACAAAGGACAAGATCCGGAAGTGAATGGTGGAATTGACAACAATTTCTACCCACGTCCAAGAATGTATTCATTGAATTTGACATTTGACTTCTAAATTTGAGAACTATGAAAAAGATAATCGCTTTTACTTTTATTACTGCTTCCTTGTTATTGGTGTCATGTAATAAACAATTAAATCAATCACCTAAATACGGTTTAAATGCTGAAGCTGTTTACAGTGATCCAGAGCAATACATTCACGTTATGGCGAAATTGTATTCTGGAATGTCCATGACTGGAAATCAAGGTCCAGCAGGATCAGCAGATATCGCTGGAATTGATGAAGGATTTTCCGCGTACATTCGTGTATTGTGGAACCTTCAAGAACTTCCAACGGACGAAGCAATTTGTGGATGGAACGACCCAGGAATTCCAGATTTGAATAAATCTCAATGGAATGCCGATAATGTTTGGGTTAAAGGAATGTACTACCGCATATATTATCAAATTACACTTTGTAATGAGTTCATTTGGCAAGCACGCGAAGAAAAATTATCAACCCGCGGCTTCTCTGAAGCGAAAATGGCGGAGATCCGTACGTTCCGTGAAGAGGCTCGTTTCTTGCGCGCTTTAGCTTACTACCATGCGATGGATTTATTTGGAAATGTTCCTTTTGTGACTGAAAATGATCGCGTTGGTGCCTTTGAACCAGAACAAATTCAACGTGCAGACTTATTTAAATACATTGAAGATGAGTTAAAAGCAGTTGAAACAACTATGTTGGCTCCATCTGCTGTGCCTTACGGACGTGCTTCTAAAGCCGCAGCACAAGCGTTAATGGCGAAAATGTACTTGAATGCGGAAGTGTATTTAGGTGCTGGAAATGATCGTTATTCAGAATGTGCAACATACTGTGAAAAAGTAATGAACACGGGTGCATTTTCATTGGATGACCATTACCAGGATTTATTCTTGGCGGATAACAATACATCGCCTGAAATCATCTTTCCGATCGTTTATAACGGACTTTATTCGCAAACATGGGGAGGAACAACGTTCTTGGTTTGTGCTTCATTAGGTGGAAGTATGGTCGCTGCTGATTACGGTGTGAATGGTAAATGGGGTGGACTTCGTGCGAAAGCGCCATTCATCGATAAGTTTGCCGACACAACGCAAGATTCACGTTGGATGTTCTACACAACAGGACAACAAAAAGAAATCACGAGTATGTCAACATTTACTCAAGGATATGCAAATCCGAAGTTTAAAAACAAAACATCTACAGGTGGAAACGCATCAAATAATTCAGTTTCACCGCATACGGACATCGATTTTCCATTATTCCGTCTAGGTGATGTGTATTTGATGTATGCTGAAGCGCAATTGCGTTTAGGTAACTCAGGTACGGCGATTCAATATGTAAATCTAATTCGTGAAAGAGGTTATGGAAATTCTTCGTTCAATGTTACGACCTTGACATTAGATGATATTCTTGATGAGCGTGCACGTGAAATGCAATGGGAAGCAACCAGAAGAACGGATTTGATTCGTTTCGGATATTTTGCTGGAGCTGATTATGTTTGGCCTTTTAAAGGTGGAGATGTAGCAGGTGTTGCTGTTCCTTCATATGTGAATTTATACCCAATTCCAACTGCGGATATTGTTTTAAATAGAAATTTAAATCAAAATCCTGGTTACTAATATTCTACTCGTTGATTGATGGAAAGGGGAGGTCTTCGGGTCTCCCTTTTTTATTTGCAAAAAATTAAATGGATTTGTTGTACGATAATCGGAGCAAGGGTTGATTGCTACGTGATACATTGGTTATGTGCAACGGAAAACAAAAGACACATGAATAAAAAGGTAAATCGAATTAATTTCATTAACTCAAAAACACCTATTTATTTTTACTTAGTACAAACTTAATAATAGCGATGACAGCAATAAAACTGCTTAGTATAACGGACAATACTCCGATGTAATCTCCATGTTTGGAGTAGAACGTCATTCGTTCCAAAAGGGGAATGGAATGTGAGAAAGCTGCGTCTTTCCAGTACTTCGTTTCTTTTTTAATCCGACCAAACTCATCAAAAACACCGCTCTTACCTGTATTTGCACTGCGCACAACCCAACGTCTATTTTCAATCGCTCGTAAAGAGGAAAAGGAAAAATGTTGTTTATAACCTGGTGTATCTCCCCACCATCCATCGTTGGTGATAACAGTTAGAAAGGGTGCTCCTTGGTTGACTTGTTTCGAAACGAAATCACCGTAAATGGACTCGTAACAAACGATTGGAGCAAGTAATGGATTTGACTTAAAAACTTTCGGTGATTTTTCAATGCCTAAAGTTCCTGACGTTCCACCATTTTCAATGGCTAAGGTTTCTAGAAAGGGAAATACATTCGAGAAGGGAATCATTTCGACACCCGGAACTAGTTTGGACTTGTGGATGAAAGATGGCTGGCCCTTTTGAGGTATGTGCAATGAACTATTGTAGCTTTCGTAATAAATTCTTTGTCCTGGAATGTACACACTTGCACGAGATTGTTTGGTGTCGAATAGCTCCACGGTAGATGCTCCAATCAATAATTCGGCAGAACCCCAACTTTTCATCTCCGACTGAATCAATGAATAAAACGGAAGTCCTTGCAAACGAGACTCAATAAATCCTTGACTAATAGCTGTTTCTGGTCCTACGACTAAATCTGTATGAGCATCTACAACGGAATTTGCAAGGGTGAAAAAGCGTTGAAGTTGTTGTTCATTACTTGTGCCTAAAGCAAACTTCTCATTATATGGATCTATGTTGGGTTGAACAACGGCTACATTATATAGGTCCACCCCTTTGTAAAATGGAAGGATTGGCAAGTGAAATAAACTAATTAAAATCGGTATAAGTGCACTAATCGAAGTGCCCAGCAACCAACGATTCCATGCCTTCTCTTTTTTAATCCATACAGAACGAATCCAAAGAAACAGGAAAATATTGACAACAAGAACCCATGTGCTTCCACCAAATGCTCCCGTGTATTCATACCATTGTATCCAGGCTGTGCGAATACTAAAGAAGTTTCCAAGCGTTAACCAAGGCCAGGAAAGGTCCCAGTTAAAATGAAAAAACTCAAAACTGATCCAAATAGGAATGAGGGTCCAGATCGCCCAATTGGACTTTAGTCTTTTCTTAACGAAATGAAAAAGGACAAATGTCAGCGACATGAACAAGGTGTTGAAGACGAATGCTAAGAGTGCCCCAACGAAGGAAGAATTCGCCACCCACCAAGTACTTCCCAAATTGAAAATCAGAAAAGCCAAATAGCATTGAAGGAGCAAGTGCCATCCACCTTTGGATTTTTCTTGTAAATCTGCAGACACGAATAGAAGTGGGACAAAACCAATAAAAACGAGGGGAGTTATACTACCTGTAAAAGGGAAGGATATGCTCAGGAGAATTCCGGAACAAATACTTAATAAGTAACGCTGCGCTCGGGTAAAGTTCATTTTTTACGTTTGAATAAAGGTACTTAATTTGACTTAATCTACTTGAAAGAAAAAAATATCAGGCAAAAAAAAAGACCGCAATTGCGGTCTTTTCAATAATGTCATCTATTTCTTATGCAGTTGCAGCTTCAAATGGAACTACAGATACAAATGAACGATTGTCTTTTTTCTTGCGGAATTCTACTAAACCATCTGTCAACGCGAATAATGTGTGGTCTTTTCCAATTCCAACATTATTTCCCGGGTGATGTTGCGTTCCTCTCTGACGAACAATAATGTTACCAGAAATGGCTGCTTGTCCACCAAAGATTTTCACTCCTAAGCGCTTGCTATGTGATTCACGACCGTTTTTCGAACTACCGACTCCTTTTTTGTGTGCCATGGTTTCTCTATATTATTCCTGAATTCAGGATGTTTATGCTTTAATATTTGTAATTGTAATCGCAGTAAACTGCTGACGGTGACCATTTCTTTTTCTGTAACCTTTTCTACGTTTCTTTTTGAAAATAATTACTTTGTCTCCTTTCACGTGATCAATTACCGTTGCGGTAACGATTGCACCTTCTATAGCTGGGGCGCCAAGAGTGATTTTGCCATCATTGTCAACTAACAATACACGATCGAATTCTAAATTCGCTCCTGCCTCTGCTGCTAAACGATGTACAAAAACCTTTTGATCTTTTTGCACTTTAAACTGCTGCCCTGCTATCTCTACAATTGCGTACATATAGCTTGTTTTAATTTGTTATTTCTCCCAAAATTGGAGGGCAAATATACATATTTAATTTCATATGCCAAACGATTTCCAATTTTTTCACTATTTACTAACGATTTCAAGCCCTTTTTTTGAAGACTAGGTGTCCGTAATTTGCTAAAATCACTCCCGAAATAACGATAAACATAGATAAAACTTGGGTGCTTGTAATGCTTTCGTGGAAATAAGTCCCGATGATAACTGCGACAATTGGAATCAGGTAGGTGACGCTACTGGCAAAAAGTGCGGAAGAGGATTGGATGATTCCGTTGAATAAAAAAACGGCAAACGCTGTCCCGACAACGGCTAAAATGGCAATAGCCGTAAAACCGCTTATGGCATCTGGGTTGTGGCTAAAAACACTCAGTGTGTCAAAAGCGAAGAATCCAATAATCGAAGGAATAAAAACCAAGCCGAATCCACCCGCGGCAACATGTATTGGCTTGTAAGCGCCTAACTTAAATTTGATTGTGTTCAAACTGATGCCATATAAAAATGTCGCCAAAACGATGGCGAGTGAAGGTAGGATCTCTTGCCCATTTGTTTGGACTCCACCGCTATTAAATACTAAAATAGTAATGCCGCAAAATCCAATGATTGTTCCAATAAGTTGATAGCGTGTGATTTTATTAGCGAAGAATAAATAACCCACAAGCAAGGTAAAAATCGGAGTGAAGCTATTCATGATTCCTGCTAGTCCAGAAGAGATATGCGTTTCCGCATATGTAAACAAAAAGGCTGGAATGAAATTTCCACAAATACCCACAGTAGCGAAGTACATTAGGTCTTTTCGGGACTTTAAGCGACTCAACACTTGAATGGTGAAAGGTAACAATACGAGTCCCGCCAAAAGCATGCGCATCGCTCCAACCTGTAACGAGGAGAAGATTTCGCGCTGCTCTTCATTGTACATGCCCTTTTTCATGAGGATGAAGGAACTTCCCCAAATGCATGCGAGTAAGGCAAGCAATAACCAACTTTTTAAATTGCTTTTCATGGGACAAAAGTACGCATAATTTCAGGCTTGAAATTGTGTATAAAGAGGCGAAATGAACAGGGTGTTAAAAAGTCTCCCACATATTCCCACAATTTGATAAAAAATCAGTAAAATAAGGGATTATAGAAAGTTTATTTTGTTGATAACGAAACATTAAATACCTTTGAACGTTAGAAGTTATCAACATTTAAATATCCAGTGGTAAAAAGTGGTAGAAATCCACTAATTTTACCCATTATAAAGCTATGGCAGGATTAGTAGGAGAATTTGAAGTGAAATTGGATGAAAAAGGCCGATTTCTTTTGCCTTCCGGATTACGGAAGCAACTTCCTCCTGCGTCCCAGCGAGATTTCATGTTGAACAAAGGATTTGAAGATTGTTTGACGCTTTATCCGCTTACCGATTGGGAGCAGATTAGCGCGAAACTCTCAAAACTGAATTTGTTTAAACCGCAAAATCGAATGTTCTATCGTTTGTTCCATCAAGGAGCCAAACAACTGGCATTAGATAATGCAGGTCGATTGTTGATTCCTACCTCTCACATGGAACGTGTGGGATTGGTTTCTGAAGTAATGCTTATCGCATACAACGACCGAATTGAAATCTGGGACAAATCCAAATACTTCAATATGATTGAAGGAAACATGGCTGATTTCGCTGATTTGGCGGATGAAGTAATGGGTGATTTGGACAATGGAGAATAATACAGACTATCACATACCGGTTCTTTTTCAAGAAAGCATAGATGCCTTGGCGATAAAGCCGAATGGTACGTATGTTGATGTGACTTTTGGTGGTGGTGGACACGCACGAGCAATTTTTAATCAATTATCTCCTGAAGGAAAACTCATCGTGTTTGATCAAGATTCCGATGCAAAGAAAAATGCGTGGGAAGCACCAAACTTTCATTTCGTCGCAGCAAATTTTGCCTTCCTAAAAAATCACTTACAATTATTGCGCATCCAACAGGTGGATGGCATATTCGCAGATCTAGGTGTTTCTTCGCATCAGTTCGATACGGGTGAACGTGGATTTTCTATCCGTGAAAGCGCTCCTTTAGATATGCGCATGAATCAACAGTCAGGGAAATCTGCCCATCATGTTGTCAATGAATACGAAGAGCATGAACTCATCCGTATTTTTAGAAATTACGGTGAATTGAAAAATGCGCGAGGTGTTGCTTCTGAAATCATTCGTAAACGAGCTGACGGTGTAATCGAAACGACAGGTGACTTAATGCATATACTGAAACGCTTCGCACCAAAACTTAAAGACCATAAATTTTATGCTCAGGTATTTCAAGCCATCCGAATAGAAGTTAACCAAGAATTACAGGTACTAGAGGATATGCTGACGCAAGCTGCGGACGTATTAGCACCAGCTGGAAGATTAGTGGTGATTTCCTATCACTCCTTAGAAGATCGCCCCGTGAAAAACTTCATGAAGCGTGGTTCGTTCTCTGGTGAAATTGAAAAGGACTTTTTTGGAAATGTTCAAAAACCATTGACGGAAATCATCCGACATCCCATTGTTTCTTCAGATGAAGAGAATGAACGTAATCCACGTGCACGTAGCGCGAAACTTAGAATTGCCGAGAAGAATGCATGAGGATGAATACATAACGGGTGGTAAAGCACCAAGGTCGGAAAAGCCGAAAACTCCGAAAAGCGATAAACGCTCTTCGAAAGCTTCTGCTTTCACTCAGATTTTGAATGGAGACTTTTTGACGAAAGAGTTTGTCTTAAACAACCTCAATTACATTTTCTTCATCATGCTCCTATTGATTTTACTCGTTGCAAAAGGATATTACGGGAAACAGGTGAATAAAGATCTCGATAACGCACAAAGAGAACTTGATCAAAACGCAGCTGAGTACATTGAAGCAAAAGCACGATTGGAATTGAGAACACGACGATATAAACTGGCTGAAAAACTCGAAAAAAGAGAGATTAAGGAAACGAAAAATGCAACGAAAGTCATTCGCTTGAAACGAAAAGATCATGAGTAAGGACCTAGATAAAAAATTCTTGAAACGTCGTGCCTTTACGGTTTACTTCACCTTTGTGGCGCTGATTTTAGTTGTGTTGTATTCCACAGCAAAACTTCAAATCGAAGGACGCAGTAGCCTTTTCAATGATGTTGATAAAAAATTACCTGTTAGAATTGTCAAAAGAGTTCCTCGAATGGGAGAAATCTTGGACATGAATGGAATTCCATTGGTGACCTCTGTGACTTTTTACGATATCCACATGGATCCAACAGTTGTGGACCAAAAGCTGTTCGATTCGGATTTGGCTGGACTCGCAGCAGGTTTGCACCGAATGTATCCGGGTAAGTCTGCACGAGAATATGAAAACGAAATTCGCAACGCAAGAGAAAATAAGTCTCGCTACCTCTTGATCCGTAAACGTGTTACTAATGATGAGCGTAAAATGCTCAATAACTTACCAATTTTCGAGAAAGGACAAATGAAAGGTGGAATCATTGATAATGAGGAAACCATTCTGCGCAAAAAACCTTATGGAAATATGTTGAGCCGAACACTGGGTTACTACAAGTTCGACAAAAAAGAGTTAAAAGTAGGAATCGAAGGTGCTTTCTATCATTACTTAAAAGGTGAAGATGGGGAAGAACTAGAACAACGCATTTCTTCTGGCTGGAAAAAAACGGGTAAAATCATTAAAGATGCGGTTGAAGGAGCAAATGTGATTACTTCCATTGATAAAGAAATTCAAGAAGTTGCTCATTCAGAATTAGAAAAGCAAATGATTCACATGAATGCGCAAGAAGGTTGTGTGATCGTAATGGATGTTAAAACCGGTTTCGTTCGTGCAATTGCGAATTTATCGAAAAAGGAAAAAGGGGGATATGCGGAAGCTTACAACTTCGCTATTGGTAATGCGGAGGTTCCTGGATCAACTTATAAATTGGCCTCTTTGATGGCCGGATTAGAAGATAATAAATTTAAAATCACGGATAAGGTCAACGCGAACGGATCTTATTTTATCGCCGGCGCAAAACTGTCTGATTCGAACCATGGAATGGGCTACGGAAACATCACCATTAAAAAAGCCTTTGAGAAATCATCGAATGTCATCGCGCAAATCATGTATCGAGCATACCGTTCGGAACCCCAAAAATTCTTGGATCGCATAGCTCAGTTTGGACTCACGGAAAAATTAGGTATCGACATAGAAGGGGAGAAAAAACCATTTGTTCCTCAACCTGGAACAACAGGTTGGTCCGCCATGTCTATTCCTTGGATGTCCATTGGATACGAGTTGAAACAATCACCACTTCAAACATTGGCTTTTTATAATGCTGTTGCCAATAATGGAACACTTGTTCGTCCACAGTTTGTTCAACAAATAAAACGATCAGGAAATGTAATCAAAACGTTTAAGCCTGTTGTCCTCAAAGATCAAATTTGTTCGAAAAGTACACTTGCCGTGATGAGGTCCTGCCTTGAAGGAGTCATGACAAACGGGACTGGTCACGATTTGAAAAGTTCATTTTTTACCATTGCTGGAAAGACAGGTACGGCGAAACTTTTGGGAGACAACAAGCAATTTAACGATGAAAAGATGAGTTTTTATCAGGCGTCTTTTGTCGGTTATTTCCCTGCAAACAAGCCGATCTATTCATGTATTGTTGTCATTTCTAAGCCACGCAGAGAATATTACGGAGCACGTGTATCAGGAACAGTTTTCGCAGAAATAGCCAACAAAGTATACGCTTCAGCCCTGCAGTATCACAGAGCAGTTAACTCTAAACGTGCGGTTAAATCCACAGACCTCCCGAAGGTGAAGTCTGCTTCAAACCGAGATATCACCCAAATATTAAAGTCCTTTAATCTTCGCTACCAATTGAACGATGATACAGAATGGATTCAATCAGATACCCTAAAAGGTTCGATCCATTTAAATCGTAAAAAAATCCACAAAAAATTGGTTCCAGATGTCTCTGGTTTAACGGCAAAGGATGCCATCTATTTATTGGAGTCCGCAGGAATGATCGTGCAAATGCAAGGTAAAGGAACGGTGAAATCTCAGTCGGTTCAAGCCGGAAATCCACTAGTAAAAGGTCAATTAATCAAAATTACATTAAACTAATATGAAAACGCTTTCATCCATTTTACAGCAAACATCCTTTGAGTTAACTCAAGGTGATTTGGCGATGGAAATTTCTTCTCTGACTTTCGATTCTCGAAAAGCGGAGGAGGGAAGTGTTTTTATTGCCATCGTTGGTAATTTAACCGACGGACATCAATTCGTTCAATCAGCTTATGATTTAGGTTGTCGCGCTTTTGTTGTGGAACAAAATGTTAGTCTTCCAACAGATGCGACGATTGCTCAGGTTCCTAAAACAGATGTTGCTCTTGCTGATTTGGCATGTACATTCTTTGATAACCCATCTAAGGAATTAAAGTTAGTCGGTATCACGGGTACGAATGGAAAAACGACTACCACGACCTTGCTTCACGATTTATTTACGAGCCTCGGTTATTCTTGTGGATTGATTTCTACAGTTGTCAATAAGATTGGTTCACAAACAAGTCCATCTACGCACACTACACCGGATCCAATCCGCCTGAATGCCCTACTGCGAAATATGGTTGATCAAGGATGTTCTCATTGCTTTATGGAAGTGAGTTCACATGCCATACATCAACAACGAATCCACGGTATTTCCTTCGCTGGAGCAGTTTTTACCAATATCACACATGACCACCTCGATTACCACAAAACATTTGCCGAATACATCCGCGTGAAGAAGCAGTTTTTCGACGATTTAAGTACGGATTCATTTGCATTAATGAATGGGGACGATCGAAATGGTTCTGTCATGCTTCAGAATACAAAAGCAGAAAAACGAAGCTTCGCATTGAAAACACCTGCCGATTTTAAAGGAAAGGTGCTGGAAAATGAGATTTCTGGATTAACATTAACGATCAATGGTGTTGAACTTTGTTCCCGTTTGGTTGGTGAGTTTAATGCACTAAACCTATTGGCTGTTTATGGTGTGAGTACACTCCTTGGACTAGAATCGATGGATGTCCTGAGAGGAATGAGTAACCTGGCTTCGGTAGAAGGAAGGTTCCAATACATCAGAAGTCAGGGCGGAATTACTGCGATCATCGATTACGCACATACACCTGATGCACTAGAAAATGTTTTGAATACGATTGCTGCGATTCGTAAAGAAGGACAAAAAGTGATCGCCGTTGTGGGTTGCGGTGGAGATCGTGACCGTGAAAAACGTCCAGTTATGGCACAAATTGCAGCGCGTAAAAGTCAACAAGTCATATTGACATCCGATAATCCAAGAACGGAAGATCCCATGCTGATTTTAAAAGACATGGAAGCGGGACTAAACAACGAGGTTCAACATGCTTTGACGATTGCCGATCGTGCACAAGCGATTAAAACAGCCATTATGCTGGCTCAACCCGGTGACATATTATTAATCGCTGGAAAAGGCCACGAAAAATACCAAGAAATCAATGGAGTTAAACACGACTTTGATGATTTCCAATTAACAGAAGAATTTTTTAATCAATTGAAAAAATAATCAGATGCTTTACTACCTATTTGACTATCTCGATTCCTTAAATTTCCCAGGTGCAGGATTGTTCCAGTACATTTCATTTAGGGCTGGACTCGCGCTTATTTCCTCCTTGATTGTTTCCATTATTATTGGGAAGAAAATCATCAATAAATTACGTCAACAGCAAATAGGCGAGACAGTTCGTGACCTAGGACTAGCTGGTCAAATCGAGAAATCAGGAACACCGACAATGGGTGGAATCATCATTCTTGCGGCCATCCTTATTCCAGTTATTTTATTCGCAAAACTTCATAATATTTACGTCATCACCATGATCTTCGCGACAATTTGGCTTGGATTGATTGGATTCATAGATGATTACATCAAAGTATTTAAAAAGAACAAAGAAGGTTTAAAAGGAACGTTTAAAGTGATCGGTCAAATTGGTGTTGGACTGATTGTTGGTTGCATTTTGTATTTCTCTGACCAAGTCATTGTTCATAAGCGCGTTGAAGCTAATTATCAGCTACAGCAAGATGAGGAATTCGTGACTCATTTACACGTGCAAAACGAAGGTGAACACTTTAAATGGATCAAAACGGACGACATGACTACGACCATTCCATTTATTCGAGGAAATGAGTTTAACTACAATTGGTTAATTGGAGATTGGCAAAAATCGTACGGTTGGCTGCTGTTCATCCCAATCGTCATTTTTATTGTGATTGCCGTGTCCAACGGTGCGAACATGACCGACGGATTAGACGGACTAGCAACAGGAACTTCGGCAATTGTTGGAATTGCCTTGGCCATTCTTGCCTATGTTAGTTCACATGCAAATTTCGCGGATTACCTCGGTGTAATGTATATTCCAAATGCGGAGGAATTGGTGATTTTCATTGCGGCTTTTGTTGGTGCATGCGTCGGATTTTTATGGTACAACTCTTTTCCAGCTCAAGTATTCATGGGAGATACTGGCAGTTTGGCTTTGGGTGGAATCATCGCGGTATTTGCGATTGCCATCCGAAAAGAACTATTGATCCCTGTGTTATGTGGAGTTTTTCTCATCGAAAACTTATCTGTAATCATGCAGGTAGGGTATTTCAAATTGACAAAAAAACGTTACGGTGAGGGACGACGAATTTTCTTAATGGCGCCATTACACCACCATTATCAGAAAAAAGGAATTCATGAAGCAAAGATTGTTTCTCGCTTTTGGATTGTAGCGGTATTGTTGGCTGTAGTAACCATTGTAACCTTGAAATTGAGATAATTGTGAACACAGAAATGAAAAATATGGTCATTCTAGGCGCTGGAGAATCCGGTGTGGGTGCTGCTATGTTAGCGGTGCAAAAGGGATGGTCCGTTTTTGTTTCGGATATGTCACAAATAAAGGATGAATTCCAAACGGAATTAACAAAGATTGGAGCGCAATGGGAACAGGGAACGCATTCCATGGACTTGATACTCGCAGCGGATTTAATCATTAAATCTCCTGGGATTCCAGAAAAAGTTCCTGTGATGAAAGCCATTCGCGAAAAGGGAATCAAGGTGATTTCGGAAATCGAATTTGGTGGCTACCATACGAAAGGGAAAACAATTTGTATCACGGGAAGCAACGGAAAAACAACTACGACCATGCTGACACATCACATCCTCAAAAAAGCTGGATTTGATGTCGGACTGGCGGGAAATGTTGGTTACAGCTTTGCGAAACAAGTAGCAGAAGGAGATCACGATTGGTATGTGATAGAATTGAGTTCATTTCAACTAGATGACATGTATGATTTTCATGCCAACATCGCGATTTTAACAAATATTACTCCGGATCACCTAGATCGATACGATTACCAGATGCAAAACTACGTGGATGCTAAGTTTCGCATTTTGCAAAATCAAACGACAAACGATTGGTTCATCTATAATGCCGATGATGCCCTCATTTCAGCAGAAATGAAAAAAAGAAATCCTTCTGTGAATTTGGCTCCTTTTTCCATGAAAGAGGAACAAAATCCAGGAGCATACTCAAAAGACAAACAACTAATAATCAATATAAACCAACAATTTGCCATGTCAATACATGAATTAGCTTTAAAGGGTAAGCACAATACCCAAAATGCTCTTGCCGCAGGGATCGCAGCGAGACTAGTTGAAATCCGTAAGGATATTGTACGTGAAAGTTTAGAGGACTTCACAAACGTTGAACACAGACTTGAGTTCGTTGCGAAAGTAAACGGAATCGAATTTATCAACGATTCAAAAGCAACAAACATCAATGCTGCCTGGTTTGCGCTAGAAAGCATGGAAAATCCGACGGTTTGGATCGTAGGTGGTGTGGACAAAGGAAATGACTATTCTGAGTTAACAGCACTTGTTCGTGAAAAAGTGAAGGCAATTGTTTGTCTGGGTGAAGATAATCAGAAAATTATAGAGGCTTTTTCGGGAATCGTAGAAACGATTGTTGAAGCAAAATCTGCTGCAGAGGCGGTTGCTTACGGATACCGTTTGGCACAAAAAGATGAAATTGTTCTTCTTTCACCAGCTTGTGCAAGTTTCGATTTATTCGAGAATTACGAGGATAGAGGAAATCAGTTTAAGCAAGCAGTGCGAATGTTGTAATTTTTCAATGTATGATGCAGAATAAACACGTTCATATCCACGAGCAGTCAATCAATGATTCCGGAGTAAAATCAAGGGGATCAGGATTACGTGCGCACGGAAAATTAAAAGGACTTGATGTGTTTACGTGGATGCAACCAGAACAAAATCCCTTGATCAATTTCATCGAGTCGATTCCATCCGGGATTATTTGGGTCGGAAATCCATCGGAAATTGAAGCGGTTTTGAACGTCAACCCGAATCTAATAATCAAGTTTCAAAGCATCCTGTCATTTGGAGAGAATCGAACTGGTTTTATGTTGGAAAACGAGTTTGTGGACATCCAAGATGTATTGAATGGATTAATGACAGAATTAACATCAAATGGGACCTTGTTATTCACCTGTACAGAGAGCGACAGTGAATATGTAGCCCTGAAAATTTCAGCTTACCTCAATTTGGTACAATTGATATGAGAGAATACTTAAAATACTTGAAAGGCGATCCCGTCATTTGGATAATTACCATCCTCATGATGTCTTTCTCCCTCGTAACGGTTTATAGTTTTGTACCTATTTTGGTGAAAATCGAAGGTGGCTCCCCTTTTCAATATTTATTTAAACACTTAATTTATGTGGTAATTGGATTTGCATCCATGTTTGCTATACACCGCGTAAATTCTAAATATATTAGTCAACTCGCGAAATTTTCCTATTACCTCGCGATTGCCTTATTACTTTTTACCTTGTTTTTTGGGACAGAAGTGAATGGCGCCGGACGCTGGATACGTATTCCATTTGTGAAATTAACCTTTCAATCTTCTGATTTCGCCAAATTGGCCCTCATCATTTATGTTAGTCGCATCCTTGTAAAAAAGAAGGATAAATTATCCAGCTGGAAAGAAGGAATTCTTCCCTTGATGATTCCAATTGCGGTGATTTGTACCTTGATTGTCAAAGACAACTTCTCAACAGCTGCCATGTTGTTCTTGCTTTGTATGGCCTTGCTTTACATTGGGAAAGTGCCTTGGGGAAAATTATTCGCTATGGCGGGTGTTGGTATCGCTTTGGCATCTTTAGCCGTTATCTTTCACATCTCTTTTCCTGAAGTTGGACTCCTTCCTCGTTTCGATACATGGAAAAATCGATTGACAAATCGAATGGAAAGTGATTCACAAGATATTAAAACAGTCCAAGCAAATGCGCAAGCAAAAAATGCCCAATTGGCGATTCATGTTGGCTCTTTGTTCGGACAAGGTGTTGGTGATGGGAAATTAAAGGAATACCTACCGGAAGCATACGCAGATTTTTATTACGCGACTTTTGTAGAAGAATTTGGGTTTCTAATGGCCGCATTTTTAGCTTTGTTGTATATGATTTTGCTTCACAGAATCATCAAAATCGCCCTAAAAACGACAGATCTTTTTCAGTCGTATGTTTCATTGGGAATTGGCATTCACCTCCTCACGCAAGCGAGTATTAACATGTTGGTTTGTACAGGTGTTTTTCCTGTTACAGGACAAAACATGCCCTTCCTCGCTATGGGTGGGTCAGCGTTGATCATGGCCTGCGTTTCCATTGGAGTGATTCAGGCATTTGCAAAAGATTTAGAAAAGGAAAAAGACGAAGCTTCTTTCGAGCAAGCATAAAATAAAACGAGTGATGAGTATTCAACGGGTAATAATTTCAGGAGGAGGGACGGGTGGACATATTTTTCCTGCAGTGGCCATTGCGGATGAAATAAAACGAAGAAATCCAGCAGTGTCCATATTATTTGTGGGCGCAATTGGAAAAATGGAAATGGAAAAAGTTCCGCAAGCAGGATACGAAATTGTTGGATTACCGATTGCTGGACTTCAACGAAAATTGACATTTTCAAATTTCTTACTCCCGTTCAAAATAGTAAAAAGTCTTTGGAAGGCCCACTCGATAGTGAAAAACTTTAAGCCCCAATTAGTCATTGGTGTAGGTGGATACGCAAGTGGTCCAACCCTGCAAATGGCCAATATGCTTGGCATTCCCACACTCATTCAAGAACAAAATTCTTTCCCGGGGAAAACCAATCAGCTTTTAGCCAAAAAAGCAGCGAAAATTTGCACGGCATATAGCGGAATGGATCGGTTTTTTCCAACGTCCAAAATCATTCAAACGGGAAATCCTGTGCGTAATTTGGTATCAAAACAAGCAGAATTAACATCTGAAGCACAAGCCTTTTTTCACTTAGATCCACTTAAAAAGACCATTCTGGTAATTGGTGGAAGTTTGGGTGCGCGAACACTCAACGAAAGTGTATTGAATCATTTGTCCTTACTTGCTTCATCGCATGTTCAGATTATTTGGCAATGTGGAAAAAACTATTTAACTCAGATAGAAGAACAATTGGAGGAGTCATGGAAAGCAAACGTGCAAGTCCATGCATTTATACAAAGAATGGACTTAGCTTATGCTGCGGCAGATGTCATCATTTCACGAGCAGGTGCTTTGTCTGTTTCAGAACTTACCTTAATCGGAAAACCCTGTATTCTCGTTCCATCACCGAATGTTTCTGAGGATCATCAAACGAAAAACGCGATGGCTTTAGTGAAACAAGATGCGGCGGTTTTAGTGAGCGACGGGAAATCGAAAGAAACATTAATTCCAAGTGCCATAGAATTGTTAAATAACCCGGTTCTTTGTGATCAACTAGCGAAATCCATTCGACTTTTAGCCAAACCAAATGCCTGCATTGAAATCGTCGATGCCTGTGAATCAATTATCTAAGAAAATGCAGCAGTTCGAGCAATATAAACAGGTTTATTTTATCGGAATTGGAGGCATTGGCATGTCAGCTTTGGCTCGTTATTTCAACCAGAACGGACTAACTGTTGGCGGATATGACAAAACGCCATCACCATTGACTAAGCAGTTGGAACTCGAAGGATGCTTGATTCATTTTGATGATTTGGATGACCAACTCCCAGAACAATTTACGGATCAAACAACAACCCTCGTCGTCTATACTCCAGCCATTAAGCAACTTGGGGAATTGAATTTTTTTAAAAACGGTGGATTTACACTTCTCAAGCGCGCAGAAGTTCTTGGAATGTTGACGCGTCAATCCAAAGGACTTTGCGTTGCAGGAACACATGGAAAGACGACAACGAGTAGCATGTTGGCATTTATGTTAGATCAATCTGATATGAAATGCAATGCCTTTCTCGGTGGAATTGCTACGAACTTTCAATCGAATCTGGTGTTGAACAAGGACAGTTTGTTTACCGTGATAGAGGCAGATGAATTTGACCGATCTTTTCTTCATTTATCACCTTTTGCTTCCATCATCACCTCGGCAGACCCGGATCACTTGGATATTTACGGAACAGCCGAGCAATTCAAAGAAGGATTTCGTCAGTTTGCGATGAAATTAGATCCAAAAGGAATTTGTTTGCAAAAAGAAGGACTTCATTTACCATCCTTAGGAACAACCTTCACCTATGCAGTTGAATCTGAAAGTGCCGACTATTCGGTGTTCAATCTTCATTGGATTGATGGATTTTTGTGCGGGGATATTCGCTTAAAAAATACATGGTGGCGAACGGTTCAATTTGGATTACCAGGCATACACAATGCAGAGAATGCACTCGCATGCGTTGGACTCCTTCATGAATTAGGGATGGATGAAATACAAATCCGTTCTGGACTAAAAAATTTCCTTGGTGTGAAGAGGAGATTTGAGTACATCATACGTACAGAAAATCTCGTGTATGTCGATGATTATGCCCATCATCCTCAGGAAATTGCGGCTTTAGTAAGCTCTATAAAACTCTTATATCCTGGAAAGAAAATTACCGGTGTTTTCCAGCCGCACTTGTTTTCAAGGACGAAAGATTTCGCTGAAGATTTCGCGAAAGAACTATCTGAATTAAACGAATTAATACTTCTTCCCATTTATCCAGCCCGCGAAGAACCAATACAAGGAATAACAAGTGAATGGCTATTTTCGAAGTGTAAAAACACACAGAAATCGATAAAAAAACCAAGTGAACTATTGCCGTATTTAAGCCAATACACAGAAGGAGTGCTCTTGACAATCGGTGCTGGGGATATTGATCGATTGGTGCCGTCTTTAAAAGAATTGTTAACGATAAATCTCGCTGATTGACATGAAAAATTGGATGAAAATTAGTTTGTGGATTTTGGTAGCGGCAGGAGTTGTGACCATATTGGTCTTCGCTAACAAGGAAGAGAAAGAAAAAAAATATGATATTCCTAAAATTTCTATCCATGTAGACGGGGACGCTTTTTTGACCGAACCAGAGCTTATTGACCGACTTAAACTTCACCGATTGATTCAAGAAAATGAACAAGTAGGTAAGCTAAATATTCGAAAAATTGAATACGTTATTTCGTTAATGCCAGAGGTTAAAAATGTCAAGGTTTTCAAACGCATTGGAAATGAGTGGGATATACAGTTGAATCTACGAAAACCCATTGCGCGAATATTTAATCAATTAGGCCAAAGTTTTTACCTCGATGAGGACGGATTCTTGATGAATCGATCTAGTTTGCATACCGCACGCGTACTCGTTTTTTCAGGTTTCATCAAAGACCGTTTTACCCCTAATTCTATTGATAGAATTATTAACAACGATTCCTTGAAAAGTATTCGAAATTTAGATGATATCTATCGAATTTCAAATTATGTTTGTAATGATCCAATTTTGCATAAAATGATTGGTCAAGTTTACCGTGAAAAGAACGGTGATTTTGTACTAATTCCTATTGTAGGCGATCAAAAAATCAATCTCGGAACAGCCAATTCGGATGAAGATGTGAAGGATAAATTTGAACGGATATTGGAGTTTTATAGAGAAGCCATGCCCTATGAAGGGTGGAATAAGTATAGCGAAATAAGTGTAAAGTATGAAGGACAAATCGTTTGTAGAAAAAGAGCCAACTAGCGAAGTGAAGCGGAGCAAGATTGTTGTTGGACTCGATATCGGGACAACGAAAATTGCTTGTTTCGTTGGACGTAAAAACGAACACAATAAAATTGAAATCGTTGCGTTGGGGAAAAGTGAATCCCTCGGTGTGATGCGTGGTGTAGTTTCGAATATAGAACGAACTGTTCAATCGATTAATACAGCAGTTGAACTCACACAGAAATCTGTGGATGGAGATTTGATCGTAAAGAATGTCAATGTGGGAATTGCTGGACAACACATCAGCAGTATTCAATACAGAGGCATGTACACCCGTCGCGATGCACAAGGTGAAATCACGCAAAAAGACATCGACGCATTCGTTGATGACGTGTATCAATTGGTGATGACTCCAGGAGAGGAAATTGTCACAGTTATTCCTCAGGAATATATTGTGGATAATGAGGCTGATATTAAGGATCCAATCGGAATGGGTGGAGTTAGACTAGAAGCAAATTTCCACATCATTACAGGACAAGTAAACAACCTAAAGAACATTAAGCGTTGTGTTGACCGCGCAGGACTAAACGTGAAAGAAATTATTTTGGAACCAATTGCATCTGCTGAAGCTGTGTTGAGCGACGAAGAGAAAGAAGCAGGTGTCGTTTTGGTTGATATCGGTGGTGGAACAACGGATGTTGCAATCTTCCAAGATGGATTAATTCGTCATACGGCAGTTATTCCATTTGGTGGAAACGTCATTACAGATGATATCAAAGAAGGATGTCGAATAATGCAACGTCATGCGGAATCATTGAAGGTGAAATTCGGAAGTGCATTGGCCTCAGAAAGCAAAGAAAATGAGGTTGTTTGTATTCCAGGTTTGCGTGGACGTGAACCCAAAGAAATCACCTTGAAAAACCTAGCAAGCATTATTCAAGCTCGCATGGAAGAAATCATTGAGTTGGTGAATTACGAAATCATTAACTCAGGATATTCGAAAAAAATCATTGGTGGGATTGTCGTAACCGGTGGAGGAGCTCAATTAAAGCACCTGACTCAACTTTTCGAATACATGACTGGAATGGATACACGAATTGGTTATCCAACAGAACACTTAGCGAATACCAACGACTTAGATAAATTGGCTAGTCCAATGTTCTCAACAGGAATTGGACTTGTATTGAAAGGATTTGAAGCGGCAGAGAAATCAGGTTTGGATTTCATCCCGAAAAAAGAAGAGGTTTCAGCGACAAGTCATACGGCAATTACACACTCAAATCCAAGAAGAGACCGTGGGTTTTTAGAGAAACTTAAACAGTCAGTTGGTGAATTTTTTGATGATAAAGATTAATAGAAAAAAATAATGGATATGGAATTTGACTTACCTAAAATGGGAGCGGCAGCAGAAAGTAACGCAAACTCAATCATCAAAGTAATTGGTGTCGGAGGTGGTGGTTCGAATGCAGTAAATCACATGTTCTTGCAAGGAATTGTTGGAGTGGATTTTATTGTATGTAATACGGATCGTCAGGCCTTGGATATTTCTCCAGTCCCACATAAAATTCAGTTGGGTCCAACCTTAACTGAAGGTCGAGGAGCTGGAATGATCCCTGAAATGGGAATGAATGCAGCGATTGAAAACATCGAAGAAATTCGCGAAATCCTTTCCAAAAACACGAAAATGGTTTTTGTTACCGCAGGAATGGGCGGTGGAACAGGTACAGGTGCTGCACCAGTGATTGCACAAGTAGCGAAGGATCTTGGGATTTTAACGGTAGGAATCGTAACAGTTCCCTTTAATTTTGAAGGTAGAAAACGCCGCCAACAAGCGGAGGAAGGATTAGACAAAATGCGTCAAAACGTAGATACTTTGTTAATCATCAACAACGAGCGTTTGCGTGAATTTGGGAAAAACATGTCGCTTTCTAGTGCCTTCTCTCATGCTGATAACGTATTGACAGTAGCAGCGAAAGGTATTGCAGAAGTAATTTCAGTAACAGGAACAATCAACGTGGATTTCAACGATGTGAACACGGTATTGCGTAATAGTGGTCAGGCCATTATGGGTAGTGCTGTTGCAGCAGGTGAAGATCGTGCACTGGTTGCGGTGAAAGAAGCATTGACTTCTCCGTTGTTGAACGACAACGATATCAATGGCGCAAGCTATGTGTTATTGAACATCACTTATGGAGATCAGGAAGTGATGATGGACGAAATTACAGAAATCACGGACTATATTCAAGATGCAGCCGGAGCTACGGCTGATGTCATTTGGGGTCATGGTTATGATGCAACCTTAGGAGATAAAATATCTATCACATTAATCGCAACAGGATTCTCTTCCTCCCCAATTACGGGTTTTGAGAGAGCTCCAGAGCGCAAGATCGTCGCGCTGGAGGATGAAAACAGAATAGAGATTGTTAGTCCACTAGAATCTCCTGTACAACACACAACGATCCAGAGTGAAATAAGCCAAGAGCCATTTTTAAAAGCAGAAGAAACGATTGTAAGTCATTCTCCAGTATCAATGCCAGTATCGATACCGGTAAATAACGTGGAAGAACCAATCGCTGAAACAACGCGTTTTGAATTGGAAGAACCGGCAGAAAGTGAAAACTTTTCCTATCATTTGAACGAGGAGGTAACTTCGGTTTCAGATATGCAGGCATTTGACGTGGAAGCATCAGTAGAAAGTTTTGAGGACAACGCTGGATTTTCTTGGGATGTGATGGATGCAAGTTCATCTGCAATGGAAGAGGAAGTGGTATACCAGGCTCCGATTCAAACTGTTTCTGAAGTAAATGAAACGGAAACAATCGTTCGCCACATGTTGGAAGATGATGCAGAGGAACGTATGAGTATCGAACCTGCTAAACGCATCCTTTCACCTGAAGAACAACAACGCAAAGCACAAGAACGAGTTTCTCGTATTCAAGAATATACAGCGAAATTGAAAAAAGCAGAAGGAATTGTGGAATTCGAAAATGAGCCCGCTTTTGTTCGCCGCAATATAAGTATCCAACAATCCACACCTAGTACAGAAGAACGATTTTCACGCTTTGGTTTGTCTCAAGATGAAGAGGGTAGAGTTGGATTAAGAACGAATAATTTCTTACACGATAACGTAGACTAATGGGATTTACTGAACTGATTAATGAGGATATCAAAAAAGCAATGTTAGCTAGAGAGAAAGAAAAGTTAGCTGCTTTGAGAGATATTAAATCGAAACTATTACTAGAAGCTACTTCCGGTAATGGAGAGGTAAGTGAGGAAGCGGGAATAAAAATTTGCATGAAGTTGCATAAGCAACGAATGGAAACCTATGAGTTATATATTGCCCAAAATCGTCAGGATTTGGCAGATGATGAACTTTTTCAAGCGAAGATTATAGAAGCTTACTTGCCGAAAATGATGAGCGAGGAAGAGGTGAAAGCCGAAGTAGTCGCGGCAATCGAAGGTGTAGGCGCATCCGGACCTCAGGACATGGGTAAAGTAATGGGTGTGTTAAGTGGTAAATTGGCTGGCAAAGCGGATGGAAAATTAATCGCTTCCTTAGTAAAAGAACTGTTGGCGAAATAATGATATGAAATTACAAACAACGAAAAACGCATCAATTGGTGCGTTTTTCTTCGTTTATATAAGATGAATCAAATGAAAGTTAGCTTAGCGGAAACAATTCGTGCCTACCACCAAAAAGGATGGTCACCAGCAACATCTACCAATTATTCGTTTAAGGAAAATGGTCAAATTTGGGTTTCTCGCTCTGGTGTGGATAAATCAACGTTTTGTGCGGATGATTTTATCTCAATTGATGAAAATGGCACGGTTCAAGCACCATTCGAAGGGATCAAACCTTCCGATGAAACAATGATCCATGTACTGATTTATCGTATGTTCCCGGATGCTCAAGTCATTTTACATAGTCATTCAAAAAATCCAGTCTTGATTTCGAAGAAGAACGACCGGTTTTTCACTGTCGAAAACTATGAACTTCAAAAAGGATTCGCAGGAGTCAAAACGCATGATTGCCGCATTGAAATTCCCATTTTTGAAAACGCGCAAGATATGAGTCATTTTGAGCAAGTTATAACGAAACGTCAACCGGAA
>JBAWZN010000009.1:0-79765 GCA_037143015.1 Flavobacteriia bacterium
AAAATGCGCACAATGCCATTTACGATACGTTAGCAACCTACGAAGTATTGATCGCACAATTGGAAAAATACCCAAGTTTAGCGAAAGACATCGACTCCCTTGCAGATTTCTCCAAAGCGGGAGATTTTCAACTTGCTGATTTTGCTGGGAGATTAGCTTACAACGCCAAGAAAGAATTGATATACAATTTCGGGAAGCACAAAAACAAAAGTGTTGTTCAAGTGCACAAAGAAGAACCAGGATATTACGGCTGGATGCTCGAAGCAGATTTCCCTTTGTACACTAAGCAAATTCTACGAAAAGAAATGGAACGTATCAAGGCAGAGAAGGATGCGATTCCGCTAGAAGATAAATTAGACCTACTCAAGCAAAAATTCAATAAATAATGAAGATTATTTGCATTGGACGAAACTACGCTGATCACGCAAAAGAAATGAAATCTGCGGTTCCTTCTGAACCTTTGTATTTTCTTAAACCTGATACAGCCATTTTACGTGAAGGCGATTTTTACTACCCAAACTTTACCAAGGACTTACATTTTGAATGTGAACTTGTGGTAAAAATTGACCGAGTAGGAAAACACATCGACAAGGCTTTTGCACACAAATACTATTCTGAATTTTCACTTGGAATTGATTTAACGGCTCGCGATATTCAAGAGAACTGTAAAGCAAATGGACTTCCTTGGGAAAAAGCAAAAGGATTCGATTCTAGTGCCGTATTGTCCAACAAATGGATCAACAAAAACGATGTGGATTTATCCACGACAGAATTCACGTTCTATCAAAACGATGTCTTAAAACAAACGGGACACCCACGTGATTTTATCTTTAGTATTGATGAAATCATTTCATATGTTTCTCAGTTCATGACCTTAAAAACAGGTGATTTGATTTATACCGGAACTCCAGCAGGAGTCGGACCGGTTCAAATTGGCGATCAACTACGCGGTGAATTAAACGGCTCGACCTTCTTTGAATTGGCCGTTAAATAAGCTTATCGTTTCCAAAATTTCTGATGAATGCCACTTGTTCTTCCTTTAAGAATGTAAAAACCGGCTTCAAAATCAGACAGTGAGAAAATCGTTGTTCCTGGCGAAATTTCCCACGTACAAATCCATTTTCCATCAAAGGAATAAACATCCATCTCTTCGGTGTTTTGACCGCTTACAACAGTGATTTCCGTCGTTGCTGGGTTTGGATAAACATGCAGCTCATTCGGAGCTTCTTCTTCAATGGTCAATGTGCTTCCCGGTTGATCCTCTAAACGAAATATCCCACCTAGGTCTTGACCGACAAACAAATCAAGATGGTTATCTCCATCAATATCAGTTATAAAACAAGAACTATACGCGCCAATTGCCGCCTTCAAACCGAGAAAATCTGCACTTCGTTCGTGAAAAGAAAGTCCAGAACCGAATGACCCATCGATGGAATCATAGAAATGAATGGCTCCGTCATGGGCGCCAAGCAGCAAGTAGGTTGTATCTTGAAAACGAAAGAAATGCGGAACGGAATAACCATCTGGCGTTAGGGAATCTGTATCCACCAGTCCCAATTCACTGTTGATTAGGGTAAACGAAGGATTTGACAAGGAACCCGTATTTTCAAAATACATCAGTTCCCCCGTTTTCTTTCCAAGGATGAGATCGAGTTTACCATCATTGTTCAGATCGAAGAGTTGGGGTGATGCATATTGTCCGGTACTGATAGCCGTTCCCAATTGGTCGGCATAATTTAAAATTGGCGCAGCAAACGTTGGATTTGATCCAGTACTTGTGTTTTGGTAATAAGCAAGACTGCCATTTTCCAATCCAATCATCATATCCGTCTTTCCGTCACCATTTAAATCTCCGAAGCTTGGAAATAGGCGAAGTCCAAGGTTCGACTGTGCCAAGTTTAAGAAATTCACATCGACAAAGGTGAACTTCGGATTTCCGATGGTTCCGGTATTTTGATAGTAAGCCAACCTACTCTCTTTCAAATTTGTCGCTTTGTAAGCATAAAAATTGGAAACGATGAGATCTAGTAGTCCATCGTTATTCAGGTCAACGATATGCGGACTAGCAGCCGTTCCGTGTTCAATCATTTCATTTTGCAAAAACGCTTTGGTTTGGTACACAAAATTTGGTTGACTGTTGGCACCTGTATTTTTGTAGAACAAGGCACTGGATTCATTTTCCGACACATTGTTTGCATTCGGTGTCACAATGAGGTCTTTTTTACCGTCAAAAGTTACATCCACATAAAATCCAGCAGGAAAAAGCTGCATGTTTACAGGTGTGGAATTACTTGGGAAATTCGTGTTCATGGAAACCATGTCTGAATTGGAATTTGGAACGGTTCCGCCGTTGATGAGCAACATCATGTTCGTATAAGAAACATCGCCCAAAATCAAATCCAGCACACCTGAATTGTCGTAATCAAGGGCAAGAACCGTTGATCCTGCGTGAGCTTTAGGTGTACTTCCTAGCGGTAGTTCCGGATTTGGAACATTGGAGCCATTGCAAGGGCCAGAAGTATCAAACAAAAACACACCATTGGTGGTCACATCTTCTCGGTAACCACCCCAACACGAATTTTTCAGCTCAAAAATCAGCGAATCGGAATGACCATAAAGTTCTCGGCTTTGATTTTGATGGTACTGTAAATATTCGCCACCGATGTGGTAGGTTAAGATATCTAAATCACCATCACCTTCCACATCGACAATTGCTGGAATATCCGCAGAACTGATGTATAAATTCAATTCGGGTCCATTGTAATTGGAGGTAATGTAATTACTGTATTGTTCCCATTGAAGTCCAACTGCAGCATTGCCCACGTTCTTGTACACTCGTAATCCACCAATCGTGTAACAAAATAAGTCATTTTTACCATCTTGATCGTAATCGGCGCAATAAGCACGGTAGCGTAAACCTGGTGGAAAACGCAAAAATCCAGCAGGATCAGCAACATAATAATGTTGTACGTTCGCCTCTTCATGTCGGTACAAGCGAATTTGATCGTGACTTCTATCAAAGACAAATAAGTCCATATCCCCATCAAAATCGTAATCAATCTCCGAAAACTGTGCGTTATTTTGTCCTCCGCTCCATGCTAAACTCATGTAACTACCGTTTTTGAAAACGAGAATCGAATCGTTGAAATTGAATTGAAACTGAGCGTTTAATTCAGATCCAATAACTAATAGAAGAAGAAGTACGTACTTTTTCACGAAGGGTATTTTGTTAAAATTACGCACAAAGTGCTAATCTTGTTTGACTAATTCAAATAAGTGAATCAATTTATCATCTCCAGCATAAACAAATTCTCCTTTTTCATTGCTGCAAAGGGCATTAATGGACCGACGATGACCTGAACTTTTATCACTTAACTTGTGAATGACCTTGCGATCACTTGCCTTCCATATTTTCACAGATTTATCACGACTGATCGTAACAAAATGATCATTATCTATGCGTTCAATTCCGTAAATGGTTCCTTTGTGTGCCGGTAATGCCTTCTTCAAAGAAAACGTTTCGCAATCCCACCAACGCAAGTAACCATCTTTTCCTCCCGTGATTAGTTCGTTTCTCGTACTGTCTGCACACAACGCGCTTGTTCCAGCCTCATGAGCATAAAAACGATGGCTTTCATTAAAGTATTCTGTTTCTAGCACCAGGACCTCACCTGTTCCACCTGCAATCACAATACTGGTTTCATTTAATTGACGAATGGAACGAATCTTCCCACAGGAAAGCGGAAGAATGATGAGTAGTTTCATCGAAGAAGTTTCCCAAACACTTAAGTATCCATCTGCATCACCAACAAACAATAAGCGATGATCATTCGTCTCAAACATAGCGAAAATTCCTGCTTGATGCTGTATGAAATGATGGGTTTCTCGTTTCTGAAGGATATCCACAATATGTATTTGTCCAGATGCGAGTCCAATAGCCAGTTTCTCACCCTTAAAAAACAATTGAATTGAAAAAGGAACGGCTTCACATCGAATGGCAAATGCATCTTGTTCTCCGGTAGATTTATTCCATCGGGTTACGAAACGATCAGCTGCAGCCGAGTAGACAAATACCTCATCATCATCGATGTCATAGATTGGACCACTATGTCCGCTAAAAAGGTGTATCGGACGTAGCTCCGAAGTTGAATCAATTATCGTCTTCGTCGACTTCATCCTCCTCATCGTTGACTTGTTTCAAGCGATCTGCATAAGATTTTGGAAGGAAATCGAAAAATGTATCACCGCGCAATCCTAAACGAAGGCATTCCAACGGAATCATGTCGTTTGGAGCAATATTTCCTAAATTCACTTCGGCTCCAAATAATTTGATAAACCAAACTTGTTGATTTTTCTGTGGAGCTTCCCAAAGAATGTCTTCCGGTTTAACACTTGCGATAATTCGATTAATCAGCACGCTGTGTGCGGTACCATTTGGACGAAATACGCCTACATTTCCAGCTTCACGTCCTTCAGCGATCACTTTCCAACTTCCCGCATCTAATTCACCTTTCATGAGGCGAACCCATTTTGCCGGAGAGATTAAAATTCCAGAGTCTTTCGATCCTACTTCAGACATCACGGTCATCTTTTTGGATAGTTCATGAATGATTTTACATTTCTCATCATGAGGAATAACAATGGATCCATCAGAAACCTCAACAAGATCTAATTTGTATTTATCAATGACTTTTTGGTAATCGTTAAATTTTCCACGCGCATAAAACGCTTCGAAAAGTGTTCCGCCGAAATAAGGACGAATACCTGCAGACTTATACATAGCGATTTTCTCTTCCAAGTTTTTCGTCACGTATGAAGTTCCGAATCCAAACTTAACGATGTCCGTTAAATGTCCAGATGCTTCAATGAAATGTTCAGTCTCACGTAATCCAAGGCCTTTGTCCATCATCATGGTCACACCTTTATTACGCGGTTTTTCACTTCTCTTAGGAATGAAAGTTAAATTAAAATTCATAATTATTCGGATAAATTCAAGAAATCGTGATCATCCAATAATTTAGGATTGATTTCAAAGATAGTTTTTGCTTTGATGGAATCTTTTTCCAAGCAATTTGCAAATAAGCGAATGGCTTCGGAACGTTGTCCGAGTTGCCATTGTAAATTCACCTCTAGCACGTGAGCGATGCCGTTTTCTTTTTCACCCTCCAGAAAGGACTGAAGTACATGGTATGCCTCTTTTGGAGACTCACTACTTATAAATTCGATGTAATCGGATAAACATTCTTCGTCGGCAGGATTTAACTCCAATGACTTTTCATAATGAAACATTGTTTCCTCTCTCAATTCAAGTTTTTCGTATGCACCGGCAAGGACATGGAAGATTCCGGCATTTTCGGGATCAAAATCCAAGGCCTTTTGAATAAGGACAATTCCTTCGCGGGTATTCCCTAATAAGTCTTCTACAATTCCAAGTCCAAGCCAAGCCTCTGGAAGCATTGGTTCCATTTCGATGCTTTTCTTGTAATAGTGTTTAGATAAATCGAACTCATTTAATTGTTCATAAGCCTCACCGATGTAACACATGGCCATGGCATCGTCTCCATCGTGTTTTTGACACATTTCGAAATGCTCGATTGCTTTGTGGTATTTTTCGAGTGACAAATAAGAGTTTCCAATATTAAAATGCGCTGGACCAAATTCATCATTAATTAAAATGGCGTAGTCATAAGCCCAAACAGCTTTCTCGAAATCTTCCAACTTACTGTAGGCATTGCCCAAATTATACCAAGCTGTGGATGAATATGGTTGTTCGTCGATAAATTCAGTATAGGATTTAACTGCTTCTTGACTCTCCCCCATGATGTCGTAACATCTTCCTAGTTCGTACAAGGCACTTTCATTATATTTATTTACACGCAATGCTTCCTTCAGCACATCTACAGCCTCTGGATACATGCGCATTCGCTGAAATTCAATCGATATATCGAGGTAAATAAAGTCCGTTTCATTTTCTTCAGAAATTTCGATAGCCAAATGAAAATATTTGATGGCATTCTTATGGTCCCTTAATTGAGAATACAAGGAGGCTTTGGTTAAAAACAACTCTGAAGAAGGCTCCATTGTTTTTTCAACGCTTTGAACTATTTCTAACGCCTCATTCAATATACCTAGTCCACCCAAGGACTGTGCTTTCCGTAATTGAAATAGTTGGTTGTAAGCAAACTGATACATCCCTAATTCTGACGCAGCTTTCGCTTTTTGGTATTGACCTTGCACCAAATAATGATCGATGATATTCTCGATGCGGTCACTATCCATAAAAATCAAGGTATTCCCTTGTAAATGTGCCTCAAAGCGTTCGATATCTTCGATCAAACTGCCGTCTGCAAATTCTTCTTCGTCGTCATCGAACATCTACTCAATTTTGAGTTAAAATTAAAGCCTTTGAACCGAAAATAAAAAGTAAACAAAGTGCAGTTTTCAACAAAATGCCATATTGTTAAAAACTCTTTACTTCCATAAATCGTTACTTGGATTCAACTTAGCGTCTTTATTACACTTAGCCTGCCAATAAAACGGCTTCAAACAAAGCTATTCAATTGTATACTAATTATTTACAACAGAATTGATGCCGTAATGCAAACTGAATAAAACGGTCTTTACAACAATTCTTCAATGATTCGATCCATTGAGTATCCTTCCGCTTCCGCACGGTAATTACGCACGAGTCGGTGACGAAGAATGGCTTTTGCCACTATTTTCACGTCTTCGATGTCTGGAGAGTACTTACCACGTAGGGCAGCATGACACTTTGCGCCAACGATTAAGTATTGAGAAGCACGTGGTCCAGCACCCCAAGTAATGTAATCTTTGGTCAACTGGGTTGCTTCTGGAGCATTTACACGTGTTTTAGCTACGAGTTTTACGGCGTATTCAAGAACGTTATCGGCAACCGGAATGCGTCGCACCAATTCTTGATATTCCATGATTTGCTGAGCATTCAAAAGTTTTTGCAAAGATACTTTTGTATCGGATGTCGTTGCTTTCACAATCGCCAACTCTTCTATGTAACTTGGATAATCTACCCAAATATTAAACATGAAACGGTCCAACTGTGCTTCTGGTAATGGATACGTTCCTTCCTGCTCAATTGGATTCTGTGTGGCTAAAACAAAAAACGGAGCGGGTAAATCGTACGTTTTACCGGCCGCCGTTACACGTCGCTCTTGCATCGCTTCGAGCAATGCTGACTGTGTTTTTGGAGGCGTACGGTTGATTTCATCCGCAAGGATAATGTTGGAAAACAAAGGGCCTGGAATAAATTTAAACTGCTTACTTTCGTCTAAAATCTCAGATCCAACGATATCTGATGGCATTAAGTCCGGAGTAAATTGTACTCGGTTAAACGATAAACCTAAGGTTTCGGCTATGGTATTTACCAACAAGGTTTTTGCCAATCCTGGCACTCCAACTAACAAGCAATGTGCTCTTGAAAAAATGGCAATTAACACTTGATCTACCACATCATCTTGACCAATGATTACTTTGTGGATTTCGTTTTTTAGTGCATGATAATCTACAACAAGTTGATCAATTTTCTCTTTATCTGTCATCATTACTTATCGTTTGTTTTTATCCAATTATTTCTAAAATCACACGTATTGTATGATTGATCGATTCGAACATAAGCATTTCCAATTTTACTATCTACCCAACTATCGATGATTTTTTGTTTTTTATCGTTTTCTGCAGCCAATTTTATTAACGCATAATCGTCATTCAAATTCGCCTGATGCGCAGGGAATCGTTCCGCTAGACGAACGATTCGCACTCCTTGTTTGCGTTCATAAATATCGATGTACATACTTGGCTGAGTGACATCCCCTTTGTTCAAAGCATCTGTCAAGAGGTAAATTTGCTGGTCAACTTCGTTTAAGTCCTCCATATCCCAAAGTTGGTCACCAGAAATGGGATTTGTAATGATTCCTCTATTTTGTTTTGTTAGGTCGTCATTCGAAAAGCGAAGCACAGCCTCATCCCATGTAATGCGGTTTTCTTTTAACATCGCATAACAAGAATCAATTTTCGTTGTGGCGATGCTGCTGCTCTCTGCATTAAACTCAGGCATGACGAGAATATGAGAAACGGTGTAATCATTTCCTTTTCTAGAAATTAGTTTGATGATGTGATAACCATAGGTGGTCTCTACGATTTCAGAAACCTCTCCCACTTTCAATTTAAACAATGTTTCCTCGAACTGTGGAACCATCATTCCTTTTGTTGCTGATATTTTTCCACCTTGGCTAGCACTTCCTGGATCTTGAGAATGAATTCGAGCCATTGTCTCAAAGTTTTTCCCCTTGGTTAAGATTAATCCACGAATTTCAGCTAATTGATCATACGCTCTTTTTTTATCATCCTTCGTAATTACGGGATATTGAACAATCTGTTGAAAACTCAACTTCATGTTAATGTAAGGAACACTGTCCTTCGGTAAGGAATTGAAATAAGCCGCCACTTCTTTAGGAGTTACAGTTACTTCCGAAACAATTTTGGACTCCATTTCTTGAGCCAACAAACGTTCTTTGATTTTCGCACGAAATTCTTCTTTGATTTGTGTAACAGACTTACCGTAATAGGCTTCCAGTTTATCTCTCCCCCCCATTTTAGATTCTAGAATACGAAGTCGATTTTCCATTTCGTAATCCACTGTTTCATCTTTGATGACTAAACTATCTAACATGGCTTGGTTGATGAGTAACTCTTGCACCATCAACTGCTCAAGAATTCCACATTCCATGGCATTCGTCACCTTTACTTGCCCTTGCTCTGCCTGCAATAACTGTGATTCGATGTCTGATAAAAGTATGATATTATCTCCTACTTGCGCAACAATTTTGTTAACCACTTTGGATGGCTGAGCAAAAATAAAGGCACTTAAAAATAAGCAAACAAACAGCGCGTATCCCTTCATCTGTTAATTTCCAATTTGATAAAGAACATCTTTATTCACTTTCACTGTATGCGTATTCTTCAACGATTCTAACCAAGTGGTTTCCAAGTAATTTTGATAATCGGAGGTTGCCATTCCTTTCGCCTCACTGAATTCTTTCAATCCTGGCTCCAATACCGCTGTTACCTTCACCACATAAAACTTTCCTTCAAATTCGTAAGCTTGATTGACCCCTTTTGTTAAGGTTTTATTCGCTAAGTAAGGAGTTTGAGCGATGTCGAATTTGTTCATTTTCACTTTTAGGTTCAACTCTGAATCCTTGTTGATGACATCTAATACATCTTTAGAATTAATCGTGTCATTCTTCAACATTCCAGATACTTTTACCGCGATTTCTTTGTTCAAGCATTCGTAAACAGTTGCGTCTAATCGCTTCGGCCAAGTATATTTGGATTGATTAGTCATAAAATACGCTCGAAGTCCGGCAGTATCTTTCACTGCTTTATTCCACACACGATCCTGCATGATTTCATACAAGATAATTCCATCATGGTATTCCTTTAACAAGGCTTTGTACTCCGGATATTTCGTCGGTAATATTGTTTCTTCGTATTGTAAAATCGCTGCTTTCTCCCAGCTTTTATATTGCTTCGCTACCACGATCTTACTTTCATCACGTTTCACTCCACGGTAATTTTTTTCAAGATAACTTGCAAACGCCTGTTGCGTGAAATCCGCTGTCTCTCCGTTTAATTCGAACAAAGCTTTATTCGATTTCAACTTTCCAACTGCGCTCCATTTTCCCATATAATAAGTAGAGTCCAATTTATCATTGAACCATTTTAAGTTTTTGTCTCCTTTGTATTCGTAGTGGTAGTTCGCTTTTAGTTTGGATACAAACGCATCTTGTGTTTTTTTCGAACGCTCATCTTTGTTTACTTTCGTCTGCAATTCCTTTTTCATGCTCTCAAAAGAAGAAACTTCTTTCCATTCCATCAATTTGATAATGTGAAAGCCAAAGTCCGTTTTAACAGGCTTACTAAACTGACCAACCTCTTTCAATGCAAACGCCGCATCTTCAAAAGCAGGAACCATGCGCTGTGTCGTACCTGAACCAAAAGCTGGAAGCTCACCATTTTTCTTCACAGAATTCGCATCATCAGAGTGCAAGGAAACGAGTGTTTCCCATTTTTCTCCTGCGACTAATTTGTCATAAATCTCATTGATTTTTTTCTCTGCATTTCCTTTTGCTTCGGTGGTAGCGTCTTTTCCTGTTGAAACCATAATATGTGCTACACGAATTGTTCCACGGGAAGGACGTTTGTCTGTCACTTTCACGATGTGGTAACCATAGCGAGTTCGAAATGGCTCTGAAACCTGTCCAACTGGAGTGGTAAACGCCTTTTCTTCAAATGGATACACCATTTGAAAAGCTGTAAAAAATCCTAAGTCTCCACCATTCGATGCCGCAGATGGATCCTCTGAACCATTTTTCATTTTCGCCACGGAAGCAAAGTCTTCTCCTTTTTCGATTCGTGCTTTTAGCGCCATAATTTTATTGTATGCGACCAAAGTATCTTTGGGACTTGCATTGGCATCGACACGAATTAACATATGCGAAGCGCGAACTTCATTTTTGATGCGATCATAGGCTTGAGCCACCATCGCTTGATTTTCAACAGAATCAATTAAATAAGGCAATGCCAATTGCTTACGATATCCGTCCAATTCCTTTTTCAATTTTGGAATGGTATCATATCCTAATTTTTCAGCCTCTGCTACTTTTAATTTGAACTTAGTAAACATCTCCACATATTCATCCAAAGAAGCTTGATCGTACTTAGGACTTGGATTGTTTTTTAAGTAAATCTGTAAAAATTCACTTTTCGTGACTGGTTTCCCATCGATTTCCATTACTACAGGATCATTTTGTGCAATTGCACCTTGGATACCTGTGAAGATTAAGATTAAAACGATAATTTTCTTCATTTCTAATTAGTTATTTTGTTTCCGTTACATTTTGCGAACGTAAATTTCGTTCATTTATTTGATACTATAATTTGGCGCTTCTCTGGTGATGGTCACATCATGAGGATGAGATTCACGTACTCCTGCAGAAGTAATACGAACGAACCTAGCTCCTTGTAACTTTGAAATGGTTGGCGCACCACAATATCCCATTCCAGCACGAAGTCCACCAATGATTTGGAACATCACTTCGTATAATTTTCCACGGTAAGGAACACGTCCAGAAATACCTTCCGGAACTAATTTCTTAATATCATCTTCTGCATCTTGGAAATAGCGGTCTTTTGATCCTTTTTGCATGGCTTCGATGGAGCCCATTCCACGGTAGGACTTAAATTTCCTTCCTTCGAAAATGATTGTTTCACCTGGAGATTCTTCCACTCCAGCAAACATGGATCCTAACATGACAACATCTGCTCCTGCTGCAATGGCTTTTACGATATCACCCGTATAACGAATTCCACCATCTGCAATCACTGGAACTCCTGATCCTGCGATGGCTTGTGCCACCTCATTAACTGCTGTCAACTGTGGAACACCCACGCCTGCAATCACACGTGTGGTACAAATTGATCCAGGACCAATTCCAACTTTTACCGCATCCGCTCCTGCTTCTACTAAATATTTTGCCGCTTCTGCAGTGGCAATGTTTCCGACAACGACATCCAAATCCGGAAATTTCGCTTTCACACTTTTCAGTTGATCAACTACTCCCTTTGTATGTCCGTGCGCTGTATCAATCACAATGGCATCTACACCTGCCTCCACCAATGCTGTAACACGTTCCATAGTATCATGTGTCACACCAACAGCAGCCGCTACGCGCAATCTCCCCAAGGAGTCCTTGCAAGAATATGGATGTTCTTTTACTTTAATGATATCGCGGTACGTGATTAAACCAATCAAACGGTTATGCTCATCTACCACCGGTAATTTTTCAATTCTATTTTGTTGCAAAATGACTTCTGCTGTAGTCAAGTCTGTCGTTTCGCCCGTCGTAATGATGTTTTCAGAAGTCATGATTTCCGTTACTGGACGCAACATGTTCTTTTCAAAACGCAAATCACGGTTTGTCAGAATTCCTTTTAACTCTTTGTTTGCGTTGACAACAGGAATACCACCGATGCTGTTTTCTTTCATTAATTGAAGAGCGTCTTGAACTAGTGCATTTTCCAATAAGGTAATTGGGTCAACAATCATTCCACTTTCCGAACGTTTTACTTTACGCACTTGAAGAGCCTGTTGCTCAATTGTCATGTTTTTGTGCACGACACCAATTCCACCTTGTTGTGCGATCGCAATCGCCAATGCGGATTCCGTAACAGTATCCATAGCTGCTGAAACAATTGGCGTATTCACCGTAATGTTGCGCGTAAATTTACTTTTTAAGGAAACGTCACGAGGTAAAACTTCTGAATAAGCAGGTGCCAACAGAACATCATCGTATGTTAATCCTTCAGAAATTTTTTGTAAGTTATCGAGAGACATGTGAACTTATTTTTTTGTAATAAATTCTTACAAATTTAGTAATAAATCGGCAGCTTATTCGTTTTAGCAGCGGTCAATTGTTAAATTATTACTAATAAATGAGCATTTGACGCTTTTTACTTAACCTTGTATACAAAATACACCAATGAAGACATTATTTTACCTTTTGATTATTGCACTCAGCTTTCCTTCATTCGGACAAAAAAACACGCAGTTAATTCAATTATCCGGTGTCATTGTGACCGAGGAAGCGATTCCACTTCCCTATTCAACGGCTTATAATCGATCTCTAAAAAAGGGTGTTGTATCTGATTTTTATGGTTTTTTCACACTGGTTACTCAGCCAGGAGACACCGTTTTCTTTTCGCGTGAAGGTTTTCAAACCTCACCATATATTGTTCCGGATAGTTTAAAGGATAATCGCTACAGCATCATTCATATGTTGGTGCGCGACACCTTGGTTTTACCCACTGTAGTGGTGCATCCATGGCCTACCCGTTCACAATTTGCCGATTACTTTGTGAACATGACACCTTACGAGGACGATGTTCGTCGAGCTCAAAAAGAATTATCAGGTGAATCATTGGCTTTCGTGGCAGCTCGCTTAGAATCCGATGCGTCCTTAGCGTCAGGAAATGCCTACAACATGAGAAACACGCGTCTTTACACGAACGGACAACTTCCAGTCAATAATTTATTGAATCCTTATTCTTGGGCAAAATTGATCCAAGATTGGAAAGAAGGAAAACTGACAAGGCAATAAGTCCCGAAGATTACTTCAAGTTAAATTGTTTTTCAGCTTCATCTGCTATGTACTGTCCAATGGCCAAAGAAGCCGTAGCAGCTGGAGAAGGAGCATTCAATACGTGAATGGATTTTCCGTGGTATTCGATGCGAAAATCGTCACGCGTATCACCGTCCTCTGCCAATAACAAGGCACGAACACCGGAACGTCCAGGATGGATATCGTCCATTGTTAAATCTGGAATCATTCGTTGCAAAGTTTTCAAGAATAACTTTTTCGAAAACGCTCGTCTATATTCGTTGATTCCAAAACTCATGTTATTGATGAATAATTTCCATGTTCCTCCATATGTCAAAGCATCATAGGTGTCTTTCAATGAAAAGTCCGTTTTACCGTATCCCTCGCGTTTAAATGTAAATACCGCATTCGGACCACATTCCACTTCACCATCTGTCATGCGCGTAAAATGGACACCAAGGAAGGGGAAATCTGGATTTGGAACTGGATAAATGAGGTTTTTCACCTTGTGTTTCGCTTCAGGCGTCAATTCATAATAATCTCCTCTGAATCCAACAACTTGTTCCTTTAACTTCACACCATCTTTTCTCGCTAATCGATCCGCTTGTAATCCTGCACAAAAAACAAGGTATTCTGCTTGGAAGGATCCTTTCGTCGTGTGAATGGTAGAGATTTCCTCACCTTTCTCAATGGACAAAACTTCCGTTTCAAGAAAAAGCTTGCTGTTTTCCTGCAAGGACAAGGCAATTTCAACCATTTTATTTGTTGCGCCTCTGAAATCAATGATTCCAGTACATGGAACGTGAATACCGCCTATGGATTTTACAAAAGGTTCGATATCTCGCACCTCATCCGCAGTAATCATTTGAATTCCTTCAATTTTATTTTCGAGTCCTGTTTTGAATACTCGGTCCATGTTTGGCAATTCACTTGCATCCGTTGCCACAACTACTTTTCCACACACATCGTGTTGAATTCCGTATTCTTTCGCAAAAGCAACTAATTCGTGACGTCCCTGAATGCAATTACGCGCTTTCAATGATCCCGGCTTGTAATAAAGTCCGGAGTGAATAACCCCTGAGTTATGTCCAGTCTGGTGATCTGCTAAAAGTGCTTCTTTTTCAAAAAGAGCAATTTTTAAATTTGGGTATTTTACTTGTAACTTGTAAAGAGTTGCTGCACCTACAATTCCACCACCAATCACTGCTATATCGAATTTCATTCTTCTTTTTTTAGCAAAATTAGCAATTAAACGAACGACTCATCACATTGAAATCAGATTTCGAACACGGAAAGCGGGATGAGAAGGTTTCCTTTCACAAAATAAGTCATTAACTTTACCCCCTCAATGAATCAATTCAAAAAAGTCGCTTTTTATACACTTGGATGTAAATTAAATTTCTCCGAGACCTCCACTATATCCAGATTGTTTGAGGACGCTGGATTTGCGAAGGTTGGATTCGAAGAGCATCCCGATGTTTATGTGATCAACACGTGCTCCGTTACGGAAAATGCGGACAAGAAATGTAAGCAACTTGTAAAACGCGCAAAGAAAATAAATCCAGAATCGTTTGTTGTCATTGTTGGATGTTATGCACAATTAAAACCTACAGAAATCGCGCAAATCAATGGTGTGAATATGGTTTTGGGTGCAAACGAAAAATTCAACATTCTCGAACATTTAGAGAAAATTGATCAGAACACAAGCGAAACAATCGTCTCTTTCGACAACATCAAAGAAACAAAAGAGTTTGTTCCCTCTCACTCCTTTGGTGATCGCACACGTTCCTTTTTAAAGGTTCAAGATGGCTGTGATTATTTTTGTAGCTTCTGTACGATTCCGCTTGCGAGAGGGAAAAGTAGAAATGCTACGATTGCAGAAACACTTATCGAAGCAAAGAAAATTGCTGAAACAAAGATTAGAGAAGTGGTCCTTACGGGGGTGAACATTGGTGATTTTGGACAAGGTGGTGATGAAGATTTTTATCAATTAATACAAGGACTTGATGAAATAGACGGAATAGACCGTTACCGCATTTCATCAATCGAACCGAATCTTTTATCCAACGAAATCATCGATTTTTGTTTATCCAAATCCAAACGCTTTGTTCCACATTTCCACATTCCACTTCAATCGGGAAGCGATCGAATACTGAAATTGATGCGTAGAAAATATGAGCGTTCCCTGTACGCGGAACGTGTTCAACAAATCAAATCCCTCCGCTCAGATGCGTGCATTGGCGTAGATGTGATTGTTGGATTTCCAGGAGAAACGGATGAAGATTTCAAGGAAACCATTGATTTTTTGAAAGACCTCGACATTTCCTATTTACATGTCTTCACCTACTCCGAACGAGCTAATACCGGCGCGCCAAAATTGGGGGAAGCAGTTCCAATGGAGGTTCGACGCGAACGCAGCAAACAACTACATTTACTTTCCGATCGTAAAAAAAGACAGTTTTACTCTGAAAATATGGGGTCCGTTCGAAGTGTGTTGTTTGAACAAGAAGAAGATGAGGGAATCATGTATGGATTCACCGAAAATTATGTGAAAGTAAAATATACCTATCAGACGGACTTAGTTAACACCTTTCAATCCATCAAGCTATTGGACTTAGATCGCGATGGAGTCATGAAATGTGAACTAGTGTCTTAAAACATTGTATAAGCTATGAAAACAGTTTACATCACCCGAAGAGAAACGTTTAATGCCGCGCACAAACTTTGGAGACCAGAATGGACTAGTGAAAAAAATCTAGAAGTATTTGGAAAATGTTCGAATTACAACTGGCATGGACACAACTTTCAATTATACATAACTGTGAAAGGTGTTCCACATCCTGAAACTGGTTTTGTGATGAACCTAAAAGTACTGAGTATCCTGGTGCGCGAGCACATAATTGAGGCACTAGATCACAAGAATTTAAATTTGGATGTCCCTTTTCTGGAAGGAATCATGGCGTCAACAGAAAACCTGGCAATTGCCATATGGGACATCTTAGATCCACTGGTTCAAGAACATGGAGGTGAAATGGCCAAAATCAAACTGATCGAAACCGAAAATAACTTTGTGGAATATTACGGAGGAAAAGAACCTTTTTAGGTTTCCTTCGTTGTTCATTAAAAGAAAATACATTAAATTAAAAAGGAATGGAAGGACATTATCGCTCAATCATCGAACAAATTGGTGAAGACCCAGAGAGAGAAGGATTATTAAAAACACCAGAAAGAGTTGCAAAAGCGATGAAGTTTTTAACGCATGGCTACGACATCAATCCAGACGAACTTATTCGTCAAGCGATATTCCATGAAGACTATTCCGAAATGGTTATTGTAAAGCACATCGAAGTTTACTCCATGTGTGAGCACCACATGCTTCCTTTTTTCGGGAAAGCGCACATTGCATACATTCCAGATGGTAAAATTGTTGGATTAAGCAAATTACCACGAGTGGTAGATGCTTATGCTAGACGTCTTCAAGTACAAGAAAGGTTGACTTTAGAAATTCGCGATTGTATTCAACGTACACTGGAACCTAAAGGTGTTGCAGTAGTCATTGAATGCTGTCACATGTGCATGCAAATGCGCGGAGTACAAAAACAAAATTCCGTTACGACTACTAGTGCATTTACTGGATTATTTTTATCAAATGATGCCACGCGAAAAGAATTTATTAATTTAGTACAGGCTAAATTACATTAACATGAATGATTACTTAAACAATGACCAGTCTGTTTCTTCAGACATCGCCAGAGATTTTATCCGCAGTGTGTACACGTACATGTTTGCTGCATTGAGTATTTCCGGTATTATTGCGTACACAGTTGGAACAAATCCAGCTTACATTGCGACACTTTTTTTAACAGAAACGGGTGTTTCTCCGTTGTATTACGTAGTGATGTTCTCACCAATCGTCGTGGTATTTGCCATGAGCATGGGACTAGAACGCATGTCCATGAAAACAATTTTATTGCTTTTCATTGTTTATTCCGTTTTAATGGGACTCAGTTTGTCGTTTGTTTTCATGATTTATTCCATGGGATCGATTGCGCTTACGTTTTTTGCTGCATCGGGAGCATTCGGAATCATGGCAGTTTTGGGATACACGACAAAAACAGATTTAACGAAATTCGGAAGCTTGTTGTACATGGCTCTCGGTGGAATCATCATCGCAAGCATCATCAACATGTTCATGCAAAGTTCAGGTATGGATAAAATGATTACCTACATCGGTGTCTTTGTCTTTACAGGATTAGTGGCCTACAAAATGCAGATGTTAAAAGAAATGGCTCATAATGCCGAAATGGACCAAGAACAGCGCAGTAAAATGGCTTTGTTCGGTGGACTAACATTGTACATTACGTTTATTAATTTATTTCTTACGCTCTTGCGTCTTTTCGGAAGTAGAGATTAAGTTGATATTAAATGACTTCAAAAGCCCTTTTAAAGGGCTTTTTTTTGTCCAAACTGAACGATATAAGCAAAACAATTCCTACTTTTGAAGTCTAAAACAAACATTATGTCAGATAATTTCTTTGAAGGGTCGACTGCAGCAGTAGGAACAATTTATACGATTATTATTTTATCTATCTTGATTTCTGTCCTTATCTGGGGATAAAATCAACTTCGTTTTCCATTCATCAACTTTGTTGAACTATGCCTTTCAACTCCGTATTTTCTTGGTTGATTGGAAGACGCATGGCGCGCATTAATGATTACCGCCAACATCCCATTTCGAATCAACTGAAAACATTTAACTTTCTAATAGAAAATGGAAAGAAAACAGTGTACGGACAAGAATTCGGATTAACGGATGTTGATGGAATTGACACATTTCAAAGAACAATCCCCTTAAGTGATTACGGAACATTAAAGCCGTACATCGAAGAATCCATTCTTGGTTCAGAATCCCAATTGTGGCCTGGAAAAACGAGTTGGTTTGCCAAATCATCAGGAACTACGGCCGACCGGATTAAAATCTTACCCATCACGCAAGATTCACTGTTGCAAAATCATTATGCGAATGGCAAGGACTTACTTGCACAATACTATGCGAATCATTCGAAACGTAAGTTGTACAATGCCAAACATTTGATTATTGGTGGAAGTGGTAAAATTGAACAATCTCAAGAAGGGATTTTCATTGGAGACCTATCGGCGATCATCATTAATCATTTACCAACTTGGACTGAATTACGACGCACGCCCAAAAAGGATATTGCCCTACTTGAAAACTGGGAAGAGAAACTAGAGCGAATGGCGGAATCCGTTTTAAATGAAAACATCTGTATCATTGCTGGAATTCCAAGCTGGACGCTACTATTATTGAAAAAAGTACTAGAGAAATCCGGAAAAAAGTCCATCGTTGAAGTTTGGCCAAATCTTGAACTCTATATACACGGTGGAATGTCCTTCAAGCCTTACCAAGCGGCATTTCAAGAAATCCTTCAAATTCCATCCATGAATTACGTGGAATCCTACAATTCATCCGAAGGATATTTTGGACTACAAGATCAAATCGATTCAAAAGAACTTTTATTACTCACCGATTCACAGGTTTTCTACGAGTTTATTCCCATGAAAGAATTCGACGGACTACATTCAAAAACAATTGTTACATTAGAAAACGTGGAGGTAGGTAAAGAATATGCGTTGGTCATCACCACTTCATCTGGATTGTGGCGCTACATTATCGGGGACACCGTACGCTTTAGTGAAATCCATCCGTTTCGTTTTGTCGTAAGTGGACGCACAAGTCATTACATCAATGCATTTGGAGAAAAACTCATCATTGAACATGCAGAGAAGGCCATTAGTACTGCAGCACAACGAACAAATGCCCAAATAAGTGATTATACGGCTGCGCCTTATTTTGATGAAGAAAAAGTGATTGGTGGACATCATTGGTTGATTGAATTCAGGGAACAACCTGAGGATGAACAACAATTTCTACAGAAATTAGACCAGCTTTTAAAAGAAGAAAATGCGGACTACGATGCCAAACGGAAAGACAACATCAACATTGGCCATCCAAAAATGACAATCGTGCCAAGTGGGACCTTTCATCTTTGGCTAAAATCCAAAGGAAAACTAGGCGGACAACACAAAGTGCCGCGCTTGATGAATGACGCCACATTATTAAATGAAATTCTTAACTTAAAAGCATGAAATTCATTTGGCTCCTTCTTCACTTAAGCTTTTCAATCCTTGTGTTCTCGCAAGAATTGACGCTTGTTGAAACATTTACATCCCCTAATCCGATTAACACTTGGACAATCGATGGACAAAACAATTTATTGGTCGTTTCAGAAAATAACATTCAAAAGAAAGCGATCAACGGAGAACGAAGATTCAATCAAACGTTTAAGTCACTCGGGAACATTCAATCCATTTCACCTATTAATGCGATGAAAATCCTATTGTTTTCGGATGTGCAACAATCCATCGCCATTGTTGACAAAACCCTTTCGCAGCAGGGGGACATCATCGATTTAAGTGAATTAGGATTCTCGAATGTTGTTTTTATTTGCGCATCGAATCGTCCGAATTTAATCTGGGTTTTTGACCAGTTTCGCTCATCCTTAAATTTAGTCGATTTTCAAAAGTCCCAAATCCTACAGTCCATTCAGAATGTGGAAACCAAGGGGAATTCGATTCTTGAAATGAAAGAATACCATGATCATTTCTACGTACTTTTCTCGGATGGGATGATGAATCGATATGACTTTCTGTTGAACTTCAGTGGAACATACGCACTCGAAAACTGTCAGCAATTCGGCTTTTGGAATCAGCAAATTGTCTGTTTGGACAAAAACGCAACATCCCTTCACTTCATTCCAGTCGATTTACGAGCGAGCGAAAGAAAACCAGATTTGCAGATGGATCGTTCCATTTCCTCTTTTATCTTTCAAGGTAATCTACTCGGAATCCAAAAAGGTCAAGAAATTTCCATTTATTCCGTCAAATACTAAGCTTTCCCCTTTTTTTCTTCCTCGGAATTATCGTAATTTAGCCATTCTAAAATACAGAATATGCACGTTGCAATCGCAGGAAACATCGGATCGGGTAAAACCACATTAACAAACTTATTGTCAAAACATTATGGTTGGGAAACTCATTACGAGGATGTTGACCAAAATCCGTATTTGAATGATTTCTACGATGACATGCAACGCTGGTCGTTTAACCTACAAATTTACTACTTGAACAGTCGTTTCACGCAAATTCAAGAGATTAAAGAAACCGCACATACGGTTATCCAAGACAGAACAATTTACGAGGATGCGTTCATTTTCGCACCGAACTTACATTCCATGGGACTCATGACGACAAGAGATTTTGAAAATTACTTCTCTTTGTTCAACTTAATGGATGGATTTATTTCCGCACCAGATTTATTGATCTATTTACGTGCGAGCGTTCCAACATTGGTAAGCCAAATCCAACAACGTGGACGCGATTACGAAGAAAGCATCCGTTTGGATTATTTGAAACGTTTGAATGAGCGTTACGAAGCATGGATTTCCACCTACGACAAAGGAAAAGTATTGATCATCGACATCGATAACAACCGTTTCCCTGACAATCAAGAAGATTTAGGTAAAATCATTAATTCGATTGATGCGGAAATCAATGGTTTATTCTAAAAACATCCAATGATAGTTGTTACTGGTTCTGCCGGATTTATCGCGAGTTACTTAGTGGATCACCTGAATGCGCTCGGACATTCAAACCTAGTTTTAGTCGATGATTTCACGAAAATCGACAAAGAAGACAATTGGAAAAATACCCAGTTTAGTTCAAAAATAGAACGATCTGAATTTATTGATTGGTTCAATGCACATGCAAACGAAGTGGAATTTGTTTTCCATTTAGGCGCTCGAACAGATACTACCGAAAAAGACCTAGAAATTCTAGATCAATTAAACCTGAATTACACGAAGTCTGTTTGGACCATCTGCACCCAACACCAAATTCCATTGGTTTATGCGAGTAGCGCGGCGACTTATGGTTTAGGAGAATATGGTTACGAAGACAACAATGAGGTCATTCCGAATTTGAAACCTTTAAATCCATACGGGATTTCAAAAAACGAGTTTGACAAATGGGCGATTCAACAAACATCAACACCACCATTTTGGGCAGGACTAAAATTCTTTAACGTTTACGGTCCAAAAGAATACCACAAAGGACGAATGGCCAGTGTGGTTTTTCATACGCACCGTCAAATCAAAGAAAAAGGACACATGCAATTGTTCCGTTCTCACAATCCAGAATACAAGGATGGAGAGCAATTACGCGACTTCGTTTATGTAAAGGATGTGGCAAAAGTGTGTGAATTCTTGATGCAAAACCAGGAACATTCCGGTATTTACAATCTTGGATCAGGAAAGGCAAGAACATTTTTAGATTTGGCAAGTTTAACGTTTCAAGCGCTTGGACTCGACCCATCTATTTCCTTTATTGATACGCCGATTGACATTCGCGACAAATACCAATATTTCACGGAAGCGAACATGTCCAAATTACGCGCAATTGGTTATCCAAATGCATTTTACACCTTGGAAGAAGGAATCTCGGATTACGTCAAGAACTACCTAGAAAAGGGCTAGGAAATCATTCCCACAGCTAATGTTTGATTGGATTGTTCGTCAATGAGGATAAACGATCCAGTAGCCTTGTTTTTTCGATAGGTATCCGTGAAAATTGGTCCAGCCAATTGCAAATCCACGCGCGCGATGTCGTTTGTTCGCAAGTCAGACCTATCTTCATCTCGCTTTAAGGTCTCCATATCGTAGACATACAAAATCGCTTTCACCATTGCTTTCACTTCGTTCGTGGTATGACGCAGGATGTATTTTCGTCCAGGAATATAGGCTTGCTCACTCATCCAACAGATCATCGCTGAAAGGTGACGCAGTTCTTCTGGCTGATTGTTCGGTTTCACAAGCATATTTCCGCGCGAAACATCAACTTCATCAGTCAACTCTAACGAAATGGACTGTGGAGCAAATGCCTCCTCTTGTGGTCCATTCATTCCCATAATGGATTTGATGCTCGATCGTTGATGATTGGGTAAAATCAATACTTCATCGCCTACTCGAATTATTCCACTTTCCACTTTACCCGCGTAAGCACGGTAATCTTGAACGGGACCTTGATCCACACGAATCGGATGTTGAACCGGAAAACGAAAATCAATTTGATTGAGCTCATTCGCCACGGATACATGTTCAAGCGTATGCAGTAGGGTTGCTCCTTGATACCAAGCCATGTTCTCAGATCGGTGCACGATATTGTCTCCATTCAAAGCGGAGACAGGAGTAAATTGAACATCGACAATAGCTAGTTTCGCTGAGAAATCTAGATAGGAAGAAACAATTTGGTCAAATTCTTCTTGACGGTAATCGACTAAATCCATTTTATTCACACACACGATCAAATGCTGAATTTGCAGCAGTGAAGCAATAAAACTATGTCGACGCGTTTGTTCCCCCACACCTTTTCGCGCATCAATCAATATAATTGCGGCATTCGCAGTGGATGCACCTGTCACCATGTTTCGGGTATACTGAAGGTGTCCAGGAGTGTCTGCGATGATGAACTTCCGTTTTTCCGTCGTAAAATAGCGGTACGCCACATCGATGGTAATTCCTTGCGCACGCCCATCTTTCAGTCCGTCCGTAAATAGCGATAAGTCAATCTCTGTCATTCCTTTGCGCTCCGAAATTCGTTGAACTAATTCTATTTGATCCTGTGGAATTTGTTGACAATCGTAGAGCAAGCGTCCAATTAAGGTGCTTTTCCCATCATCCACACTTCCCGCAGTGGTAAATCTCAATATGTCTTTCGTGCCCACCATCAGAAATAGCCCTCTTTTTTACGGTCCTCCATGGAAGATTCCGAACGAAAATCATCCGCTCGATTCCCTCGTTCTGACTGATTCATTTCTTTCAGTTCTGCGATGATTTCTTCAACGGTAGATGCCTTTGATTCCATTGCTCCACTAATCGTCATATCGCCAATGGTTCGAAACCGAATGTTTAAATCAGCGCAAACATCCGACTCGTGCGGAATGAGGTAAGGGGATTGGGCCAAAATACTTCCTTTCCTTCTGACGCATGTAAGCTGATGCGTAAAATACAAACTTGGTAAAGGAATCTCCTCTTTCTGAATGTATTCCCAAACATCTAATTCCGTCCAATTACTTATTGGAAAAACGCGAAATTGTTCGCCTTGATGTAAGCGCCCATTGTATAAATGCCAGATTTCTGGACCTTGATTTTTCGGGTCCCATTGTCCGAAAGCATCACGATGCGAGAAAAAACGTTCCTTCGCACGTGCTTTTTCTTCGTCTCGGCGTCCACCTCCAATTGCGGCATCAAATCCATAAGATTCCATGCTTTCGAGTAGCGTGGTGGACTGCGCACGATTGCGGTTGGCATTTGGACCACTTTCTTCTAGTACGGTTTGACGTTGAATGGAATCCTCCACTTTTCCAACGACTAAGCGCACCTTCAATCGAGACGCTAATTCGTCGCGAAAATGCAGTGTTTCAGGAAAATTGTGTCCCGTATCGATGTGCAATAAAGAAAATGGAATGGGTCCTGGCGCAAATGCTTTCGCGGCAAGATGTGTCACAACAATCGAATCCTTTCCACCAGAAAACAGAATGCACGGATTTTCGAACTGCGCAAATGCCTCCCGCAGCACAAAGACTGCTTCCGCCTCTAATTCCTCCAAATAATTTAATCGGTAGCTCATCCTTTGTCGAAAAAAGTATGTAAGATTTGGTCCAGGCATTCATCCGTTGTTTGTTCATTTGTGTCCAATATCAAATCTACTTGAGTGGGACGTTCAAATGGAGCTGAAACTCCAGTAAATTGAGCCATTGTTCCGTTCTCTACTTTTTTGTAGAGTCCTTTCACGTCTCGTTCTCGGCAAATAGAAACATCTGCATCCACAAAAATAAAACGGACAGAAGTTCCAAGTATTTCCCGCACCTTTTCACGGTGTTGTTCTTCCGGTGTGATAAAGGAGGCTATAACAACCTCATGATTCTCGAGCAATAATTTCGCGATTTCTGCAGAACGTCGCACATTTTCCATGCGGTCTTCGGATGAAAAGCCAAGGTCTTGGTTGATTCCTGCGCGCAACTGATCACCATCGATGGAAACAGCCGATATTCCGCTATCGTTCAGCTGGTTCAACAGCAAGTTTGCTAAGGTTGACTTTCCGGATCCCGAGAGTCCAAAGAACCATATTACGATTGGATTTTTCATGTATTTCGTCAGAGATTAAAAGTAGTGAATTCCCGGTAATAAAATCTACGGGCAAAAAAAAACTCCTTCCAAAAGGAAAGAGTTTTTTAAGTTCGTTTCGTAAAGCTTACTCGCTAACAACTTCAAATTTGAATGTTTGTTTCACGCCTTTGTAAATGTTTGCTTCTACTTCGTATGTTCCAACCTCGCGGATTGGCTCATCTTTAATTTTCAATGATTTACGGTCGATGTCATGTCCAAGTGCACGAAGTGCATCAGCCAATTGAACCGTATTAACAGAACCAAAGATTTTACCGTTTTCACCAGCTTTCGTAGAGATAGTGATGGTAATATCAGCGATTTTAGCAGCCAACTCTTGAGCTTCAGCTAAATTCTTAGATTCTTTGTGAGATTTTTGACGCATAATCTCTGCGTGTGCTTTTTTCGCGCTAGCCGTAGCAAGCGTTGCGTAACCTTGAGGAATCAAGAAGTTACGACCGTATCCAGGTTTTACGTTCACGATTTCGTTTGCGTAACCTAATTTATCAACGTTTTTCTTTAAGATAATTTCCATGACTTTCAGTTTTTCTGTTCAACAAATGATTATTTCAACATATCACCAACGTATGGAAGGATCGCAAGGTGACGAGCACGTTTGATCGCTTTGTTGACTCTCTTTTGGTATTTCGCAGAAGTACCAGTGATACGACGTGGAAGAATTTTACCTTGTTCATTTATCAATTTCAACAAGAAACTTGCGTCTTTGTAATCAATAAATTTAATTCCGCTCTTCTTGAAACGGCAGTACTTGTCCTTCTTAATATCAATATTAATCGGGGTTAGATAGCGAATATCGTTTGACATCTCTTTAATTTTTTAGGGTTAACAATTAGTTAGGCAGTAGCTCCAGCTTTTGCACGTCTTTTTACTGAGTAATTCACATGATCAACTTCCATTTTAACCGTTAAAAAACGTAAAACTCGTTCATCACGCTTCAACATCAATTCGAAGTTCGCAACAACATTTCCTTCCGCTTGGAATTCTACTAGAAAGTAGAAACCAGTGGATTTTTTCTGGATTGGGTACGCCAACTTGCGCAAACCCCAGTTCTCCGAATGAGTGATTGAACCACCAAGTGATTTAATCTCACCTTCGAATTTCTGTACTGCTTCCTTTGCCTGATCATCAGACAAAACGGGAGTTAAAATGAAAACAGTTTCGTAAGAATTCATAAGATTATTTTTAATTATTAATTAATCGGGTGCAAAGATACACATTCTAGTTTAATCGTGCAATAGCTTTTTGTTCGCTTTTTCTGAGTTCCTTCTTCGGATTTTCTATATCTTCGTCCTATGTCATTTTTTACAGAAGATTACCTCCACTTCTTTATCGAACTCGCAGGAAACAACCACAAACCATGGTTCGATGAAAACCGTAAACGTTACGAAGAATCCGTAAAGAAACCTTTCTATGCGTTTACACAGCACCTGATTCAAAAATTGGCGGTGTCCGATCCTCAATTTTCTGAACTACAAGTGAAAGACTGTGTGTTCCGCATTAATCGTGACATTCGATTCTCCAAAGATAAAACTCCTTATAAACTCATGTGCTCTGCAGTCGTTGCTCCAAATGGCAAAAAAAGCAAAGCGGTGAACGGAATTTACTTTGAACTGAGTCCGGAACATGTCCGCGCTTATGGGGGCATTTACGAAATCGACAAAGAAGATTTGGAGGCAGTCCGCGAAGGAATTGCGTCCAACATGGATGAATTTCGTTCCATTTACAGCTCCAAGACCTTTAAAAAGACTTTCGGAGAAATCCTCGGTGAGAAAAACAAAGTCCTTCCAGCTCACCTGAAAGAAGCCGCTCAAGAGGAAAACCTCATCTTTAATAAACAATGGTATTTTTATGCCGAATTTCCAGCTGAACAGGTTCTTTCCGAAGACCTTGATCAACTCATGCTTTCGTGTTACGAAGCTGGTAAACCATTAGAACAATTTTTTAATCAATTTATACAACGCTCATGAAACGACTGATTTTTCCTTTCATATTCTTACTCACTCCACTAGCCTTCGCTCAGAAAAAAGAGATGACAGTAAAAGAGTCCGTTCTACTACAACGTAGTGTTTCTCCTGATCGCGTAGTGAATTTCCTGTGGATGAACGACAGCGAATACTCTACCTGCAGCAAGGACTACAAAACAATGTTTAAGTCCTCCGTGGGAAATGAGAAATCCATCGATCTTATAACCATCGATGAAATCAACAAAATTTTAGGTTCTTCCTTTGGAAACTTCTTCGGCGCCGAATGGACAAACGAAACGACCTTACTTTTAAACGACGGTCAAAACATCGCAACATTCGACATCAAATCGAAATCCGGGAAAATCCTTAAAAAAACAGTAGAGAACTCCGCTAACCATGCGTATCATGCTGCATCCAATCAATTGGCGTATACCGTTGACAATAACTTGTATGTAGATGGACGCGCAGTTACCAAAAACGCAGATAAAAATATCGTTTCGGGACAATCGATTGCTCGTAATGAATTTGGCATTTCTGGTGGGATTTTCTGGTCCAACCAAGGAAACATTCTAGCCTTCTACCAAAAAGACGAAACGGATGTGCACAATTATCCATTATTGGATGTCAACACCACACCAGCTTCCTTGGTTTCCATCAAGTATCCCATGGCCGGACAAAAATCCGAAAAACCACGCGTGGGAATTTACAACGTGAAAACGAAGAAATCAGTTTACATCAATCCACGTGGTGCAGCTGACGATTACTTTACCAATTTAGCCATTACGCCAGACGAGCAATTCATCGTTGTTGCGGAAGTCAACCGCGATCAAAACCACATGTGGTTAAATGTCTATTCCGCAAAAACAGGGAAGTTTGTCAAAACCTTTTTTGAAGAGAAAAACGACAAGTGGATTGAACCAGAACACCCTGTGTTTTTCCCAAGTGAGTCCTCCAATGATTTCGTGTGGATTTCAGAGCGCGATGGATTCAACAATTTGTATTTGTTCGACTTTGACGGAAAGATGAAGCAAAAACTAACGAACCATGCGTTTGTCGTGAAAGACATTTTATGCGCGACAAAAGATGGATTATCCTTGTACTACACTGCGACTGGACCGAATCCTACAAATACCTTGATTTACCGCTGCGACCTAAAAGGAAACACCGAATTAATGACAAAAGAGGAAGGAACGCATAGTTTTATCCTATCAAAGAACGGAACCTATTACATGGATGGTTATTCGAGTTTAAGCGTTCCTTACAAAGCAATGCTACGGACAAACAACGGGAAAATGGCAAAATTGCTCATGGAGTCCAAAGAAAAATTGAATGACTACAACGTAGGGACAACAGAAATTGGATCCATCAAAGGAAAAGACGGTTCCGATTTGTACTACCGTATGATCAAACCAAGCAATTTTGATCCAAGCAAGAAATACCCGGTGATGGTTTACGTTTACGGTGGTCCACATGCGCAAATGGTCACAAACTCTTGGTTGGCTGGAGCAAACCTTTGGATGCATTGGATGGCGAATCAAGGCTACATCATTTTCACCTTAGATAATCGTGGCTCAGGAGAACGCGGATTTGCCTTTGAATCTCAAATCCACCGTCAACTAGGAACCGTCGAAATGGAAGACCAATTAACTGGCGTAGATTTCTTGAAATCCTTAACCTATGTGGATGGAAATCGCCTTGCGGTACATGGATGGTCCTTTGGTGGATTCATGACGACTTCCTTAATGTTGCGTCAAGCAGGTGTCTTCAATGTCGGCGTTGCAGGTGGACCAGTGACGGATTGGAAATACTATGAAATCATGTACGGCGAACGTTACATGGACCGTCCAGAGCAAAACAAAGCTGGATACGATGCGAATTCCTTGTTGAACTACACCAAGAACTTGAAAGGTTATTTATTGTTAATTCATGGCTCAATTGATGATGTCGTAGTGATGCAGCACAACGAAGCTTTACTGAAATCCTTCATTGAAAACGGAATTCAAGTGGACGACTTCATTTATCCAATGCACAAACACAACGTAACAGGGAAAGACCGAGCACATTTAATAGAGAAAGTATTGTTGTACATTCTTGAAAACAACCAATAAGCATGGAAACGTTACTCATTGCTAATATTCCTTTAATCCTAAGTATATTTTTAAGTCGAAGAATGTTGCAAGGTGCCATTCGGAAATTGGATGATGACTTAAAATTGAAATTGATCAATTACACTACAAAAGACAAATCGTTGCAGCTAAGTATAGTTGCAGCGATTTTAGTACTGTTTTTAGTCAACATGAAATTCAAATGGATTTCATTTTGGATCTCAAGCTATCTTTCGATCGGTATTATGATGGTTTTGGCGATATATTCTGTTTACCGCGCCTATCAAAAATTGAAAGCAGATGGTTTTCCAGATTGGTATTTAACGGATATGATCAAAGGCAACCTTCTTCGTTCACTCGGATTGATTCTATTCCTGGTAATCTTGACCTTCCTTTAAATCTTACTTTTCAAGCTCATCCAACCACCACCGTTGTACACTTCTGCATAACCTGCTGATTTCAAGACGCTCTTTGCACTCGCGCTTCTCATTCCAGAGGCACAACACGTAATCACCGTTTTGTTTTTGGGAATTTTCCCCAATGATCCCTGCAAACTTTGTAGTGGAAGATTCAATGATCCTTTGATGTGTCCACCTTGAAATTCTCCTGGTGTACGCACATCGACAATCATGGCTCCATCCTTTATCAACTGTTTGAAATCAACGGATTTCATCCCGAATAATTTTCCTAATAATGACATGTGTTTTCGTTTAAACGTGTGGGTAATTACATGCGTGCATTGACTTCCATCCATCCGCCACCGTTTTCACAGTCCACACCTAAGGATTTAAAGTACTGTGTTGCTTGCTCAGAACGCATTCCGGCTGCACAGCAAAATAGTATTGGCTGAGCAAAAGCCTTCACCTCTTCTATCCTTCCCGCAATTTCTTGCAAAGGAATATTAATGGATCCGGCAACATGGCCTCCAGCGAATTCAGCGTGCGTGCGCACATCAATGATTGTAGGGAAATCTGACATAATTAATTGTGTTTAGCGATAAAAAATTCATGAATAAATTGAAAAAGAAAACCTCCGATGAAAAATCCAAAAATCACGTTGTAAACTGGACTCGTTTTCATGTAGCAACCCGTTTCACATTTTACGTTTAAAAAGTAAATGTATCCACCTATTGCTCCTAATGCATATCCGAGGATGGTCCAAAATGTACGCGTTTTAAGAAAAGACATCTGCTGTTTGTTTTGACAAAGGTAGTTGCTCTCTAATAATACATGTGTAGTGTAAGTTACATAATTTAATTTCGACATTATTTCTTCTTATTTTTGTTTAAAAAAAAGACAGCCATGAAACAAGTAAGTCTAGCATCCATTGAGAAAGCCATTGAAATTGTTGACAATTTAACGGACGAACAACTAGAAAACGTATCTGGAAAATATGCCTTGGCACAACAAGAATTGTTGGATTACGTCATGACAGCACCCGCAGAATACGAGAATGAAGATTTAGAAGGATTATTAATTTATTATTTTTGTGTTATTTCAGAATGTTTTACGCAGGAAGGAATTAATCTTCGTCAAGTTACCGAAGCAGATATCGACGAAATCGAAGAACCATATTTCGATATGCTAGAGCAATACTTCGATGAAGAAGATGAAGAAATCATCGAGTCATTTTGTGACCAACCATTTTTAGCCCAATTCATGGCGATGGAAGTGTCAACTGAAGATGAAGATGGTTCTAGCTTGGACGAGGAAACTGCTACTCAATTGTTTATCGTGACACTTGCCATGGTTTCTTTGATGAATCGCGCTATCGAAGCATAGTAATTCTCTGAATTTTTCTTTCGAATAAAAAGAAATCCCTACATTTGCACGGGGTAAGTCTTTTACGACCAGCTCCCTCTGAATCCTCCAGGACAGGAATGTAGCAAAGGTATGAGGTTGAGCGGTGCGATAAGAGTAGCTTACCCCTCTTTTTTTGAGCTAAGTTTTCTTTCAAAAAACACCCCTTTCTACTTTTTAAATCGCCTTTCCCATCAGGATAAATTCAGTATCTTTGCTATATGAAGATTTCCGCATCTATTTACAGCGATAAAAGTCGCTCTTTAAAAGAAGTGATTCTTGATTTAGTTGCGCATCAAGTAGACCTATTGCATGTCGACTGTAACGATGATTTGAGTGTTTTTGATGACATCGAGAACATTCGATTGTGGTGCAACAATCCCATTGATTTGCATATCATCACTGAAAAACCATCAAAGTATTACGATTTATTGGAAAAACACCCAGTAGAATACGTAACTTTTCAAGTGGAAAATCTCAGAGAACCATTAGAAATCCCAACTGCCATTACCGGAAAGAAAGGATTAGCCATCATCACACCTACTCCAATTTCTGCTTTTGATCCATATTCGGACTTTGATTTTATTTTAATCATGGCGACGATTCCTGGACAAAGTGGAGGGAAATTTGACCGTTTGAATTTTTCGAAAATACGTCAGTTTAGAACAAAGTATCCAAGTAAGTCCATTCATGTGGATGGCGGAGTAAACGGAGAAGTATCATTCATTCTCCGTAACATGGGAGTTAGTTCCGCCGTTTCGGGCTCGTATTTATTTAATGGTCCGAGTATCGGACATGCCTTAATGAACTTAACGAAACGTGAAATCGAGTCCAGTTTTATCATGGGTGATTTCATGATTCCACTCGAGGAAGCACCGGCTTTTGACGTCTCCACTTGCACGACGCGGAGCATCCTCGAAGCAGTTGAATACGGTCAAATGGGATTCGCGTTAGCTATCGGTGAAGACAATACCTTAACCGGAATCGTTTCGAGTGCGGACATCCGAAAAACCTTTTTAAAAAACCTAGATCAACCTACACATATTGCAGCAAGTACATTTATCAATCGTCAGCCCTTGTGCATACAAGAAACAGCCACGGTAATCGACTTGTTACAGTTGTTAAAAAAATCCAACTTCCCTGTCATGTATCTTCCAGTGGTGAACGATCAAAAGCAAGCAGTTGGAATTATTAATTTTGTCAACCTCATCAAGGGAGAATTATGATTATTCAATTAAAATCAACCGTTAGCGCAAACGAATGTGCCAACTTAGCTGAAAAACACAAAGCTTTTCACATTACCTATGAAGGAAAAAACTTACTGATTACCGGTTCAGGTTTGAAAGAAGTTCCAGCCGACCTAGAAAGTCTATGTGATGAGCACTGGGTATTTGCCAACGACATTCAATTAGCATCCAAGCATTTTCGTTCGGATAAAAGAGAAGTGAAATTCGGAAATGTGAGCATTGGTGGAAATACCAAGAATACCATCTTAATCGGTGGACCTTGCTCCGTTGAATCCGAAGATCAAATTCGTTCTTCCGCAGAGTTACTCGTTGGAATGGGACTTAGCACACTTCGCGGTGGATGCTACAAACCGAGAACGAGTCCATATTCTTTCCAAGGATTAGGATTGGAAGGATTGCAGTTATTAGCGAAAATGCGCACGGAATACGGTTTAAACGTCATTACGGAAGCGCGTGATGCAACGCACATCGATGAAATCATTGAACACACGGATATCATTCAAGTTGGAGCGAAAGCCATGTACGACCAAGGGATTTTACGTGCCTGTGCCAAAATCCAAAAACCAGTATTAATCAAACGTGGATTTGGAACAACTTTACAAGAATTCGTTCAAGCAGCAGAATTTGTATTGGCAGGTGGTAACGAAAACGTAATTCTTTGTGAGCGCGGAATTCGCACCTTTGAAACAGGAACTCGTTTCACTTTGGATCTTTGTGGAGTTGCTTGGTTACAGGAATACACGAATCTTCCGATCATTTTAGATCCATCTCATGCCATGGGATACGCGTATGGCGTCAATCCGCTTGCACGTGCTTGTGTCGCAATGGGAATCGATGGTCTATTAATCGAAGCACATCCAAACCCGAAAGTAGCGAAGTCAGATGCTTCACAGCAATTGAATTACGAGGAATTCAAACAATTACAAAAAGACCTGCAAGCAGTTGCTGCAAGCGTTGGTTACAAAATGATATAAGATGTTATTAGAACAAAACATAAAAGGACTTTGTCAAAAAAACGGAATCGAGTTCGATGACTTCTTGTCCGATTTGGATGTGGAACACGTGAATGAACTTTCCATTTACGATTTAGAAGCCGTCTGTGAAGAATACGATGTGGACTTAACAGCACTACTGTTCAAACCACTTTTCCGCAACAACCATTTCAAAAAGCAACTTGATCAACTTAAGTTACTCATTTTGGATGTGGATGGCGTTTTAACCGACGGTGGAATGTTCATGAGTGAGAAAGGAGATCAATTAAAACGTTACCATACGCAAGATGGATTGGCCATCATGCACGTAGTGAAAAATGGTCCGGTTCAATTGGGAATCATTTCCTCTGGATTTACCGAACACATGGTGCAAGATCGTGCCGCAGTTCTTGGAATCGAACGTGTGTATGTTGGACGTGAACCCAAATTAGACATTTTAAATGCGTGGTGTAGTGAACTTGGACTTGGCCTACATGAAGTTGGAATCATCGGTGACGACATCAATGATTTAGCTGTGATGAAAGCTGTTGGACTCGCAATTTGTCCATCTTCTGCTGTGAATGCCGTGAAATCAGCTTGCCACATCATCTTATCCCGAAAAGGTGGAGATGCATGTGTCCGTGAATTCATCGACCAATACTTACTACCACAAGGAATTTAATCTATGAAATCCATCAAATTAGGTGTCATCCGCGAAGGAAAAGTACCACCAGATTTTCGCGTTCCATTAACACCGAAACAGTGTAAAGCGATTGAAGTCCTTTATCCAAATGTTGAAGTAGTTGTTCAACGCAGTCCGATTCGTACCTATCCAGATGCGGCTTATGCTGAGCAAGGTATAACCTTGGTGGATTCTTTAGCAGACTGCGATTACATCTTCGGAGTAAAAGAAGTTCAAATCGCTGACTTAATTCCGAACAAAACATTTTTCTTCTTTTCTCATACCTTTAAAAAGCAACCGTACAATCGTGCCCTTTTAAATGCCGTGTTGGATAAAAAAATCCGCCTGGTTGATTACGAAGTGTTAAAGGATAAATACAACAAACGAATCATTGGCTTTGGTCGCTACGCCGGAATTGTTGGATGTTACAACGCCTTTTTAACGTATGGATTAAAATCTGGACGATATTCGATAAAACCAGCCAATGAATGTGCGGACCGCAAAGAAGTCGAACAAGAATTAAAAAAGGTTGACCTTCCTGCTGATTTCCGTGTGGTGTTAACTGGCTTTGGTCGTGTTGGACACGGTGCCAGAGAAATCATTGATTTGTTGCCTATTACGGAAGTGAGTCCCGAAGAATACCTGAAAAATTCCTTTGAAGGTCCTGTTTATACACATCTCGAAGCGGAAGATTATTTCGCCCCTGAAGATGGATCAGCCTTTGTTAAAAAGGATTTCTATGCAACACCAGAAAAGTACTGTTCGACATTTGGACGCTACTCGAAAAAATCTGACATGTACATTCCTTGTCATTTTTGGAGTGCAAAATCCCCATTTATTTTAACGAATGAAGATTTGCTAAATACAGATAACCGCATAAAAGTTGTGGGAGATATTTCTTGTGACATTGCTGGACCCATCGCCTGTACCATTCGTCCAAGTAAAATTGGCAATGGTATTTATGGCTATGATCCCCATACACAAGCAGAAGTTGACTTCATGCAAGAAGGAGCGATTGCGGTGATGGCGATTGACAACTTACCGTGTGAGTTGCCCAAAGATGCATCGGAAGATTTCGGAAATGAACTTTTGAAACAGGTGCTTCCCTATTTATTTGGGGCTGACCCAGATCAGGTGATCAGTAGAGGATCACAAACAACGACAACAGGTGAATTAACGGATGGATTTAGCTATTTAAGCAATTACATCGCAGGATTAGAATAATTTTTTACATTCGTTTATGATTGAAAAAGGAGATAAAAAAATCATTAGAGGCTGGGTAATGTATGACTGGGCAAATTCTGTTTACCCACTAATTATCAGTTCGGCAATTTTCCCGATTTTGTACGAAACGCAGACAAGTGTTAAAGACCCAATCACAAAAACAACAATTTTTGACACGGTTTCTGTCCTTGGAATGGAATTCAAAAACACCGAATTTTACGCCTATTTGATTTGTTTATCCTACATCGTTGTGGCATTGTTATCTCCCGTTTTATCAGGAATCGCAGATGCCGGAGGAAAACGAAAACTCTTTATGCAGTTCTTTTGTTACCTTGGCGCCATCTCTAGTGGATTACTGTATTTTTTCCATGCGGACCGCTGTTCGGTTGAAGGTGGACCATTTTATATCGATTGGAGTATATTAGCACTTTTCTTTGGTTCGGTTGGATTCTGGGCGAGCTTAGTCTACTACAATTCCTATTTACCAGAAATCGCAGAACCCATAGACCACGATAAAATTAGTGCGCGTGGATTCTCCATGGGCTACCTTGGAAGCTCGATCTTACTCATCATCGTTTTAATACTAACCGTTTTCACCAAAGCAATTCCGATTCGTTTTGCTTTTCCTTTAGTCAGTGTTTGGTGGATTAGTTTTGCGACCTACTCGTTCATTCGTCTTCCAAAATCGACAGCCACAAGTAAAGTGGAGGGTAATATGATTGTCAAAGGATACCGCGAAGTGTACAAGGTGTGGAAAGAAATCAACTTGAACATTCCATTAAAACGTTATTTATTTTCGTTCTTCATGTTTAATATGGCGGTCCAGACTATTATGGTCATGGCCGTTGCTTTTGCCAATAAAGAAGTACGAGGCATCAAACAGCAGGACCTCATCATTTCGATATTAATCATTCAATTTATTGGAATTCTCGGCGCTTATCTTTTGTCCAAAGTATCTCGTAAAATTGGAAACTTAAAGTCCATCGGTATCGCTATCGTTGTTTGGATTGGATTGTGTCTTGGAGTCTATTATTTGGTTTACGAACCGTGGCAGTTTTTCATTGCTGCGGCAGTGGTGGGACTCGTCATGGGAGGAATTCAATCCTTGGCAAGGTCAACGTACTCTAAATTGCTTCCAGAGACAAAAGACCTCACCTCCTATTTTAGTTTCTACGATTTAGCAGAGAAAATCGGATTAGCAATTGGTACCTTAACTTTCGGACTTATTGAAGGATATTTGAACATCCGAACATCGATATTGGCATTAGTCATTTTCTTCGTTATCGGATTAATCATCCTACTTTTTATTCCAAAAACAACAAACTTACAACATGAGACAACTAATTGAAGCAGCTTGGGATAACCGTGCATTACTGCAGGAGAAAGAAACGATTAAAGCCATTGAGACCGTCATCGAAGATTTAGACAAAGGACGTCTTCGTGTTTCTGAACCGGGTGAAAATGGCGAGTGGATTGTTAATGAATGGGTGAAAAAAGCCGTTGTCATGTATTTCCCGATTCGTCAAATGGAAACCATTGAGGTGGGTCCATTCGAGTTTCACGATAAAATGGCCTTAAAACGCAATTACAAAGAATTAGGTGTCCGTGTTGTTCCACATGCAATCGCACGTTATGGTGCCTTCGTTGCTCCAGGTGTGATCATGATGCCATCGTACATTAACATTGGTGCATATGTCGATTCCGGAACAATGGTCGATACATGGGCAACCGTTGGAAGTTGTGCGCAGATTGGTAAAAATGTGCATTTGAGTGGTGGCGTTGGAATCGGTGGCGTACTCGAACCATTGCAAGCGGCACCGGTGATCATCGAAGACGATGCGTTTATCGGTTCTCGTTGCATTGTGGTAGAAGGCGTTCGTGTGGGAAAACAAGCAGTACTTGGTGCAAATGTTGTGTTGACAAAATCCACGAAAATCATTGATGTTTCAGGTCCAGAGCCGATCGAACACCGTGGATTCGTGCCAGAACGAAGTGTGGTGATTCCAGGAACTTACAACAAAGAATTTCCAGCTGGATCTTACCAAGTTCCATGTGCATTAATCATTGGACAACGCAAAGCATCCACGGATTTAAAAACTTCCTTGAACGATGCCTTACGTGAACATAACGTGGCGGTATAGCAACTGAAAATGATTGTTCCATTTTGACCTGTCAAACGGATGAAAAGAGTATCATTATTTCTTTGCCTTCAAATTATCCGACGATCAAATAAGATTGGAAGGAAAAGTTCCTACCTGGAAAGGAAATATTCGGGAAATTTATTGAATAAAAAGATGGAGATTAATTCAAATACGTGAATTTTCAACTGAAAATTTGTTGTTCATCGATTTATGTTTGCGTAATTCACAGATGGACCTTGTGTTAACTGCGGTAATCAGTTTTGAGTACGTAATTTTTGTCTCTAGATTTACTGGATAAAACAAATCGATATGGAATTCACTGCACTCACTGATCAAATCCACATTCGCGATATCACGAAAAACGACTTTAACGAACGTTGGATTAAACCAAACAAACCGGTTTTGATTAAAGGAATGTTAGATGCGTGCCCAGCGAAAAACTGGAGTCTTGATCGCTTGGAAGAAGAGCTTGGACACTTTCCAGTCAAAGTATTTGATCGCCAAAGGAAAAACATCACTTCCTTTTTAAGAGGCAATCACCAGGTTCCTATGAATCACATGCTCCATTTGATTCGGGAAAATAAAGCTTCTGACTTACGTATGTTTGTCAATCCAATTCTGACTAAAAACAAAAAATTAGCAAACGAAATTCCGTGTCCTGATTTTTTTAAATGTGCCTTTCAACTTCCGAATCTGATGTTTGTCGGTGGGAAAGGAACGATTGTACCACTGCATTACGATTTCATGTACGACGATGGATTACTCACACATCTCTTCGGAAGAAAAGAAGTCATACTGATTGAACCAAGTCAGTCCAAATACCTTTATCGCATTCCCTTCAATTCTACGTCAATGATTAACCTATTCGACGCGAAAGAACACGAATATCCGGCACTAAAAAACCTTCGTGCATTCCGCGTCATGATGGAACACGGGGATACCCTCTTTATTCCATCTGGTTATTGGCACCAAATGACTTATGTAGACGCTAGTTTATCCATTGGATTTAGAAAATGGCATCGAAATCCACTCGTTACCTTGAAAACTGGACTGGTCCGCTTGACACAAATCCCCTTTGATAAAAGCCTAAGTTTGATTTTTGGTAAATTTTGGTTCAACTGGAAAGTAAATCGTTCCAAGCGTTCTGGAAAATCAAATTAAGTAATTAGTATTTTTTTATTTAATGACTTTTGTCATTTTTTTCAGACACCTCGATTTGCTACCTTTGCCATATTAATTATTTAATTCAACATAGTATGCAACTGTGGAATACATTAAATAAGGAGGAATTAGAAACGCATTTGCGCGAAGTGGGACATCAATTTATTACGATTTCCTTCTACCAATATGCGAAAATTGAGAATCCTCACTTATTCAGAGATCACTTATTCTTGATGTGGTCAAAATTGGAAGTCGTAGGTAGAACCTATGTCGCTCATGAAGGAATCAACGCTCAAATCGCTGTTCCAAAAGAAAATCTAAGTCAATTCAGAGAAGAATTATACGACATCGAATTTTTAAATGGCGTTCGTTTCAACTTCGCTGTAGACGATTCCGAAGCCGAATTCCCCTTTTTGAAGTTAAAAATTAAAGTACGCGATAAAATTCTTGCGGACGGATTAGATGACCAAACATTCGATGTGACCAATAAAGGGAAACACTTGAATGCCCAAGAATTCAACGAATTAACAGAGAAACCCGACACCATTCTCATTGACTTCCGCAATCATTACGAATCCGAAGTTGGCTATTTCAAAGGAGCAATCCTTCCCGATGTAGATACGTTTAGAGAATCCCTTCCTTACATCGAAGAAACCTATTTAAAGGGAAACGAGGATAAAAACATCGTCATGTACTGTACAGGTGGCGTGCGTTGCGAAAAAGCATCCGCATGGTTCAAACACCGTGGATTCCAAAATGTCCATCAATTAGAAGGAGGCATCATTAAATACGCCAACGACGCCAAAGAACAGGGTCTTGAGAATAAATTCATTGGAAAGAACTTTGTTTTTGATGAGCGAAGAGGCGAACGTATTACGGAGGACATCATTGCCGTTTGCCAACAATGCGGAGAACCGGCGGACACGCACACCAATTGTGTGAACGACGCCTGTCATTTGCTCTTCATTCAATGTGACTCCTGTAAGTCGAAAATGGAAAACTGCTGCTCCTCTGAATGCCTGGATACCATCCACTTACCAGATGATGTTCAAAAAGAACAACGCAAGGGAATTGAGAACAGTAATCGAATTTTCAAAAAAGGCCGATCAAATAAACTTCCCTTTAAACACAATCCTGAAAAACCCTTATCTTTGATTGAACTTTCAACTAAAGACAAGTGATTTTAGCTATAAACTGGACCGTTGATTCGGAAATTATTGATGGTTGGCGAACACCTAACCTCTATGGATTATTATTTGTAACTGGTCTCGTTCTCGGTTATTTCGTGGTGAAACGCATGTTCAAAAAAGAACAAATCAGCGATGAACTATTGGATAAACTCGTTTGGTTCATGATTCCAGCAACAATTATTGGTGCACGACTAGGACATGTGTTTTTCTATGGTCCTTTATTTGACGAAATCCAAAACGGTGTCGTTGTCGACAGAGGTTACTTATCGCATCCAGCAGACATTTTTAAAATATGGGAAGGCGGATTGGCAAGTCACGGTGCTGCCCTAACGATTCTCCTTTCCTTGTGGTATTATTCTCAAAAAGTATTAAAGCGTCCCTACTTATGGATGCTCGACCGAATTTCCGCTCCTGTAGCGATTGGTGCGACGTTTATCCGCCTTGGAAATTTAGTAAATCATGAAATGGTTGGAGATGTAACAAACGTTCCATGGGCTTTTAAATTTCAAAACTATTGGAACGACCAATTGCACATGTACGACCCAACTCCAAGACATCCCGCGCAATTGTATGAAGCCATTTGTTACCTGATCGCCTTTTTTATCCTCTTATTTTTGTATTGGAAAAAAGAAAAGTTCAAACAGCAAGGATTCATTTTTGGCTGGTTCTTGATCATGATTTTTGGCGCAAGATTCTTTATTGAATTCGTCAAAATTGGTCAAACAGCACGAGACTTTGAGTTGACACTAAACACCGGACAGTTGTTAAGTATCCCATTTGTATTAATTGGCATTTATTTGGTTTATCGTTCGACAAAAAACAAGCAAGTAGCATGAGAAAACTGTTCCTAACACTTATCGGAGCTTGCATCATACTTTCCTCTTGTCAAAATTCTAGTAATGAGAAAAAGGGAGCAAAACAAAACACTCCCGAGCCAAAAGCGGAGGTAAAAAAAGAACTTCCTAAGGAAAATAATGTGAAATTAATCAAAGGAAGCTATTCCATTGTTGCGGGTAAAGGAGAGGATACTTCCACTAGTTCCATTTCCTATGTCTTTTATGAGGACAAGGGAAACTTATCCGTTTGGCAACAAGCAATCAACGATTTTATCAAAAAAAGCTTATACCGAGCTGAAGGGTCTCCCGTTTCGAAAGATCCACTTACCGTCAAGATGATTGAAAAATCTATGAACGATTTTAAGCGTTACGCCAATCGTCATAAGTACGAATATGAGATGACCTATTCCATGACGGATGAATATGTCATCGACGAATCACACAAAGAATTTGCCACCTTAACCGAGGTGTCTAGTTCGTACGAAGGTGGTGCACATGGAATGGATGGAACTGGGTACTATCAATTTGACAAACGTACTGGAAAAGAGTTGACCTTGAAGGATTTTGTTTCCGACATGAAGGAATTCAATCGCATTGCCGAAAGCTATTTCCGTAAGTCACGTGGAATACCGGCAAACATCAAATTAAGTTCGAAAGATTACTCCTTTGACTTCTGGTTCGAAAACGACCAATTTGCCTGCAACGATAATTTTTGTTTTGATGGAAAAAGCATGCATTTCATGTACATGCCTTACGAAATCACGAATTATGCAGAGGGATCGATTAAGTTCAGTATTCCCATGAAAAAAATAGAACATTTACTTAAACTACATTAATCGAAAAAAGTCACTTAGTGTAAAAATGACAATTTGTAATTATATTCAAATTCATTCTTATATTTGTGACCGAAAATAACGGACGTATTATGCCAGCAAAAGCTACAACAAGCACAAAAAAAGCAAGCACTGCTACTAAATCTGCAGGAAAACCTAAGTTTTCCAAAGAAACGTACATCAAATGGTACAAAGACATGTTATTAATTCGTCGCTTCGAAGAGAAAACAGGTCAGTTGTACATTCAACAAAAATTTGGTGGATTCTGTCACCTTTATATTGGACAAGAGGCAATCGTTGCTGGAACAGCTAGCGCATGTCGTCCTGGCGATAAACACATGACGGCTTACCGTGATCACGCACATCCAATCGCACTTGGAACAGATCCACGTGTGTTGATGGCGGAACTTTATGGACGTACAACTGGTTGTTCCAAAGGAAAAGGTGGTTCCATGCACTTCTTTGACAAAGAGAAGAACTTTATGGGTGGACACGGAATCGTTGGAGCACAAATTGCTATGGGAGCTGGAGTTGCTTTCGCTGAACAATATAATGGAACCGATAACGTAGCGTTTGTTTCCATGGGTGATGGAGCTGTTCGTCAAGGAGCACTTCACGAAACCTTCAACATGGCGATGAACTGGAAACTTCCAGTGATTTTCATCATTGAAAACAACAACTACGCGATGGGAACATCCGTAGAGCGCACTACAAATGTAACAGACCTTTCGAAAATTGGACTTTCATATGAAATGCCATCGAAAGTTGTCAACGGAATGCGTCCAGAAAGTGTTCACGAGGCGATTGAAGAAGCGTGTGTACGTGCTCGTCGTGGTGATGGACCAACATTGTTGGACATTCGCACATACCGTTACAAAGGACACTCCATGTCCGATCCTCAAAAATACCGTACGAAAGACGAAGTAGCTGAGTGGATGGAACAAGATCCAATCGAGCACTGTTTGCTTACCATTCAAGAGAACAAGTGGTTAAATGAGAAAGAAATTGAAGAAATTTCTGATTGGGTGAAAAAAGAAGTGGAAGAATCGGTTGAATTTGCAGAGAATTCTCCATATCCAGAAGCACATGAGTTATACGAGGACGTATATACACAAACAGACTATCCTTACATCAAAGAATATTAAAAACTTAAAATACTAGAATCCATGGCTGAAATCGTTTACATGCCGAAATTGAGTGATACAATGACCGAAGGTGTCGTTGCAACTTGGAATAAAAATGTGGGTGACGCCGTTAAATCTGGCGAAGTTCTCGCGGAAATTGAGACGGACAAAGCTACCATGGAATTCGAGTCCTTCTACGATGGTGTGTTGTTACACATCGGAGTGGAAACAGGTAATGCAGCACCCGTTAACAGCGTATTAGCGATTATCGGTCAAGCTGGCGAAGACATTACTGCATTATTAGCGAACGCCGGTGCAAATGCTCCAGGCACTGCTCCTGAAGCACCAAAAACCGAGACTGCTCCTGCTCCAACTCCAGTTGCGAGTCTAGCAGTAAGCACACCAGCGCCTACTCCTACTCCTGCTCCAGTTGCTGCTAGTGCTCCAGTAGCAAACAATACAAACGGTCGTGTATTTGCTTCGCCTTTAGCGAAAAAAATGGCGAGCGAAAAAGGAATTGACATTCATTCAGTTGCTGGTACCGGTGAAAGTGGACGCATCGTGAAACGCGATGTAGATCACTACACACCATATACACCTGCAGAAAGAACATTTGCAGCAGCTCCAAGTGGCGTTGAATCTTACACAGATGAACCAGTGAGCCAAATGCGTAAAACCATTGCTCGTCGCTTAGCGGAAAGCAAGTTTACAGCACCGCATTTCTACTTGACGATGGACATCAACATGGATCAAGCAATTGCGTCGAGAAAAGCATTAAACAGCATGGATGGCGTGAAAGTTTCATTCAACGATTTAGTCGTGAAAGCGGTTGCCATGGCCTTGAAACAAAATCCAGGTGTGAACAGTTCTTGGATGGGAGATTTCATTCGTCGTAACCAACACGTGAACATCGGAGTTGCTGTTGCTGTGGAAGATGGATTACTTGTTCCGGTTATTCGCTTTGCGGATACCAAAGGATTGGTACAAATCTCTTCGGAAGTACGTGAGTTCGCTCAAAAAGCAAAAGATAAAAAATTACAACCAAGTGATTGGGAAGGAAATACCTTCACGATTTCAAACCTTGGAATGTTTGGAATTGAATCTTTTACTGCGATTGTAAATCCACCGGACAGTTGTATTCTTGCGATTGGCGGAATCAAAGAAGTTCCAGTGGTGAAAAACGGACAAGTTGTTCCAGGAAATGTAATGAAAGTAACGCTTTCGTGTGACCACCGCGTGGTAGATGGAGCAACCGGATCTGCTTTCCTTCAAACGTTTAAAACGTACATGGAGAATCCAGCGGCAATGTTGCTGTAAGCTTCCTTAAACGTCTTTACCAATCGAGTGCATGTCATTGTGGTTTTCCTCAATTTCATCCTTCACTCGTTGAATAGATTTGGTTAGAATGCGTATTTCTTGAGATGCGTACTTCGCTAGCCAAAACCAGCTATTATCCTCGTGATCGATCGCCAAGGACATGTGGTACAACAATTCAAACTTGTTGTTCAACAACCATTCCTGTGCTTTCAAGTTCCCTTCTGCTGCATTAATCATTGCCATTAAATGGGCATAGCCATTTTCGATTAACCAATTGCGCGCTTCATCCTTTAACAAAACAGCGAAAGTGGCCATGTACAATTCTGGATAACCATTGTCCCGCAACCAATGCTGCAAGTCCTCGTTTCCTTCAACGGCTTTTGTCCAAGCAATAATGACCAAGGATGGATAATTGATGTCATGCAAAGGAGCCGCCACAATCGGCGTGGTCGATTTCGCACTTTCCTTTTTTCCCGAACCAAATAACTTTCTTAACATACGCTTATCTTAGAAAAACCAAAGTGCGACAAAAATGGCGGTCACGACGCAAATCAGATCCACCAATAACATGGTTCCCAATGCATAGCGCGTGTTTCGGACGTTAATCGACCCGAAGTACACCGCAATCACGTAAAAGGTCGTTTCCGCGCTGCATTGGAAAATACTGCTCAACCTTCCTGCTAAGGAATCCGGACCGAAATTATTCATCGCATCCAACATGAATCCGCGGGACCCACTAGAACTAAAGGGTCTTAGTAAAGCTACAGGCAAAGAATCGGTGATTTCTTTGGAGACGCCAATGAAATGAAAACCTGTTGCAATCCAATTACTGATGATTTCAAAGAGTCCACTGTTTCTAAACAAGGAAATCGCCGCTAACATTCCGAGAACGTATGGAAAAATCGCTACTCCTGTGTTGATGCCGCTTTTCGCTCCTACCACGAATGAATCAAAAACAGTCGTTTCTTTTTCCTTGAATTTCTTTTCATGAATAAAAGCAAAGATCAAGGTCGCAACAATGATTCCAAGTAGCAAGACACTCGAGAAATTGCTCGAGAAGAAATTCTTCCCGATTAAATCTAAGCTATTCACGTACAGTAATAATCCGATGATCGCCGCAATGATCGAAGTCAGTGCCAGCAATAAGGTTGCGCTTCGAAACTGAATGCGTTGACGAATTCCAACGATGAAAAAGGCTGCTAAGGTACCAATCAACGAAGTCACGATGCATGGCAACATGACATCCGCTGGATTCGCCGCATTTGCAGCGGCGCGGTAACCAATAATCGATGTGGGAATCAACGTGAGTCCTGCCGCATGCAAACACAAAAACATAATTTGCGCATCGGATGCTCGGTCTTTATCCGGATTGATTTCCTGCAAACTCTGCATGGCTTTTAGTCCAAACGGTGTCGCTGCAGAATCGAGTCCTAAAAAGTTCGCCGAAAAGTTTAAGGTCATGTACGAAATGGATTCATGGTTTTTCGGAACAGATGGAAAGACTTTTACAAAGAATGGACTTAATCGTCTGGCCAATCGTTCCGTTGCTCCAGAGTCAATTAGCAACTGCATAATTCCGCAGAAGAACGCCAAATAGGCCATCAGCGGCAAAATCAAGTCGAACAAACTCGCTTTACAGGTTTCTAAAAGTCCATCGGCTTTTTGTGTTCCTTTAAACACTTGTACCGTTTGATTTTTCAATACATAGGTCGTGTCAACATCATCTTCATTGACATTATATACCAAGGTTCCTTCCGGTGCGGATGTTAATCTTTCTTGGAATCCTTTTGAACAATCTTTCAGGTAGCGTTCACCTGTTAAAATCGGACTATCCTTTTTTCCATTTAAAACATATTCGATGGAATACGACTGGGACAAAAATAGTCCAGCGAATACAAATAATACAGAGCTAATGAAGATAATTAGCCAAAACCTACTTAATACCATGAAACGAATATCCACATTTTTCCGGCTCCACGTTCACTTTGAATGAAAAAGAATTAACACAGGTTATTGAATTACGTGAAAACCGACGAAAGATGAATCCGTCTCGGGATAGTCCGTACTTTTGTCCAAACATTAGATCAAGCATGAAAAAAGTATTCCATTCTTCACAAACCCGCGGCCATGCTAATCATGGTTGGTTGAACGCAAAACACTCCTTTAGTTTCGCGCAATGGTACAATCCAGAACGCATCAATTTTGGCGCACTTCGTGTGTTGAACGATGACATTGTTGCTCCTGGAATGGGATTTGGAAAACATCCTCACGACAACATGGAAATCATCACGATTCCACTTCGTGGCTCCCTCCGTCACCAAGACAGCATGGGATTCAGCGAAGTGATAAAAGCTGGTGAAGTTCAAGTGATGTCCGCCGGAACAGGGATTTTCCACAGTGAAATGAATGCCAGCCAACAGGAAGAAATCAACCTTTTCCAAATATGGATTTTTCCAAATAAGCAGGGAGTCACGCCGCGATATGAGCAAAAGTCCTATGACTTGAAGGATACAGAACAACGATTCTTGCAGCTGGTTTCGCCAAATGCGAATCAAGAAGGCGTTTGGATTCATCAAAATGCTTGGATTCACCTAGTAAGCATGGAAGAAAATACCTCACTAACCTACACCATCAAAGGTGAAGGAAACGGCGCTTACTTCATGAACATCAATGGACAATTCGGAATTGAACAAGAACAATTAAACGAACGAGATGCCATTGGAATCTGGGATACAAAAGAAATTGTCCTTCAGAATAAACAAAAAGGGCAAATGCTAGTTATAGAAGTACCAATGATATTTTGAAATGAAACAAATAATAGAAGATTTAAACTGGAGATACGCAACGAAGCAATTTGATGCAACCAAAAAATTGACGAATGAGCAATTAGACATCATTAAGGACTCCTTGCGCCTGACGCCTTCCGCTTACGGAATCCAACCGTTGAAATTTATTTTTGTTTCGAGTCCGGCATTGAGGGAACAAATTAAAGAAATTGCGTTCAACCAAAGACAAGTTGTGGACGCTTCCCACTTATTGATTATTTGTTCGTACACATCGATTACGGAATCTTACTTAGATGACCACGTCAATTTGGTTACAGAAACACGAAATACGCCACCGGAAAGAGCTGCTGGATTCAGTGAGTTTTTAAAGAAAAACATCTTAAACATGTCAGACAGTGACGTGGAACCGTGGAATGTTCGTCAAGCGTACATTGCTTTAGGACAATTACTTCACACATGTGCAAGCATCCGTGTAGATGCAACTCCAATGGAAGGATTCAACGCGAAAAAACTCGATGAATTGTTAGGTTTAAGCGAACAAAACTTAAAAAGTGTGTTGCTATGTCCTATTGGCTTTCGATCTACAGAGGACGACTACCAACACTTGGCGAAAGTGCGAAAATCAAAAGAACAACTTTTTCAAACACTCTAGTTTATCCACATTTTCACGTGCATAAAAAAGCTTGATTTTATTGAGTTTTAACCCCTTCTAGGTCCTCATTTTTTGTTATATTTGAGGATGTTGACTATTTTCAAGCGTTTTACACTACTCTTTTGCGGATTGCTATTTAGCGGTTTTCTTGCGAATGGACAAGTAAAAATGAGCGCGAGTAACCGCGTAGACTTGGCAACGATTCACCATCAATTAATGGTGGAGAAAGGCGTGATACATCCAGATTTATTAGCGCGCTATCCCATTTACCAGATAAACGGAAAATATTACTTATCCTTCCTAGGGAAGATTTCCGAAGGATTTGATCGATCTGAATTAATCAAAAAACAATTTATTGTTGGAACACCGATTGCCAATTTAGTGAGCATCAAAGTCCCATTAAATAAAACGAGTCAACTAGCAAACATCAAAGGACTCGCTTACATAGAAATTGCTTCAAAAATTCACAATTCATTGGACAAAGCCATTGTCGACATGCGTGCAGACAGTGTCCACCAAGGAATTGGTTTACCACAAGGATACTCCGGAAAAGACGTGTACATTGGTGTAACGGATTGGGGATTTGACTACACTTCTCCGGTGTTTTACGATACAGCCATGCAGCAATCACGTATTGTTGCAGCTTGGGATCAATACAAAACAAACGGGCCACATCCGCAGGGATTTGCATATGGTACCGAATACACGACACAAGGTGAGTTACTTGCCGCAGGAAGTGATACCGCAAACATTTACTCATATGCGACACACGGAACACATGTTTCTTGTATTGCAGGTGGTGGTGGTGCTGGAACTCCGTATAAAGGAGTGGCATTTGATGCCAATTTCTTGTTTGTGACGTTTTTAGTAGACGAAGCAGCTGTTTTGGATGCGTGGGAATGGATGTATCAAAAAGCACAAGCGGATGGAAAGCGTTTGGTCATTAACATGTCTTGGGGACTGTACCATTTCGGAACTTTAGACGGGACATCTATTTTGAGTCAAGCAATCACCGCCTATACTGATCTAGGAGTTGTATTTGCGAATTCCGGAGGAAACAATGGAAATGTTAATTTCCACATCAAAAAAACATTTAACCAAGATCAGTTTAAATCGAGAATAGAATTCTATTCCTACTCGGCGAATGCAAACATGTGGGGACAAAGTATCCATGCGTGGGGTGAAGCGGGAAATTCCTTTGAGAATGGACTAATCATCACCAACAACGCTGGAAACACATTGATAGAAAGTCCATTTTACAATACAGCAACCGTCACAAACTACATTGATTCCTTTTTAGTTACAGGCGTCGACACCATTTGGTTTAACATCACCGCTGATGCGGCACATCCATTAAACGGACGACCACAAATGCGTTTTCGTGTAAAAAACACCAATACCGCACTTCGCGTGCTATTAAAATCCAAAGCAGATGCTGGAACAGTACATTATTGGAATGTGACTGAACTTTCGAACGACGTTGGAAATTGGGGAATGCCCTTTTCTTTTTCTTATGGCGGATCCATTTCAGGTGACAACCAAAACGGAATCAGCGAACCTTCGTGTTCTGAGGATGTGATTAGTGTTGCCGCATACGGATCTCAGTATTTGAGTGGAAGTGGGAATCCAATCGGCGGTGGAATCGCTTCTTTCTCTTCGGTGGGACCTCGTTACGACGGACAAATGAAACCAGATATTGCAGCACCTGGAGTTGCGGTGATCTCAGCCATGTCTTCGTTTACCGATGCAAGCTTCTCATCCGTGGACAATGTAAGTTTCAATAACAAAACCTATCACTTCGCTAAAATGTCCGGAACTTCGATGGCTTCACCAATGGTAGCGGGTGTTTCTGCATTGATTTTAGAAGCGAATCCGTATTTATCCGCAAGACAAGTGAAGGAAATCATTATGTTGACGGCAAGACAAGACAATTTGACGGGTGTCATTCCAGCGGAAGGAAGTCCGATTTGGGGTGCTGGAAAAATCAATGCCTACGCAGCGGTTAAACTCGCTTTACAAACCTTAGGATTTGAAAAAGTACCGCACGAAATCGATTGGAACGTGTATCCGAATCCGGTAATGAATGAATTGCATTTCACAATTGTGGAACTACCAAAAACAGCAGACATCATCGATATGGAAGGAAACATTTACGAAAAGAACATCTATGATGGGAAATTGTATGTTTCTGATCTTCCAGCGGGGACGTATTTCATTCGTTTGATCATCGACGGAAAAGTACAGCAAGAGCGCTTCATCAAACAATAAGTATGGAAATTCGCTTAGCTGAACGTGCGGAACTGCACATTCTAGAAAACCTCGCACGCCGCATTTGGCCTCACACCTACTCAGACATCATCAGCACGGAACAAATGGAGTTCATGTTGAATTGGATGTATTCTACTGAAACCTTGGGCCAGCAATGGCAAGATGGACACGAATTCTACCTCATATCCAAAGACAACACAGACGTCGGCTTTATTGCGCTCGAAAAAGCTGGACAAGAATTGAAAGTGAACAAAGTGTATGTCCTGCCGGAAGTTCAAGGCTGTGGCGCCGGAAAACAACTGATGGACAAAGCCATTGAGCGTGCAAAAGCAAAAAATTGCACGCACCTATTCCTGCAAGTCAACCGCGCAAACAAGGCAAAATTCTTTTACGATAAACTTGGATTCACCGTTAGAAAAGAAGAGAAATTCGACATCGGACATGGCTTTTTTATGGATGATTATGTGATGGAGTTGAAAGTTGAATCGACCCTTTAGTCCTAATCACATTTTCCTTATCTTCGCTACCAAAATCTGACCTATGCTGAAAATCGACATGCACTCTCATATCATTCCGAAGAATTTACCGAATTGGACCGAGAAATTTGGATACGGGAAATTCATTTACTTGAATCACAACGAGGATCGAAGTGCAGATATGATGCAAGGTGGACAGTTTTTTAGACGCATCAAAGAAAACTGCTGGGACGAAGACTTGCGTTTAGGCGAATATGAGCAATTTAAAACGCAAACACAAGTGGTTTGTACGATTCCGGTTTTGTTCTCCTATTGGGCGGAACCGAAGCACGGTTTGGAGTTATCAGAATACTTGAACGACCATATCGCGGAATTGGTAGCGAAATATCCTAAAAACTACATTGGACTCGCAACGATTCCGATGCAAGACACCGAATTAGCGATCAAAGAATTGGAACGTGCGAAAGCAATTGGACACGTCGGCATTCAGATTGGATCAAACATCAACGATGAGAATTTAAGTGAAGAACGTTTCTTCCCAATTTTCGAAGCCTGTGAACGCCTGGGCATGGCGGTGATGATTCACCCGTGGCAAATGATGGGATTTGACAGCATGAAAAAGTATTGGCTTCCTTGGTTAGTGGGAATGCCTGCAGAAACCTCTCGTGCCGCTTGTTCGATGATTTTCGGTGGTGTGTTGGAACGCTTACCAAACTTACGCGTGTGTTTTTCTCACGCTGGTGGATCATTTCTTCCCACTTTGGGTAGAATCGAACATGGATTTAATTGTCGTCCCGATTTAGTGGCAATTAACAACGAAGTAAATCCACGGGATTACGTTGGGAAATTCTGGGTGGACTGCATCACGCACGACATCGACGCCTTGAAATACATTCTGAAGATGCAAGGTTCCATGCGCGTTTGTTTGGGATCAGATTATCCGTTCCCTTTAGGTGATTTGGAAATCGGGAAATTCATTGAAGAAAGTGACCTGTCCACGCAGGACAAAGAAAACATCTTTTCCCATTCTACCTTAGAATGGTTGAACTTAGATAAGTCCTTGTTTCTTTAGTTGATTTTATATTCCAAACGCATCGTGATGTTGGCCGTTTTGCGGCGAGAAGAAGTATTGAAGCTTCCTCCCCACGAATAATCTTCGGAAGAATTCTCCGCTGTGATTTGGAACACGCCCATGTCCGCGGTTTTGAGTCCACCGAGTGAACCGCCAGCATTCTCTGCAATTTTCTGCGCACGGTTGTACGCATCCTTCGTTGCTTCTTCGATCATCTTGATTTTCAACTCCGCTAATTTCGTGTAGTAATATTCCGGTGCATTTGAATTCAACTCGATTCCAGCATCTATCAATTGGGATACTTCACGGGAAGTTTTCTCCACTGTATCCACTTTTTTCGAGCGCACCTTCAAACTTTGCGTCAAATTGTATCCCGTAAAATACGATCCGATTTCATTTCCATCGCTATCGTACTCGGTGTGATACATTTTTTGGATATCCGCTGCTTCGAATACGATTTCGTCTTCTGCAATTCCTTTGGACTTCAAATACGACTTAACGCGTTTCACGTCGTTATTCAAATCGGCATACGCTTGTTTTAATTCCATGTTGTTGCGGGAAAAGTTCGCGCGCCAAACGATTAAATCCGAATCAAAGGACTGTTCTCCCAAACCGGTCACGCTAATGACCGGATCTGGTTTTCCTTTGGATAAATACGAATGTCCAAGGATATATCCTGTGACAATGACAGCAATCGAAATGATCAAAGTTGCAGCGTGTGTTTTGAAGAAGTTCATATCGTTTAATTTTTGATAAATGTAGAGAAATTAATTCACGAAAAAAAGAACCATTTCTTATGCAACTTGTTACACTTTTATGGAAACGAAAAACTATTTCATTGTTGGGGCATCGTCTGGTATTGGACTTGAACTTGCGATCTCATTACACGCCGAAGGACACCACGTTTACGGAACGTATTTCACAAAAGATCTAGCGGGACTTCCAGCTGGAATCCATTACCAACAGTTGAATGTCCGTTCAGAAACGTTGGACTTTTCCTTCCTGCCCGATCGCTTAGACGGAATCGTTTATTGTCCGGGAGCCATTTCACTGAAGCCCTTCGCACGCATTTCCAGCGTACAATTCCAAGAGGACTTTGACTTACAAGTATTGGGCGCCATCAAATGCATCCAAGGAAATTTGGCACGACTAAAAGCAGGTGTGACGCCATCCATCTTATTGTTTAGTTCGATTGCTGCGAGTCAAGGATTAAATTTCCACACACAGGTTTCCGTATCCAAAGCAGCAATTGAGGGACTCACCAAATCGTTAGCCGCAGAATTAGCGCCGACGATTCGCGTGAATTGCATTGCACCATCGCTGACCGATACTCCCTTGGCACAGAACCTATTGAACTCCGATCAAAAGAAAGAGGCAAATGGACTGCGTCATCCGATGAAACGCGTGGGAACAGTCGGAGACATGGCAAATTACGCCGCATTTTTACTTTCCGACAAAGCATCTTGGGTAACAGGACAAATCATCGGCATCGATGGTGGCTTGTCGACGTTAAGAATTTAAGCGAAGCACCAACGCAAACACAGCGATTCCTGACAACAAAGAAACCAGTACATTCAAGGCGAAGATGCTGTAATGTCCATTGGAAAGCAATTGGAAATTCTCGTAGGAAAAGGTACTGAAGGTACTGAATCCACCGCAGAATCCCGCAAGCAGTAAGGGTTGAATCCATTCAGTTTTGGGCAACTTCGTGCTGAAATACAGCACCAATGCAAATACCAAACATGCGAGTAGGTTACTCCAAAAAGTAGCCCACGGAAATCCGTTTTGATAAGGAAGAACTTTGCTCATCCCGAAACGCGCAATGCTTCCGATTCCTCCACCGATAAAGACTAAAATCCAATTCATTCTGTGGTAATTTTGTCAAAACGACGCAACACAAAGCGGCGCATTCCATACGCAATAGCCATTCCGAGCAGCGCTCCGACGAAAACATCCGTGAAATAGTGAACGCCCAAGTACATGCGGCTATACATCACCAATAATACGATGGAAAAAAGAACAGCCTTCATCCAAGTTTTGTGAAAGAAAGGCCAGAAAAACACCGCGAATCCGGCAAAATTTGCAGCGTGAGAGGAAACGAATCCATATTTCCCACCCAAATAAGGTGAGCCATCACTGAATAAATGGTAGTGCAGTTGATCGGCAATGTCCATATTGTGCGAAGGACGAAAACGGTGAAAAACTTCTTTGAATAATTGGGTTGAAATGACATCGCAGGCAATGATCATCAAGGTTCCGAAAAGCAGGAGCATCCCGATTTCTTTCCCATTTCGTTGTTGCTTAATCAAGGTGAAAATCAGTCCGAGCAATATGGGTAAAATCAGCCACTTTGACGAAAGTCCCCACATCAGTTGATCAAGGAATCCATTGTGCTGCGCATTTACCCACAACACGAGTTGTTCATCCCACGAATTAACTTTCGCTATCATTCGTTAAGTGCTTCCAAATCAAATCCTTCAACTCAACAATTCCTTTTTGAGCTACAGATGAAATGAATACATACGGAATATCCGGAATGTCCTTTTTCATTTGTGCAATCATCACGTCGTCCAACATATCACTTTTCGTGATAGCCAACAAGCGTTCTTTGTGCAATAATTCAGGATTGTATTGTTTCAACTCATTTAAGAGAATGCCATATTCTTTACGAATGTCATCACTATCCGCTGGAATCATGAACAACAACAAGGAATTTCGTTCAATGTGACGCAAAAAGCGAAGCCCAAGTCCTTTTCCTTCATGCGCTCCTTCAATGATTCCCGGGATATCCGCCATGACAAATGAACGGTGATCGCGGTAAGAAACGATTCCCAAGTTTGGACGCAATGTCGTAAACGCGTAATCGCCAATTTCCGGTTTTGCTTCCGAAACAACAGAAAGTAAGGTGCTTTTTCCAGCATTAGGGAATCCAACCAAACCAACATCGGCTAAAAGTTTCATTTCTAAAATCTTCCATCCTTCCAGTCCAGATTCTCCCGGCTGCGCGTAACGTGGCGTTTGATTGGTTGGGGACTTGAAATTATTATTTCCCATTCCACCTTTTCCACCTGGTTGAATGATAACCAATTCTCCATCCTGTGTGATTTCGAATAGCACTTCACCCGTTTCACCATCTTTCGCTAGCGTTCCGAGTGGAACATCAATGTATTTATCCTCACCTTGTGAACCTGTCTTCAAGTTTCCAGCACCGTGAGCGCCGTGTCCAGCTTTCACGTGTTTATGGAATTTCAAGTGAAGTAAGGTCCAAAGTTGTTTATTTCCACGCAAATAGATGTGTCCACCACGTCCACCATCTCCCCCATCAGGACCACCTTTTGGAATGTATTTTTCACGGCGAAAGTGTGTAGAACCTCCACCTCCGTTACCGGAAGTACAGTGGATTTTTACGTAATCAACGAAATTGTCAGATGCCATTGTTAGGCTTTAAATTGAATCAATTTCTTGAAACAAACGGTTAGTAATTTCATCAATACTTCCAATTCCATTGATGGATATAAACTTATTTTGAGCGTGATAAAACGATTTTACAGGAGCCGTTTCTTGGTTATAAACATTGATTCTTTTTGCAATCACTTCTGGATTCGCGTCGTCTGCTCTTCCACTCACTTCTGCTCGTTTCAACAAACGCGTTTTCAACTCACTCTCCTCTACTTCCAATGCCAACATCACACTGATACCTGTTCCTAGTTCATTTAAAAACAAATCGAGGGCTTCTGCTTGCGCATTGGTACGCGGAAATCCATCAAAAATGAATCCACGTGGCGACTCGTGCTTTACTACTTCTGAACGCAACATATCAATCGTTACCGAATCCGGCACCAATTGTCCTTGGTCCATGTAACTTTTCGCTAATGTTCCAAGTGCGGTTTCTCCTTTAATGTTCGCACGGAAAATATCTCCTGTCGAAAGGTGAACCAAACCATATTTTTCAATCAAACGTTCCGATTGCGTTCCTTTTCCTGCTCCTGGAGGTCCAAATAGTACAATGTTTAACATAAGTCAGTCTATTAATTGATAAATCTCTTTTAAATTTCTACCTAATTCGTTGTAATCTAGACCATAGCCTACAACAAATTTATTTGGAATCTCCATCCCGATGTATTTCGGTTTGTTTTTTCCCAAATATGCCTCTGGTTTAAACAACAAGGTGCATATTTCGATGGATTCAACATCCTGTGTCCTCAATAAGGTCAAAACCTTATCAATGGTAATTCCAGTGTCGACAATGTCTTCTAAAATCACCACTGATTTGTGTTTCAAATCCGCATTCAATCCGATAAGTTCATCAACACGTCCAGTTGTGCTTGTCCCTTGATATGAACTCACTTTTACAAAGGAAATCTCGACATTGGATTCGATGTGCTTCATTAAATCCGCTGTAAACATAAAGGAACCGTTCAAAATGGATAAGAAAATCACATTTTTTCCGCGGTAGTCCTTTTCCAAGTCCTGTGCTAATCTTTCGACTACGGATTGAATTTCCGCTGCACTAATATAGGATTGAAATTGTTTGTCATGAATACTACGCACATCTTTCATAAGTATGCAAAGGTACGATTTTGTGGACGTAATTGAAAATTTTCTTTGAATTCCGTTGGTTTAACTTCCTTGCTGTATCTTTGTTGCATGGAAGCAATTTGGTACGGTAATAAAATGAAAGTCGGTGTTCTTGGTGGTGGACAACTCGGACGCATGCTCATTCAGGAGGCGACAAACTTGAATGTTCAGCTACACATGATGGACGGCGATTCTTCTGCTCCGTGCGCGCACATTGCTCATTCCTTTACCTGTGGATCCATCACTGATTACGATGCAGTGTATGCATTCGGCAAGGACAAAGACCTCATCACCGTTGAAATTGAAAATGTTTCCATCGAAGCGTTGGAAGAACTTGAAAACGAAGGTGTGAAAGTGTATCCACAGCCGCGTGTTTTGCGCATTATTCGCGACAAAGGCTTGCAAAAACAATTTTACTTGGACCAACAGATTCCTACGGCTCCCTTTGTACTCATCGAAAGCCGTTCGGACTTACTTTCCAAAGCAAGTTATCCCATTGTGCACAAACTGCGCACTGGTGGCTACGATGGAAAAGGAGTAAACATCTTGAAATCTGAAGCGGACGCGCGTGAGTCTTTCGAAGCCCCAAGCATCATCGAAAATAAAATTCCCTTTCAAAAAGAATTGTCGGTCATCGTTGCCCGCAATGAAAATGGCGAAATGACGACTTTCCCTTGTGTGGAATGTGAATTCAATTCAGAAGCGAATTTGGTGGAGTTCTTGTTTTCTCCGGCAGACATCGACGCGAGCGTTGAACAACAAGCGGACGAAATCGCAAAGGACATCATCCAAAAACTGGACATGGTTGGATTACTCGCTGTGGAGTTCTTTTTAACGAACGACGGAAGTTTATTGGTGAATGAAATCGCTCCACGTCCACACAACAGCGGACACCACACAATTGAAATTTGCCACACTTCTCAATTCGCACAGCATTTGCGTGCCATACTGAACTTGCCCTTGGGCGACACTTCCCTCATCCAATGTGGATCGATGATCAACTTGGTTGGAGAAAAAGGATTTGAAGGTCCAGCGATTTACGAGAGACTGAAGGAAATTCTTGCTATTCCTGGCGTTTATCCACATATCTACGGAAAAGAAATCACGAAGTCCTTCCGCAAAATGGGACACGTCACCATCACAGGTTCAAACATGGATGAAGTCCGTGAAAAGACGAAAAAGGTTCAAGCATCCATTCGTGTTATTGCATAAAAAAAGGACCACTTTTCAGTAGTCCTTTTCCTCATTTTATCTTTCTTGACCTTATTCGATGATCAATTTTTTCGAAGTTGTTTGTCCGTTCACTGTTAATTCAACGAAGTAAACACCCGCTTTAAAGTTGCTAGTATTTAAGTTGATTTGGTAATCCCCTTGAACAGTTCCATAAGCTTTATCACTCATTACTTTCCCAGCGAAATCAACCAATTTCATGGAAACATTGGATGCCTGCGCAATGTGAAGATTTACCGATGCAGCTGTTGAAGCTGGATTTGGATAAACCGTCATCACTTGTGTTAAATCCGTTACTGGCATTTCAGTCAAACCAGCTACGTATCCATTTGTCACTGCCTCAGCGATGGTTGCACGTCCTGCGTTTTCAATTTTTCCAGTTGGATCGATGATCATTCCAATGATATTGATTTTTGTTTCATCCCAATCAGCAGGTAAAGTAAAGCTTACGTTCATCGTGTATGATTCTCCCGCATTTACAGTTGCTGGATAACTGTTCGGCATTCCATTAAAGCTAGGTGAAATTGCACGTGCAACGTGATTGTATACCATGGTTGCCGCAGGAACAGGATTAGAAAGCGCTTCAAATCCACCCATTACACCATTGTTTCCACCAGCGTATGCATTTGACTGACTCCAACCAGCACCTGTACCAGTAACTTCGTCTTCTGTCAACACACAAGCTGCTTTGTAATTGCTATTAGCAACCATGGAGAAATTAGATGTAACAGAAACATTCAAGACACGTGTTGTTGCGTCCCATGTTGCACCATTTAACATTGTTGCCACTGGAGCGGTTTGTAAACGCGTAAAGAAATCAGGTGTCATTCCTGAAGGATCCACATCAGCTAAACGGTCAACTACTGCACTTGGATATCCACTAATTAATCCGCCCATTCCAGCATCGTAGTCCGTAACAGTCATTGGATCGGCATTGTGTACAGCGATCCCTGCCCAATATTGATCGTATTTCGTTTCAAATAAGTCCATGAAAACAGCACCACGAGGACACCATTGACACCAAGTCCCTGTTGCTTCCTCACCTACAACCATTTTCCCAACTGCAGGAACAACCGGATCGATTTGACCGGTTAATGTATTGTCACCTGCGATGGCATCATTACCACCATTGATATTAGAAATCGTAGCTGTGTATGATTGATTTCCAGCAACCAAAATATTCGGTGGCATATTCACTGTGTATATTCCGATGCTTGCAATGTTCACACCAGTTACTGAGAGTGGATAATTTTGACTGTTGTAAGATAAATTGACATCGAAAGAAGTAATTGCTGTAGCTCCAGCGTTTAATACTTTCACTATCGGCGTAACGTTTTGTCCTGCAATTTCTCCACCCATGTTTACACTTGCAATCATGGCATTCAAATTCGGCAAGGTATAGGTTTGGTGGTCAAAACTGACATTATCCATGTAAAACGCACTATTTTGAACTGGATAGAAATCCGCAGCAGCAACGGCATTCACACCATTTACCCATGTTCCAATAAGCGCACCATTCACGTAGGCTTTCCATACATGCAAGGTTAAATTAGCTTCGATTTTCAAGGTGAACCATGTTGCATCAGTGTAAGAACCAACAGCAAGATTTGGTGTACTTCCATCATCGATTGAAACTTGTCCAGCGTCCATGTTTACATTTAATGCCCAAACTTGACCTAAAGTCGCAGCAGCTTGAATGTTGAAGTAAGCATTTTTTCCTGAATTAATGAAAAAGTCAGACTGTAAGGTGAAAATTCCGCTGTTGTACACTTGTCCGAATTTCAAGACCACATCTTGTGGTCCACCAGCTGCGGCAGTCGAAGCAAGGTAGATTGAATTTGGAGCGGAATTGGCATTATTATTTGTTATGGTGACATCCTCAGTTGCTCCTTCTGTCCAACTCCATGTCGACCATGAAGTAGATTGTGGACCCAAATACGATCCCGCTGCGTAGGAGTCAAAATTATCTGAGAATAATTGCGCGAACGAAGAGCTGCACAAGAATACAGATGCAATAAATAAAGTAGTTTTTTTCATGTTGTTGAATGAATTAATTGTTTTAGCGTAGGAAAAGTACGCAAATTAGATGAGAATCAAGCGTTTCCCTCTGTATTATTTGCTAAAAACTGAATCACCTCTGCTGCTCCAACGAGTCCAAATAACGCCGGCATATAGGAAATCGTTCCATAAAAGGACTTTTTAAAATTAGCGCCATTGGTCATTTTCAAGGAATCCTTTTGTTGGATTTCGGTCGAAAAAACCGCTTTGATTCCGCGATAGGAAATGTTTTTTCGCTTCAGACGCTTCTTCATGTGTGCACCGAGTTTACATCCCTCGACATGTTGAATGTTCGTCACTTTAATTTTACTTGGATCGGTTTTTCCACCCGCACCCATATGACTGATGATTTTGACCTTTTTGCGTTTACAAGCAATCAACCACTCCAATTTTGGCGTCACGGAATCGATGCAGTCCATCACGTAGTCGGGTTGATGTTCGTCCAACAACTCCCAAACGCGTTCCGGCAGCACAAACTCTTCAACGATATTTAAATGTATGTCTGGATTGATGTCCTTAATTCGTTCTGCGAGAACCACAGCCTTATTCACACCAATGGTACTATCAAGCGCTGTCAATTGACGGTTTTTATTTGTTGGATCAAAAACATCACCATCGATGATGGTCATCTTTCCAATTCCAGCACGTGCGATGAATTCTCCCGCGAAGGAACCGATTCCTCCAAGTCCAACAATCAACACATGTGCATTTTTCAAACGATCCATTTGTTCTTTAGAAAACAATAATTCTGTTCGTTCCAACCAATTTACCATTACTATTTTTTTTCGCAAAGATATTTCATTCTTGTTCAAGTGAACAGAAAAAATCAAGTTGACAAACATCAAAAATGAACGTGAACCATGAATTTTTACTATATTCGGCAGGTAAACTAAACTATTTTTATGGAAAATAATGCACAAAAAGGACATCCAACAGGACTTTGGTACTTGTTCGGAACAGAAATGTGGGAGCGCTTTGGCTACTACTTGATGCTTGGGATTTTCTCCCTTTATATGATCGATGGATGGAATAATGGCGGAATGGGATTCGATGCGGGGAAAAAATCTGACATCTATGGAACGTATTTAGGATTAGTGTATTTAACACCGTTTATTGGTGGACTTTTAGCCGATCGTATTTTAGGATACCGTCGTTCCATTATTATGGGTGGACTCATGATGTCTGCTGGATATTTCTGTTTATCGATTCACAACGAAACCGCGTTTTACGTGGCATTGATGTTGATCATCCTTGGAAATGGATTCTTTAAACCAAACATCTCTACACTTGTAGGAAACCTATACAGTGCAGATGACATGAAGGATAAGAAAGATGCTGGATACAATATTTTCTACATGGGAATTAACATCGGAGCCTTCATCTGCAACTTCGTTGCAGCATACATGCGCATCAACTACGGTTGGGGACATGCATTCGCTGCAGCTGGAGTTGGAATGTTAATCGGTGTGGCTATTTTCATTTTAGGGACAAAACACATCAAACATGTCGATGTTGTTAAACCAGTTCAAGAAGGAGATATGTCCACTGTTCGTATTTTCTCCATGACGGTATTACCAATGTTCGTTTTCGGTATTCTTGGATACATGATTCCAGGAAACTTTTTAGGGTCAGATACAAATGACGCCTTCATTATTGGATGTTTACCAGTGATTGCCTTCTTTATTTATTTGGCGTTTAAATCCGAAGCGAAAGAAAGCCGTGCAATTAAAGCCTTACTTGCTGTTTTTGCATGTGTGATTTTGTTCTTCGCGATTTTCCACCAAAATGGAGATGCATTAACCGTTTGGGCTGAAGATCACACCGATAGAGAGATGTCTGAAGGTGTTGCAAATGTTGCAGGAAGTGTCGGAATGGCTCAGGTTGTTGTAAACAACGACATCGTTTCTTCTTCTGATAGCGAGTTTAAAGCAACGATTGATTCCATGCGAAAAGTGGAAGAAGGAATGCCGAAAGTAACAAAAGCAGAATTGAAAGCGAAAGCGGATTTCTCAGGAAAAATTTCGCAATTGGAAAGTTCACGTAAGTATTTCGCAACTTTACCGAAGGACGAAGTTCCAGCGAAAGGTGAGGACATGAAATTATATTCGACAGAGTTATATCAATCGATTAATCCATTCTGGGTAGTGACATTAACACCAATTATCGTTGGATTTTTTGGATGGATGCGTCGCCGCAAAAGAGAACCGAGTACACCAACAAAAATTGCGATTGGATTAGTGATTACTGCATTATCTGCCTTAGTAATGGTTGGAGCTGTATTTGCTACTAATGGAATGTCTGCAAAAGCAGGTTCTATTTGGCTAATTGCTTCTTATGGTGTGATCACGATTGGTGAGCTCTGTTTATCACCGATGGGTCTGTCACTCGTATCGAAATTATCTCCTCCTCGCATTACAGCACTAATGATGGGTGGATTCTTCCTAGCGATTTCCGTAGGAAACAAACTTTCTGGAATGTTATCTAGTTTATGGGAAACCATTCCGGAAAAACAAAATTTCTTCTATTTGAACTTTGGATTGGTCATGGCTGCTGCTGTTATTCTATTCTTAATGCTCCGTTGGTTAAATGGTGTGATGAAAGAGAACAATGTTCAATAAATTTATTTCAAAGCCTCTGATTTCAGAGGCTTTTTATTTTAATACCTAGTTTAAAGATGCAAACACTCGAACAAATACAAAATTTCGAAGGAAAATACCCAAAACAGATTTGGAGCCTATTTTTCACGGAAATGTGGGAACGTTTCTGCTTTTACGGTAACCGTGGAATGTTAGTCGTTTTCATGACCAACATTCTTTTCTTTTCCGACCAAGAAGCAAATTTGAAATATGGCGCCATTCAAGCATTCGTTTATGCCTTTACGTTTATCGGTGGACTATTTGCTGACAAAATCTTAGGATTTCAAAAGTCATTGGTTTGGGGCGGTATTTTAATGATCCTCGGTAGTTTGATCCTCGGATTAGATGCAAAAGCGAATTTCTTTTATGGGATTTGTTTAATCATCATTGGAACCGGGTTTTTCAAGCCTAACATTTCTACTATGGTGGGAGAATTGTACCGCGCTGGAGATACTCGTCGCGATGCTGGATTTAGTTTATTCTATGCAGGAATCAACCTTGGCGCCTTATTCGGCGGTGGACTTTGTGTGTACGTGGGAAAAACCTATTCGTGGAATATGGCCTTTGCCTTGTCAGGGATTTTTATGACTGTTGGATTAATCAATTTCTTACTAACGCGAAAAAGCCTGGGTCCAATTGGACAAGCGCCCGTAAAATCTGACGCGAAGACAGCAAAAAGAAATCAGTATTTGGTATACGGTGGATCGGTATTATCCATTCCGTTCATTTACGCAATGATTACGAATACCGCTTACACCGATATCTTCATGTACATTATCGGTCCAGCAACCCTACTCTACTTGATATTCGAAATGAGTAAACTTGATTGGGAACAAAATAGAAAATTAGTCGGGGCGATGATCTTCATTTTCCTATCGATCATCTTTTGGTCGTTTTTTGAGCAAAGTGGAGGATCATTAAGTTTATATGCGGAGAAATTGATTTCAAAAGATATGCTGGGACTCAAATTTGATCCCAATGTGGTAAACAATTCCGCAAATTCACTTTTCGTGATTATACTGAGCGTATTTATTGGTTTGATGTGGATTTGGTTAGCGAAAAGAAAATTAGAGCCGAATTATTTCCTGAAATTTGGACTAGCCTTCATTTTCTTAAGTGTTTCCTTCTACTTGTTTTATTACACGCGATTTATGTTGGATAACGCAGGACTTGCTTCCCTTGGATTGTTCACATTTGCTTACTTGGTGATTTCGGTTGGAGAATTATTTTTATCACCGATTGGCTTATCCTTAATGACGAAATTATCTCCAAAGCATTTATGGGGCGTGATGATGGGAATGTGGTTCTTAGCGTCCGCTTATGGACAATATGCTGCTGGAATTCTAGGCGCTGGAATGGCGAGTCCGAAAAAAGACGCGAGTCCAATGGAACGCATGATTGCCTATACCGATGGATACCATCAATTGGCACTTTACGCATTAATCACCGGAGCAGTGGTCATTATTGCTTCTTTCTCGTTAAATAGATTGATTGCAGATCGCGCTGAATAAGTGCGACTGTCGTTTTTTATTCAACAACTACCCGAGGCGCTTGGTCACAAGCGCCTCTACTTTTTCATAGAAGTGCTGCGGTTTATAGGTACGCCATTCGATGTCCTCCAACTCTCCGCCCATCACAAAATAATGATCGATGTTGATGTTTTCAAATTCCCGAACAACGTGGTCGTGAAAGTTCACCATGGCAATCCAACCTTCTTCGACATCGTCAAACCATTCTTCGTAGTAGCAGTCATCTGAATAATGAAAATTCAGGACGTTTTCGCCAATTAAAATAAACTGATTCACGCCTTGGTCGATTAGGACATCAATAATGTCCCGCTTTAAAATCATGATGTCATTTTCTATCGCATCGTTCCATTCACCAATCAATTCAACAATCGCGTACGCTGCGTCGTAGTCCACCATGAGGATTTTGATAAACAAGGTCGGTGAACCAATCGAATCCCATTGCGGATGGATGTAAAAGTCATAAATGCTATTCGTGAACTCGAATTCACTGTACTCCCGCTCGAAAAACGGGGACAATGGATCCTCTGATGCGACGTAATATCCACGCCAATTGAAATACGGTTCGACAAAATGCATGGACAAATTTATACAGCGAAAATGAGACTACACTGCATTAGTCTAAAATAAGTTATAATTTCGCGTTTTTCTTTTTAAGAAAACCAACCTATCCAAACATACCAACGTGGGAAAAGATAAACTTTTACGATTTGAAGCCCTAAAGTCATTCTCCAATGTCTACGAACCAGTCTTTCGCGAACCTTTTCCGATTCAAGGAAACTGGCGAAATGAAGTGTTTCACAACGACAATCCTATCATTCTAGAATTAGGCTGTGGAAAAGGAGAATACTCCGTTGGACTTGGACGCAAATATCCGGAGAAGAATTTCATTGGTGTCGATTTAAAAGGAAACCGCATTTACATTGGTGCAAAAGATGCCTTGGAAACGAATTTGACCAACGTGGCGTTTTTACGCACACGCATTGACTTTATCCTCGATTATTTCGGTGAACACGAAGTAGATGAAATTTGGTTGACTTTTTCAGATCCACAACCAAACAAAGCACGTAAACGCTTGTCCTCCCCCTTGTTTATTGATCGTTACAAGAAAATCTTAAAACCGGGTGGCATCGTTCACATGAAAACGGACAGCGACATCTTGTTTGAATATACCTTGGAGCAGATTGAAGAGAATAAATACGAATGTTTAGAATCCACTTGGGACTTGTACGCAAATCTACCGGAGGATTTAGATCAAGACACACGTGAGATTTTCCACATACAAACGTACTACGAGAAATTATTTTCGTCACGTGGACATAAAATCAAATACTGTAAATTCAAGATTTCTTAATCAGCGAATCTGCTTGTAATTTCGGTAATTCGTATCGATTCCAATGAATTTCAACAAATCCTTCAATTTATTTTTGAGGGATTTTTTGTTTCGACTCGGTTCCACTTTAAACGACCAGTTTAAACGATCAATTCGCGGTTGCATAATGAGTGGATGAGTGCCCTTAAATCGCGCTAATCCGTTAATGTGGTCTTCGTATGGGAATAATTCCACGTCCTCAATGTTCTTCTCCAACCATTCGTCATTGTGCCACAGCTTGTGAAAGGATGTTTGTTTCGCTTGCATTGCTCTTGGATCCTTTACCCAGCCATAATGATAGACTTTCGCTTTGATAGCAGCTACGTTTAATTTCTGATTGTCCTCCTTGCGGAATCCCTGTGCATCGCGGTAAGAGTAAATATTTTTCTGATTGCGGATGATGCGGATTTCGTTTTTGTACCAATTATTGGAGGCACCAATAAAATCGTAGGAACCAAAAAAATGGTGATAGGTAAATAATAATCCGTCGACTTCTAAATCATTCACATACAATTCCATTTTCGCGCGTATCTCCGCGTAATCTCCTTCGTGAATGACTTCATCTCCTTGGATGTAAAATGCCCAGTCACTGTCCGGAGAAATAGCTTGAAAGGCTTTATTGGTTTCATCCGCTAGAACAGCTCCATTTTCACGCAGGGAATCGTCCCAAGTTGTTTCCATGATGCGGATTTTACTTGGATCAATCGATTGAATGAGTTCAAGCGTGTTGTCCTCCGAATTGCCCACAGCAACAATCACTTCGTCACACAAAGGTAAAATCGACTGGATTGCCTCGACAATTGGATAGTCCAATTTGATGGCATTTCGAATAAACGTAAATCCAGAGACCTTCACGTTTTGTTACTTGTCCAAGACTTTTGGAATGCGGAAATAATCAGAATCTTTTTTCGGAGCGTTCTTCAAAGCCTCTTCATGAGAAACGGTCACCTTTGGTTCATCTTCTCTTAAACGGTTTATTTCCTCGGACATAAAAATCAAGGGCTCCACATTTTCCGTATCGATTTCAGATAGCTTATCCACGAATTCAATCATGCGCTCCATGTCCTTTTGAATGGACACTTTGTCTTCTCCTTGAAACTCAAGGCGAGCAAGGTGTGCAATATGGTCAATTAATTCTTCCGTGATTTTCATGTGTTAAAATTATTTATTTTCCTCGAATAAGTGTGGGTATTCGGTTAAAATTGGTGCATTAATTCGATCAAAACAAGCCTGTCGAATTTCACTGACCTCCATGTTTTGCATTTCTTCCACGCTAAAATAGGGACGGATGTAGACACGTGAAATTCCAGGTCGGGCCGGACCAAGGATATCGGTTGGATCGGAAAAAAGCTTGTAGTTACTCGTAAATGTTAATGGCAACAAAGGGACCCCCATCGTCTTGGCCATTTTAAAAGCACCATCTTTGAATGGATACATCTTAGGGCAATTTTCTTCCGGAATGGTTCCTTCTGGAAAAATAACAATCGACCAACCTTCTGCCACTGCCCTATTCGCCATGGAATACGCTTGTCCGGCCTTACTTTTATTTTGTCTATAAACGGGGATATTCATATGCTTGAAATACGTCCCCAGGAGTGGATACTTTAAAATTTCACTTTTACCCAGAAATACGAAGGGTGACTTTGGTAAAATAGAGTAAAGCAGGAAAATATCTAAATAGGACGTATGGTTTGCCACGATGATGTATGGTCCTTCCGGTAAAGTTGCTTTTTCCATATAGCGCACTCCATAGAAACAACAGAAACGCATGATCCAACTCCAGAAAATGAAGAGTTTAAAACTAATCTTCTTCCCGTTAGGATGTAACAGGAGTGCCAAGAAAAAGGGATAAAACAGCAAAGCGAAAATGCTAAACACAATAACCATGTAAAGCTTCCAAATCAATCCAAGTACGCCGAAAAAATTACGCATAGTCAAAGATACGCTTTTCAAGGAACTTTTGAATCCTCCGATTCCGCAGAAATGAGTAATTTTGAAAAAAAGAACCTACAAATGGCGCGCATTTTAACCGGAATTCAAAGTACAGGAACACCACATTTAGGAAACATCCTCGGCGCGATTCTTCCTGCAATTGAATTGGCCTCGAATCCAGCAAATGAGTCTTTCTTGTTTATTGCGGACATGCATTCATTAACGCAAATTAAAGACGGAGAAACCTTACGTAATAACACATATGCAACTGCAGCAACTTGGTTGGCATTTGGATTAGATAGTTCAAAAACGGTTTTCTACCGTCAAAGCGATGTTCCTCAAGTGACGGAGCTTATGTGGTATTTGTTGTGTATGTATCCATATAACCGTTTGACACTTGCGCACAGTTTCAAGGACAAAGCAGATCGTTTAGACGATGTGAATGGTGGACTCTTCTCCTACCCGATTTTAATGGCTGCTGATATTTTGTTGTTTGATGCAGAGGTCGTTCCAGTTGGTAAAGATCAAAAGCAACACATCGAAATGACGCGCGATGTAGCCAATCGTTTCAATTTAGCTTACGGAGATACCTTGGTACTTCCGGAGGATCAAATCCGCGAAGACACGATGTTGATTCCGGGAACGGACGGAGAAAAGATGAGCAAATCCAGAGGGAATTACATCGATATTTTCTTGCCGGAAAAACAACTGAGAAAACAAATTATGTCCATTGTTTCTGACAGCACGCCGCTCGAGGAACCAAAGAATCCAAATACCTGCCATACTTTTGCATTGTACAAATTATTGGCTTCCACAGAGCAAGTAGCAGAAATGCATACCAATTACGTGAATGGAGGTTATGGTTTTGGACACGCCAAACAGGCGCTTTTCGAATTGATTGTGACGAAGTTTGCAAATCAGCGCGCTCGTTTCGACGCACTCATGGCTAATCCAAGTGAAATTGATGCAGCCTTGCAAATCGGAGCTGAAAAAGCACGTCTCGTGGCAAATGATGTCTTAAAACGCGTTCGAACGAAGGTGGGGTATTGAATCAATGAAATAGGTAATTGAAATCTATTTGTTGTGGAACAGCCCCTTCATATTGAATGCGAATGAGATGCTCACCAGGCAATAAATGGACAAAATTGCGATCAAAGGAAATTCCAGTTTTTGATGAAAAAAGCCAGAAATCTGCACAAAAAACACTGTTTTTTACCCAAACCTCTGCTGTTTTGTTCATTTCATCGATGTTTTTCACATTTAGTTCAATTTGAACTTCCCTTTTTTTAGGCGAAGGACCTACTACAAAGTCTCGTGTGATTCCATTGGATAATTCTACCCGAATCAATTGTTCGTTCTTAGGAAGAATGCTCCAAATCAATTTACTCTCTTGATAAGCTAAACTTGCATCGCCGACAATTTGTAATGGCGACAATCCACGTTCACCAGAATTCATCGAGTAAATAAGTATTTTATATCCTAACTCTTGATTCTCCAGGACATCGGACTTCAAATAAAGTTGCACTTCACCTTTATCCGTTGTTTTCTGTAAAATAGCTAGAGGTTGATAGTCATCACGTATCGCATAATGCAAGGCTTTCCAATTTCCTTGATAATCTATACTTGACCAGGTCGGTGCGGGCCAACAGTCGTTTAATTGCCAATAGAGTGTCCCCATGCAACGCGGCGCATCCAAACGATGTCCAGACACTGCGCTTGAAACGGCGTATCGTTGCGTCAATTGGGAGAAATAAACAAACTGTTCAAAATCCTTGGTTTTACCGAACAATAAATTCGCATGCTTTTGAATCATCCCATTTCCTACATAGCTTTTCTGGTGGTGTTTCATCACCTGACTTGACAAACTCCAATCTGCACGTTCGGAAAATGATTTCAAAGTGGCAAATTCAGGGAAACTTTGGAATCCATATTCGGCGTTGAAACGTCCAATTTTCGTTGCAAAATCAGACATTGGGTCTTTTCCATGCCAAACACCCCAGTAATGCTGAGATCCATGATTGTAGAAATCATCATTCCCCCAATTACTCAATGGAGAGGTATGAATGTAACTCGTGTTCGTCCAATTGGAAACGATTCTCGGCGCCAATCCTTTAAATAAATCGTCGTAGGCCTTCAAAATGATTGCTTGATCCGTTTCAGACAATCGATATTGACTTTGAAATCCCCAATTCTTCCAAGCGACATCTACTTCGTTGTTTCCGTTGAAAAGCACAACCGAAGGATGTGCAGAAATACGAGGAATCTGGTAATTAAATTCGGCTTCTACTGTTTTCAAAAACGCTTCATCGCCCGGATACATGGCACAGGCAAACATGAAATCCTGCCAAACCATGATTCCTTTTTCATCGCATGCGCGATAAAACGCCTCATCTGGATAAAATCCACCGCCCCAAATGCGCACCATGTTGAAGTTCGCCTTGGACATCTGTTCGACCTGATTGGTCCAATCTGCATTACTGATAGAAGCTGGAAAAACGGAAGGTGGAATAAAATCCGCCCCTTTGCAAAAAATCGGGAGTCCGTTTACCTTAAATTCATACGATGTCCCCCACTGATCTTTCTGTTGCACTAGTTCAGTGGTTCGAATACCAAATTGGATTGATTTTTCATCTACCAATTTTCCATTAACAAGTAGACGAAGTGTATCATGATAAAGATTTGGCTCACTGATTCCAGCCGGCCACCACAATTGTGGATTGTACTGAATCACCTCAGCTTCTATATGTCCAGTCGTAATGTTTTTTTTCACCGGAAGTTCTCCGTACAAGGTTGACACAAGTTGAAATGCTGATTGATCATCTGCAACATCTAACACGTATTTCAGGCGGGCGAACAGTTCTTCCTTCGGTATGGACACTGTTTGAACAGTAAGTGCTTCGATTTTATTTTCTTTGCCAATACGAACTTCTACCGGTTTAGCAAATCCAATGGTATTCATGCGCAGCGCCCAGTCCCAACCGAATTGGTATTGTGGTTTGCGCGTCAGTGGAGCCACTTTCCATTTAGATGGATCATTTGGCGCGGGAAAATGAAAATCTTCCGTTTCATATCTTGCCTTGTGATACATCGTTGGAGGCGTAAAAACCATACGGATTTCATTATAACCACATTGTGTCGCTGACTTTACTTCGAAAGTAAATGGGTGAAAGAAATTATCCGTTTTTCCAATAAGTTGTCCATTGACATATACAGTTGCATACGTATCAACATTGGGGAAATGTAGTTCCAACACACTAGCCAGGAATTGTTCTTCCGTTAAATAGAATTGGGATTCCAGTTCCCATTCATATTCCTCGATCCATTGATACAGTTCTTCGTTTTTACCGTAAAAAGGGTCAGGCAATTCACCTGAATGATAGAGTACTTCTTGAATACTACCCTTTTCGCCAAATGATTTCCATTCGTTTGTTTTGGGATTTTTGTAGGTCCATTTGAGCACTGTTTGACCTTGAACAAGTCCGACCATACCACAAAGAATACATGTAAACCATTTTATCATTACCAGTTGCGATCAAAAGTTGCATCGACCATCTTTTCTTCTTCCAAGGTTCTTAAAGCAAAATTGAATCCTGCGTAAATCGAATAAGCACCGTAATTACCGTCTTTGTCCAATGCAATGAATCCACATTGTAAGCCTGTTAAGTCATCGTGTTTTTTGATAATGCGCATGCACGCTTCTTTGCACGCATCCATCGGTGAATAACCATGACGCATCAACTCTACTACGGTGTGACTTCCAGCTACTCGGATGATTGCTTCACCAAGTCCTGTGGATGTCGCTGCTCCGACTTCCTGATCGATAAACAATCCTGCACCAATAATTGGCGAGTCACCTACACGTCCATGCATTTTATACGCCCAACCACTTGTCGTACACGCACCACTTAAGTTTCCTTTTGCGTCCATCGCGATCATTCCAATGGTATCGTGGTTTTCGTGGTTGATTTCAGGTTTCTTAAAGAGGTCTTTATTCTCTTTTTTCCACTTTTCGTAGTCTTTTTTCACCTCAGGTATTGGTGTTTTGATGGTGTCAAAGCCATAGTCCAACGCAAATTGACGTGCCCCATCACCAACCAGCATCACGTGTTGCGTTTTTTCCATCACGGCGCGCGCAACAGAAATTGGATGAGCAATTCCTTCCAAGCAAGCAACGGATCCACAGCGCGAACGCTCGTCCATTATACATGCATCTAGGGTTACGTGTCCGTCACGATCCGGACGTCCACCAATTCCCACACTGCGGTTCGTAATATCAGATTCTGTCACTCGAACGCCTTTTTCAACTGCATCTAAAGCCGATCCACCGTTCTTCAATACTTCCCAAGCTGCTTTATTCGCATCGAGTCCATGTATCCATGTGGATAGCACGATTGGACCTTTTACTGTTCCACTTGCGGAAGTCGCTACAACATTCGCCGCTTTCGCGGGCTCAATCAAACTAAGGATTCCAGTGGCAGCTCCAAGTTTGAGGAAATTTCTTCTTTTCATAGACTAGTTCTTTTTTCTAAGCTCCGCAGCTAACCAGGACTGAAACGCATCCGCATTTCGCATGTGTTCCGCTCCGGATACGGCAAAATTGTGTCGACCCGAATAATCTGGTTTGGCACACATGTAGATGTAATCTACGTCCGCTCGATTCAATACGGCATCAACAACTTTCGGTGAAGGCAAGCAAATAGGTCCCGGAGGAAGACCGTTAATTTTATACGTATTGTATGGACAATCGATATTACGGTGAACTTCCAATAAACGTTGGACACCTTTTAATTGATCTCCCCAACAAAATTTAAACGTTGGATCCGATTGAAGACGAATTCCTTGCTTGACACGATTCAGGTATAATCCAGCAATGATTGGCCACTCATCAGCGTTTACTGACTGTTCGGAATAGACAACACTTGCCAAAGTAACTACTTGACTTGGTGAATTTAAACCAATTTTACTTAAACTATTTTTTCGTTCGGAAGTCCAAAAGTTTTTAAATTCTTGCGCCATTCGATCAACGAACACCTCTTCATTTGAATCCCAGTACATTTGGTAACTATCCGGAATAAATAAGGCAGGTAGTTGTTCGACGGTAAATCCAAGTTTGGAAAGAGTTGCTCCAGATTGTAAAAAGGCTATCAATTTTGTGCTATCCACATCAATGCATTTGGAGACCTTTCCCGCCATTTGATAGATGTCGCGGCAATTATTAAACGTCACTTCGACTTCGACTTCAGCGTTCCCATTTCCATTTGAATTCTTGGTGAATCCATTTAACAGTGTTCGGTAGTTTGTGCCTGGTTCAATCAAGTATTTACCTGATGCTATTGATTTGTTAGTCAATTCTTTGTATTCACCTACTGAAACAAAAGATTTAACATTATCAATGATCTTTTCATCCATTAATTGATTAGCTAATTCGGTCAAATCCAAGGAGCCACTGATGTAAAAAGCTTGCGATTGTGTATTTGTACTTTTGTGACTTCCCGCTAGGTAAAGCAGTGCTTTTGGTCCGACAACAATCAATCCAACAATGGCTAAAATTCCACCGACAATAATTAACTTTCCTTTAGACATAACTGATAACTTATTTCATCTATTTCACTTCCTTTATAGCGAAGCCATCCTTTACGGACGCCTACTTTTCTAAAATTCATGCGTTCAAACAAGGCGACGCTTGCTGGATTATCGCCATGAATGGAGCATTGTAAATTTCGTAACTCCAAGTAATCTCGTGTATACTTAATGAGTTCCTGTAGCGCATCCATCGCAAAACCTTTGCCACGATCGGAATCCATTGCGATCAATATTCCCACAGATGCATAACCATGTTTAAAATTCACTTCGTATAAATCGATTACCCCAACCGAGCGTTCGGTTTCTTTTTCAATAATGACAAAACGCAGCTGACCAGATTTTCTGAGATCCGCTTGATGTTCAATCAGCGCCATGATGTCAAACATGGAAAAAGGCACCTCTGTATTGGAAACTTTCCAATTTTCGGGATTATTTTCCCACATGTAAATAGAAGTGGCATCGGATTTTTCCACCGCCCTTAAATACACCTTTTCTCCTATTAACATCGTTCGATTTTTCCTTTATATACAAAAGTTGCTGGTCCAACTAAATAGATTTGTTCGAATCCATGCTGACTTCTTTCCCAGAATACCTCGAGCTTCCCGCCCTTTGTTATCACTTTGACATGACGACCCGCATCTGGAAAGTTCTTCGCGTAGACCAATGCACACGCGGTTACACCAGTCCCGCAGGACAATGTTTCGTCCTCTACTCCACGCTCATAGGTTGCCACTCGAATACCATCGTTTTCCACAGAAAGTAAGTTCACGTTGATTCCGTCCTGTATAAATTTCTCTGAATAGCGAATGGATTTCCCTAAATCAACAACCGTTTCCGTTGAATGATCCGAATTCATTACTACATAATGTGGCGATCCTGTGTTCAATATAAAATCTGAACCATCCTTGGTAATTTCATGAACATCTTGCATGTGAATTTTCACCTCATCACCACATTGTGCTGCATAATGAAATCCATCAATCGCTTTAAACTGTACAGAACAGGTATCGATTCCAAGACTTCCGGCGAAATGAACGGTACATCGTGCTCCATTTCCGCAAAATGACTGAGACCCATCGGCATTGTAATAGACCATTTCAAAGGCAGCATCCGAACATAACTGAATTAAGATCAGCCCATCAGCACCAATGCCAAAGCGTCTGTCACAATAGAACTGAATGTCAGACTGAGACAAATTGTCACATTGTCCCTGACGATTATCGATTAAAATAAAATCGTTTCCTGTTCCTTGATATTTTGAGAATTCAACCTGCATAAAGCTTGAACAAAAGTATCGAATAAATCAATATCATTTCTTAACAAAATTTAACATTTTTGAGGCAATTTTTGGAATACTATTTGCGTTTAGGAATTGAATTATTTAAAAACTGTTTTATTATGAATTACTTAAGTTACTTTAAAATGTTAGGATTAGGCATACTTGGCGGGACCTTACCTCTAGCCACTTATGTCATTATAGAACATTCCTCCACAAAACTATCTGAGCAAGTTTTGGATGGCAATCGATTCGCAAAGCAAGTCTCCATGATTGGAGTTCCGCCGGGAGCAGATTTTACAGAGGCTTCAGCCAACACAATTAACTCAGTGGTACACATCACTACAAAAGTTGTTTCAACGACGTTTCAACGCGATCCATTCCAGGAGTTCTTTTATGGTCCTGGTGCCGGTGGAAGAGAATTCAAACAATATGGTGCAAGTTCAGGTTCGGGAGTCATCGTTTCTTCAGAAGGATACATTGTCACAAATAATCACGTGATCGAAAATGCCAGTGAAATTGAGGTGATTTTAAACGACAATTCGAAATATACTGCAAAGGTGATTGGTGCCGATCCAGCAACGGACATTGCCGTTTTGAAAATAGAAGGGTCCGGCTTCACTCCTATTCCACTCGGAAACAGCGACGACTTGAAAATTGGTGAATGGGTCCTTGCTGTAGGCAATCCATTTAATTTAACGTCAACGGTTACTGCTGGAATCGTTTCTGCCAAAGCGAGAAACATCAATTTATTGAGTGAGCGCAACGGACAGGACATCGTTCCAATCGAATCATTTATTCAAACAGATGCAGCGGTGAACCCAGGAAACAGTGGAGGTGCGTTGGTCAACACACAAGGACAACTTGTGGGAATCAACACAGCCATCGCTTCACAAACGGGAAGTTATAGTGGATATTCCTTTGCAGTTCCTGTGAACTTAGTAAACAAAGTAATGAGTGATTTAATTGATTACGGAATTGTTCAACGCGGTTATTTGGGTGTTCAAATTTCGGATGTCTCACAAGAAATTAAAGAAAAAAACAAGTTGCCAAACTTAAAAGGAGTATTCCTAGCGAAAGTCGTTGAAGACGGAAGCGCCGATAAAGCCGGATTAAAAGACGGAGATGTTATTTTGAAAATAGGAAGTAAGGAAGTGAATTCGGTTTCCGCATTACAAGAAGAGATTGGAAAAAGACGTCCTGGCGACAAAGTTTCACTGACGGTTCGCCAAAAGGACGGAGACGAAGTGATTCGAGAATTGGTTTTACGTAACAAAGAGGGAGAGACCGCGTTGATGTCCAAGGAAGAAATTAACAAAAGTCAAGCACTTGGCGCGATTTTCTCGGAGATGACCGAAAAAGAGAAAAAAGAGTTAAACATCGCTTACGGAGTGAAAGTAAAATCCATTGGAGCAGGGAAATTAAAAGCCATCGGTATAACGGAAGGAGATGTTATCTTAAAAGTGAACAACGAACCAATCGAAACCATCGAGGAATTGAGTGGGAAATTAAGTGGCGTGAATCGCGGTGTGCTTCTTGAAATCATGACAGAGAGCGGAAAGCGCGAATTCAAAGGCTTGGGATTGTAAGCGAAAAACGGCGTAAAAAAAGGGTTGAGAACTCGTTGATAAAAGTTAATAAATTGTGGAAACTAAATTTTTTCTATCCCAATTTTTGGCGTTACTTTGCTTCCAATTACGACAGATTAGATAGATTATTAACAAATAAATAGAGGTATTCAGTAGCAGCATGAGACAGCTCAAAATCACCAAATCGATAACAAACAGAGAGAGTCAGTCCTTAGACAAATATTTACAGGATATTGGTCGTGAAGAACTGATCACAGCAGAGGAAGAAGTAGAATTAGCCAGAAAGATAAAAGCCGGTGATCAAAAAGCTTTGGAAAAACTGACAAGAGCGAATTTACGTTTTGTCGTTTCCGTTGCAAAACAATACCAAAATCAAGGTTTAACGCTTCCAGACTTAATTAACGAAGGAAACCTTGGATTAATTAAAGCAGCGCAGAAGTTTGATGAAACACGTGGATTCAAATTTATCTCTTACGCCGTTTGGTGGATTCGTCAATCAATCTTGCAAGCATTAGCTGAGCAGGCGCGTATTGTACGTCTTCCATTGAACCAAGTTGGATCTTTGAATAAAATCAACAAAGCATTTTCTCGACTTGAACAAGAATTCGAACGTCCACCTTCAGCGGAGGAATTAGCAGAAGCATTAGAAGTTCCTGAAGAAAAAATCAAGGAAAGTTTAAATGTATCTGGTCGTCACGTATCGATGGATGCTCCTCTATCATCAAACGAAGATGGTGGAACATTGATGGATGTTATGTCCAATGCAGATGCACCTCGTACAGATCAAGCCTTAATGGCGGAGTCTTTACAGAAAGAAATTGAGCGTTCATTAAGTACACTTACGGATAAAGAACGTGAAATCATTCGTTTGTTCTTCGGAATCGGAATGAATCACGGTTTAACGTTAGAGGAAATCGGATCGAAATTCAACTTGACACGCGAGCGCGTTCGTCAAATCAAAGAAAAAGCGATTCGACGACTGCGTCACACGTCTCGAAACAAATTACTGAAGTCCTACCTAGGATAATCATTGTAAGGCTGTCTGCGAAAGTGGACAGCCTTTTTTTCTTCCCTATTTTTTTTAGAATCAACAATCAATCAACATAAACAAAAAAGAATGGAATCGAAAGATGGCTATGAAAAAGAGCTTCACTCTCACATTGAGCAGGAGCGCGCAGCGGTAACGTTGCAAAGTAAGGTCGGCGAATTACTGTACGACAAAGGAATTGAATTGGTGTTATTCCGTAATCACTTGACGGATGTGACCATTTCTGAAATTCTTAATTTACATGAGTACGCAAAGAAAGTAGTGAATAAACCCATTGATGTGTTTACCACCTCTGAATTAGCAGTTGCATTAATGACCTTGGATGTGAAAGCATCTAAATTAGACATTGGAAAACTAGCAAGTGAATGGTTAGCAGAACATGCAAACTATGCTTCCAAAGCGGAATTCTTAACGGATAAACTTGGCAAGCTTCCAGCGCAACAAGCAATCGAGCCACGTGATGTCGTTTTATACGGCTTTGGTCGAATTGGACGCTTAGCTGCTCGCGAATTGATTAAACAAGCTGGAAAAGGACAACAATTGCGTTTAAGAGCGATTGTTACACGTGGATCTAGCGATGCTGATATCATCAAACGTGCTTCCCTTTTACGCAACGACTCCGTACATGGTGCATTTAAAGGAACAGTTATTGAGGATTTAGAAAACAAAAGTTTAGTGATTAATGGACAAATTGTTCAAATGATCGACGCGTCTAATCCAGAGGATATTGACTACACAATTTATGGAATCAACAATGCGTTAATCATTGATAATACAGGAGTTTTCACGAACCGTGAGCAATTGTCCCGCCACCTTCAAGCAAAAGGAGTTTCAAAAGTATTGTTGACAGCACCTGGAAAAGAAGTTCCAAACATCGTTTATGGCATCAATCAAGAAAGCCTAGACATTGAAAATGAAAATATTTTCTCTGCCGCTTCTTGTACAACGAATGCCATCTCCCCTATTTTGAAAGTAGTGAACGATAAATATGGCGTTGTAAAAGGACACATTGAAACTGTTCACGCGTACACGAATGACCAAAACTTATTGGACAACATGCACAAGAAAGTGCGTCGTGGACGTTCTGCAGCGATTAACATGGTTATTACATCCACTGGAGCAGGAAGCGCGGTGACGAAAGTTATACCAGACTTAAAAGATAAATTAACTGCAAACGCAGTGCGTGTCCCAACTCCAAATGGTTCCCTTGCCATTTTGAGCTTAGAACTTGGAAAAGGAACAACGGTCGAAGATGTGAATGCAGCGATTAAAGATGCAGCCTTGAATGGTGAATTGGTGAATCAAATTCACTATTCTTTTGATCCAGAATTGGTTTCTAGCGACATCATCGGTAATACGTGTTGTTCAGTTTTCGACTCCAACGCGACGATTACCTCCGTTGACGGAAAAAATGTGGTTTTGTACGCATGGTACGACAACGAATTCGGTTACACAAAACAAGTGATTCGACTTGCCAAATACATTTCGAAGGTTCGAAGAGCGATGTACTATTAATTTAAAAGCCTCCTCCGGGAGGCTTTTTTTTGACTTTTTATCAAACTTTAGCAGGAAGAAGGATGGAATCAAGTCAAAACAATTATTTTTGAGACATGAATCAAAAAAGAATTACGATTGCTATTGACGGATTTTCAGCTTGTGGGAAAAGCACACTTGCCAAAGATCTGGCCAAGCGATTAGGGTACGTATTTATTGATTCTGGCGCCATGTACCGTGCCGCTGCCTTGTATTGTTTGCAGCATCAACTAATCCAAGGTGGGGAATTAAACAAAGAAGAAATCAACTTACACTTGACAAAAATGGAGATTCATTTTGAAGTCAAGGAGCAAGAACTTCATATTTTCCTGAATGGAATGGACGTTTCGAGTGAAATTCGTCAACCTGAGGTTGCGGGGATCGTTTCGATTGTTGCTTCCTACAAACCGATCCGTGAAAAATTGGTGGAAGCACAACAAAAAATGGGTTCGCAAGGTGGAATAGTTATGGATGGCCGTGACATTGGCTCCGTTGTCTTCCCAAATGCAGAATTGAAATTATTTGTTACTGCGGATCCGGAAATTCGTGTTCAGCGCAGATTGGCCGAAATGCAATCCAAAGGAATCGAGATGTCTGTGGAAGAAGTACGCCAGAACTTAGCCGAACGTGATCACTTAGATTCTACGCGCGCAGAAAGTCCTTTGATTCAAGTTCCAGATGCACTTGTATTGGACAATTCACAACTCACGAAGGAAGAACAGTTAGACTGGGTATTGAGTAAAGTGAATTTACTCGTATCCAATTAACGCGAATACCGAGAAGGACGACAACCAATGGTCGATGTCGTAATTTCCTTTTCCAATACTTTCTTGTGCGTAGTCCCACATTTGATTCATCGCTAAAACCCATTCCGCTTTCGTCGCTTCATCTAAGGTTCCTTCCGGCAATGTTTTTAGCATTCCGTTCAGGCACCAAATGCGGTTCAAGTGGTAGCCATCCCAGTGAGATTCGTATCCATCGTGTTTTGCTGAACGTTTGATTTGCAGTGCAACATTGACTTTGGTTGAAATGAATAAATTCGGACAGAATTTCTTGCACCATTTCACGTATTTTTCTGGTGTCATCACTTTACGCATCAAATCGGCCACTAACAAACTAGCTGACATAAAATCGTATTCATACGGTTCTTTTTCGATGCTAGTATTCTGAATTTTACCATAATGTTTCATTGCTGCAGAGGAAACCACTTTTTTCAATTTATCATCGTTGAATTGAACGGCGTAATCGTAGGCAAAAGAAAGAGCCATCGCCGGACTGTCGTGACTTCCAGATAATTCCAACTTATCTACTTGTTTCCAAATGACAGAATGCACATAAGCGATGTAATTACTCAAAGGAGCTAGGTTATTCAACCAACGTTGCGCATCGCGATCATTCCATGTACTTAATTCTTCAGCCATTTTCAAGACCCACGCTTGTCCGTAAGGGAATTCAAAAAGTCCATTTTCATGCGAACGCACATATTCCAACTCCTTTTTTATCTTCTCCGGATTAAAACTTTCATTTAATCGACTTCTCATTTCAGCAGCTTCCGCAATATTTGGGAAAAGCTTCAATATTTTAATCATGCACCAATGGTTGTGCACACTACTGTGCCAATCATAGCACCCGCAGAAAGAAGGCCAAAGATCTTTTGGACTTCCACTTGGAACTTTTTCACTAAATCCTTTGTAGAAATAATGAGGATACGTCTTGGATACACAACCTAACGAAAGTTGAGCAAAATAGGAAGCTCCGGCATTGGACAACATATACCTTCCATCAGGCATTGAAATCACTAAACTATTTCCCAAGTTCATGTTGATTGAACTTTGTTCTTGTACTTGCGCGTTTGAGACAAATGCAACAAAAAACAACAAATAAAATAGGTTTTTCATGATCGTTTCTTTTTAACTATTATTCGGCTGAAGGTGCTTTGAATCCATTTTTCATAATGGACATTGACTCTTTTCCAATCCCTACGATAGACATGATATTCAGAGGGAATTCCAACAACACGTGAGTGAAACTCAAAAAGAACAAGACACTTAAACCTAAAGAATAGTCCATCGTGTAGAAAACACTTGCTGCAATCCAAAGGATAACCACAGCGGCAAAGCGAATTTTCGGTACTTTATGCCAACGAATAACTTCTGTTTTACTGAACCAATTCAAGTAATGATAAAGATAAGCAAAGGCAATAAAGCGCATAAGCATGATTCCTACACTCGAATTATAAACGACAGACGCATATTTTTCTAACGAGAATCCGGTGAATAATTTCGCTGGAATCGGTTTCATTTGGTATTCATCTAGCATTCCTTCTTTCGAGAACAATAACAAAATATTGTCTACTTGGAAATTAGGATTGAGTGGTTGTTTCTTGATTAAATAAGCCTTGTTCGGAATTTTAGAAAGGCTATCTACTAATCCATTTAAATTCTCTTTTGAAATGAAGTTATATTGCGCATTCGCTTGTTTAAAGTCGTTCTTCTTTACGAAAGAAACAAAGTCCGAATTGGTATATACAGGATTATCCGTTAAGTTAAAATGATCAATAATGCTCACATTTGTCGAAAAGAATCCATCACCTTTCGCATAATGAGCCTCTTTTCCAAATTTGGAAATTGGTGCTTTCGTGTCTACCGGAATGGCAAAAACAAGTAAAAGAGGAATCGCGATGAATCCAACCATCTGCCACATTCCAGAAACGCTTCGGTTTTTCAGTGCTCCAAACAACATGAATAAACCGGTAAACACATACACATGTATCAAGGTTGGCACCAGGGATGTCAAGGCAAAAATGGTCGTGCTTTCCGCATTTTTAGCTGCTGCATCTGGACTCAACCATCCAGAAACAAAAATAAATAAGAATAAAATAGCGATGATTTTAATGAATAAGTTTTTCACCAATGCGAATAAAATGGAGCTAAACAAGGCAAAAACAATGAGTTTATCGAATAAATTCATTTTCACAAAGTAGTCGTAGACTTCCACACTTACTCCGAAGTCTTTCGCAAAGGCGGCATAGGATAACAAAAC
>JBAWZN010000010.1:0-66234 GCA_037143015.1 Flavobacteriia bacterium
CGTATGCTTTGTCAGATCTTTCGGAGATTGAACATACCAAATTCACCTCTGGATTTGCTCCGTACCTTGGTGGACCGTATGCTTCCATGTATGTGTCCAAACCGTGGACCATTCGTCAATATGCCGGATTCTCCACAGCGGAAGAGTCCAATGCATTTTACCGTAGAAATTTAGCCGCAGGACAAAAAGGATTGTCCGTGGCCTTCGATTTAGCAACGCACCGTGGATACGATTCCGATCACGAGCGCGTGAAAGGAGACGTTGGAAAAGCGGGAGTGGCGATTGATTCCATTGAGGACATGAAACGATTATTCGATCAAATTCCATTGGGAGAAATGTCCGTTTCCATGACCATGAATGGCGCCGTACTACCGATTATGTCATTTTACATTGCCAGCGCTTTAGAACAAGGAGTTGGATTAGATCAATTGAGTGGAACCATTCAAAACGATATTTTGAAGGAGTTTATGGTGCGTAACACGTACATTTATCCACCTACTCCATCGATGCGCATTATTGCGGACATTTTCGCCTACACTTCTCAGAAAATGCCAAAGTTCAATTCGATTAGTATTTCGGGTTACCACATGCACGAAGCGGGAGCAACAGCTGCCATTGAATTGGCTTATACCTTAGCTGATGGAATTGAATACGTGCGAACAGGACTAAATACTGGACTAAAAATCGATGAATTCGCACCGCGCTTAAGTTTCTTCTGGGCGATTGGCATGAATCACCACGTGGAAATTGCGAAATTGCGCGCTGGACGTTTACTTTGGGCGAAGTTAATTAAGGAATTTAATCCTTCTTCTGAGAAGTCCTTGGCTTTACGAACGCATTGTCAAACTTCGGGTTGGTCATTGACAGAACAGGATCCATTTAACAATGTTGCGCGAACGTGCATCGAAGCCTTATCAGCGGTTTTAGGTGGAACACAGTCCTTACACACGAATGCATTAGACGAGGCGATTGCTTTGCCGACAGATTTTTCTGCACGGATTGCTCGAAACACACAAATTTACTTACAAACCGAGATTGGAATTACCTCGTTCATTGATCCAAGTGCAGGTAGTTATTACATTGAATCATTGACAAATGAATTAGTGAATCAAGCATGGAAATTGATTGAAGAAGTCGAGGAATTAGGTGGAATGGCAAAAGCCATTGAAACCGGAATTCCGAAGATGCGCATCGAAGAAGCAGCAGCGAAAAAACAAGCACGCATCGACTCGAATCAAGAAATTATTGTTGGAGTGAATCGTTACCAAAACGAGGATAAGTCAGACTTTGACATCCTTGAAATTGATAATTCAAAGGTTCGCGATGCGCAAATCGAAGGATTGAATGCATTGAAATCGAAACGAGATGAAGCGCTTGTCAAAGAACTTTTGCAAGAATTAGAAACGGCCGCAAGAGCAGAAAATGGTAACTTGTTGGAGATTGCCGTCCGTGCCGCACAAGCGCGCTGTACATTGGGAGAGATTTCTGATGCATTGGAACGTGTTTATGGGCGTTATCAAGCAGTGATTCGCTCCATCAGTGGTGTTTATTCGAAAGAAATTATGAAGGATCAAGATTTTATTCAAGCCAAAGAACTCGTGGAGCGCTTTGCGAAATTGGAAGGAAGACGTCCAAGAATCATGATTGCCAAAATGGGTCAGGACGGTCACGATCGTGGAGCGAAGGTCATTGCGACATCCTTTGCGGACATCGGATTTGATGTGGACATTGGTCCACTTTTCCAAACGCCAAGTGAAGCAGCCAAACAAGCCGTTGAAAATGACGTGCATATTTTGGGCGTATCTTCCCTTGCTGCTGGACACAAAACACTCGTTCCAGAGGTCATTTCAGAATTGAAAAAACTGAACAGATCAGACATCATGGTCGTTGCTGGAGGAGTTATTCCACAGCAAGATTATGAATACTTATATGACGCCGGTGTTTTCGGGATTTACGGTCCGGGAACAAAGATTGCGAAGGCTGCGCAGGAGATATTAAACCTGCTGATTCAAAGTCATGAATAATTTTTTGTAAATTCGGCACAATAATTGAAAACGCCCCAATTAAAAAAAACAACGCTTATGTTTTCTAGAAAAATAATTTTAACCGGTTTATTCAGCCTATTATGGATGTCAAGTTCATTATTAGCTCAACAACCAAGCTTACAACTAAAGGAGTCTAAACGTGTAATTACCTTAGATGACGAAGGAAGTAAAACCAACCGCATCGAGATGAAATCCATTTTCACTCCAGCGGGTACGAAAAAGGTGGAGACACTTTGGTCGATTTCAGGGACAAAGGACAAAGACTGGACGTTTACTAAAGGAAATGAAAAAGCGGAGATCATTGAAGTGGAATTCAAAAGAGTGGGTAATTATAGTGTTTCCTTAACCGTGACTTATTCCAAATCAAAGAAATTGAAAAATGGAGAAGTAGAAGAAGAGGAGTTCGACATTTCTGAAGACCGTGATAATTTCATTACCGTAACGAATAATTTAGATGAATTGACTCAAATTCACGCAGATAGTAACTTTGTGAAATTAGTGAAACGCGCTTCAGATTATGTCGTAAAGCCAAAGTACGCAGGTGATCCCACTCCTTATATTTTCCTAGCGAAAGGATTCTATGGTATGTACGCAAAGGATTTAAAAGATCCAGCTATCCCAGATCCTTTTGACGAGGCAATAACGGCAACAGCAACGGCCATTGAAAAAGATGAGAATGGAATTTTCCGCATGCCCATACATCAAATGTGGTTAACGAAATTCCAAAGTGAATTGCTTGACAATGGAATCATTTATCGTTTAGAAGACGAAGATGGATACCCTGTACTTTACACCAATACGAACAAAGAAAAATTGACGGAGGTGACAGTTGAGATGTTGGATGCTGCCGAGCAATATTCTACCATTACTAAAAATCCAATGGCGATTAAATTTGTTGAAGCAGCGATTCGTTTTCAAAACAAAGATGCGAAAACAGCGAACCTTATTTGGAAAACAGAAATTCCTAATTTGATGAAGCTAACAGACTTAGATAATTTTACGGATGCTGACAAAGATGCCTTACGCACTGGAATAATCTTAAGTTCACAACAATTGATTAAACGCGATGGCAATACAGCAAATGCACGCGCAATGTTGAAACATGTTTCAAAATGGTTTGAATACGATAAGGACTTCATTGCCTTTTACGAAAAGAAATACAATAGCTTCGAAACTGAATAAATGAACATTCGAATCTTTAAAACTAAAAAAGGAAGTCAACACTTCCTTTTTTTTATGAATGTATATTTGGATTATGAAATTTCAGGTTCCCACTTATCTCAGAAATAAATACATTCTTACCGGAATTGTTTTTATGATTTACTTTCTCTTTTTAGACGATTGGGATGTTTTTACACTGATATCACAACAGCGTAAAGTCAACCAGTTTACGGAGCAAAACATGGAAATGTCTAAGAAACTGAAAGAAACGAAGCAAATACTTCGACGCTTAAAAAACCCAGACTATCTTGAGGCTTATGCTCGTTCGGAGAAGTTCTTTAAGCGAGATGACGAAGAGATTTTTGTGATTACTTATAAATAAGTATCGTTCGGTCAACCAACCTCATCTCAGGATAGTAATAACCGAGGATCTGATCAAAAGAATAGCCTTTTTTGGCCATATTCATCGCACCTTCTTGACAAAGTCCAACGCCGTGTCCGAAACCTCGTCCGTGCAACACCATTTCCTCGCCTTCCATATCAACATCAAAAAACGTTGATTTCAATTTGAACTGCTCGCGCAAGTCGCGAAGGGGAATTCCATAAATCGGATGCAAATAAAACGCCGAACGTTGCTCTTGGACAAAATGCTGCAACAATTCATTACTCACGGAGTCCCAAACTGGAAAATTGTATTTGTCCACTAAAAATTTTGTCCATTGTTCCTTCGGGATTCGTTTCTCCCATTTCGCTTGTTGCGTATGGATACAAAACGTATCCTTGAATGAACATAAATTAGGAATCTCCTCATTCCACACATAATGCGGCTCTGATGTTTGTCCACCACAATTCGCATGAAAGTACGTTGGATACAACTCGCCGGCTTGATCGATCATAACGAGTCCACGCGTTTGATGTACAGCAGAGTCTATTATCACTGTAGCGCTACGATGGTGCAAGTACGCTTGACAATGAACGCGGTCACAAAGATTGTAGCCATTCTCTTTGTGTTTAGTCCAGTATTTCATGGCGTAGGTACGGCTAATCACCGCTTGCGCTTTGTAATAATTTAACTTTTGTCCTGGACCACCTTCCGATTCCACCACACCTTCGAGGTAGGTTTCCATATCCAAATTATTCATCAAATTCAAGGCTTCTTTTCTGATTTCAATATCAAAATCACCTTCATACGAACGTTGCTTCGCTGCGGGAGTAATCAACCTCAGCTGTAGGTAATCCTCCTGTTTGTCTTGAATGAGTCGAATGGCCTTCCCTCTCCCCTTTTCAATACCGTTTACGAGGACACGAACAACTCCTCCGGTATATGTTGCTTTAAAAATATCTGCAGGACCTAATTTGGCGAGTTGAACGGAATCCTTGAAAACGAAATACGTTCCTTTCCCAACGATTCCTTCGATTTCTTTGATGGATTTATCTGAAAACAATCCAATACGGATATTTTGTGCGCTCAATACCAAAGGGCAAATGATCGATAGGAAAAATAGCAGATTGCGCATTTAGTTCAAGTATTGAATTAAATCCAAGGCCATTTTTTCACTGCAACCGTTTTTTCCGAGTAAGGTAATTAACTGATCGTAGGCTTTTAACATTTCAGTTCGTGCCGGCTGTCTCTCAAGCAATTTATTCAACTCAATTACCATCAATTCACTTTGACATTCCTGTTGAATTAATTCTCGTACGACTTCCTTATCCAGAATTAAATTCACCAACGAAATAAATTTAATCTTCACCAGCGCTTTGGCGATTCTGTAGGACAGCATCGAACTTTTGTAACAGACAACTTGAGGGACTCTGAACAACGCTGTTTCCAAGGTTGCTGTCCCGGAAGTAACAAGTGCTATATCCGCCTGACTCAACAATTGATAGGTTTGATTTTGAATCAAACTCACTTGATTTCCAAGTTGAAATTCTTGGTAAAACGAAACAGGCAAATTCGGAGCTCCAGCAATCACAATTTGATGGGAATCTTGAAAAGCTTCAGCAGCTTTTAACATCAAGGGAAGTTTTTTTCTCAATTCTTGTTTTCGACTACCCGGAAGCAAGGCCAAAATAGGTTTAGCTGAAGGAAGTACCAATTCTTTTCGTTCCTGTTGTTGGAAGCGTTCAATCTCATCCAAAAGTGGGTGTCCAAAATACTGAACTTCGATGTCGAATTTTTGATAAAAAGCAGGTTCAAATGGCAGTATGGCATACATCCGATCAACGTCTCTTTTAATTTGAAAAACGCGATTTTCTTTCCATGCCCAAACCGTTGGAGAAATGTAATAGATGACCTTCATTCCTTTCGATTTCGCCCATTTTGCCATGCGCAAGTTGAATCCAGGATAATCGACAAGCAGCAATACATCTGTTTTAAAATCTAAAATTTGCTGTTTACACAGCTTGAAATTCCGAAGAATCGTTGGGAGGTTTTGCAGCACTTCAGCGAAGCCCATAAACGCTAAATCACGAATGTGTTTTTTTATCTCTACCCCTTCGGCTGAAAGTCGATCACCTCCCCAGGCCTGAAATTCACAAAGCGAACTGTTTTTTTTCCAAGCGCGGACAAGGTTTGCTGCATGCAAATCTCCAGATGCTTCGCCACTTAAAATGAAAACGTTTTTTTTGGACATCCTACTTGATCAAATTCACATAGACCATAAAAGGTGCATAAATAAGCATGCCAAAAATAATTCCTCGGGTATAAGCATATTTCTCCTTGTTCAAAAACAAGTAAAACCAAAGTAGATTTGGAATCAATCCAAGGGATAAATAACGGCTAAGGTATTCTACTGAATCATTGACTTGACTCCATAAATAAGAGAATTCCGTTTGACGTGACTGCGATAGGATAAAAACAATAATCGGTAAAAAAATGATTGGTGACAATACACCAATTAAGAAACCAAGGATATGTTCTTTTGTTATTTTCTTCATATTTTCCAGTTTTTCATTTGTTGTAACGTTTCGTATGCTGTCAAGTCAAAATGTGTAGGAACGACACTGACAAATCCATTTTTAAGTGCGTGTAAATCCGTGTCGGTGCGCTGATCAACATCAGCGAATTCACCAGAAAGCCAGAAGTATTCTCTGCCAAACTGGTCTTTTCTGCGTTCAAATCGATCTGCCCAATAGGCATGCGCCTGCTTACAGACTTCAATCCCTTGAATTTCAGAAATCTTCAATTTCGGAATGTTCACATTGAGGCAAACACTCGGTGATATTGGATTCTGAATGTACTGAGTCAAAATTTGAGCGCCAAAGAATTGACAAGCATCAAAATCAGCATCCGGTGCAAAATCAGCCAATGAGAATCCAATGGATGGAATCCCTTCCATGGCGCCTTCAATTGCGGCGGACATCGTTCCTGAGTAAAGGACATTTGTCGAAGAGTTTTCACCATGATTGATTCCAGAAAGAATGTAATCTGGTCTTCGGTGAAGGACCTCAGAAATGGCCAATTTCACGCAGTCCACGGGTGTTCCTGAACATGCGTAAGCTTCTACTTGACCAAAACGATCCGATGGAAAAAGTCGCAGTGGATGGTTGATGGTGATTGCATGTCCCATTCCCGATTGTGGTTTATCAGGTGCCACTACCACAACACGTCCAAATTGACGAGCCATTTCAACAAGTGCGTGAATGCCTTTCGCATTTACACTATCATCATTGGTTACTAAAATGAGTCGTTCGTTTTCCATAGACTGTTGAGAGTAAAATTAGGCATTAATCAGTTTTAAATTTCTACTTTTGAGTTACGATATGAACAATTTAAAATTAATAAGTCCAAGTCAAACCAAAGCATTTTGCTTCGTTTCAACCGCTCCACTGCGAAAAGAAGCGAGTGATGCAGCAGAAATGGTTTCACAACTATTATTCGGAGAACCGATTGAGGTGATGGAGCACGGTCAACCATGGATCAAAATCCGAACCATTCTTGATGGCTACGAGGGATATATGGACATTAAACAAGTGCTGCCGCTGACGGACAAAGAATTCCGTCGTTGGATGGATTCGTATCGTTATCAAACCGAAGCAATGCTTCAACTCACCACACCGTTTGGATCAATCTTCACTTCGAAAGGAAGCTTTATTGGTGAAGACGTAAGCTTCCAAATTGGCGACGTTACATTTGAGCAAGAAAAGAATACTACCAAGGTAAAAAACAGCATTTGGAAAGATGCCTTGGAATACCTCAACGTACCTTACCTTTGGGGAGGGAAATCCATCTGGGGAATCGATTGTTCCGGATTTGTTCAAGCTATTTTCCGTCTTCACGGATACAATCTGCCGAGAGATGCCTACGAACAAGCAGAAATCGGGACAGATATCTCCTTTGAAGACTGCCAAGAAAATGACCTTGCTTATTTTTCAAACGCTTCCGGTAAAATCATTCACGTTGGTATTCTAGGAAAGGATCGGCAAATCATCCATGCATCCGGAAGAATCCGCATCGATGAATTGAAAGAACAAGGTATTTGGAACGAAGAATATGAAAAATTCAGTCATACCTTAGCACACATAAAAAGACTTTAATTGCGATATTTGCACTCATAAAACAGAAAAATGAAAGATCAAGTTATTTTCGATTTAATTAACGAAGAAAAAAACCGCCAACTACATGGAATTGAACTCATTGCTTCCGAGAATTTCGTAAGTGATGAAGTGATGTTATCTATGGGAAGTGTCTTAACGAATAAATACGCAGAAGGACTACCCGGAAAACGTTATTATGGTGGTTGTGAAGTCGTGGATAAAGTCGAACAATTAGCAATTGATCGTTTGTGCCAACTTTTTGGAGCTACATGGGCTAATGTCCAACCGCACTCCGGAGCTCAAGCGAACGCTGCTGTATTTTTAGCGTGTTTGAATCCTGGCGACAAGATTTTAGGTTTTGACTTATCGCACGGAGGACACCTGACTCACGGATCTCCGGTAAATTTTTCAGGGAAACTGTATACGCCTTTTTTCTATGGGGTTACGAAGGAAACAGGAACTGTTGACTACGACCTAATGGAAGAAACCGCTCGTCGTGAAAAACCAAAAATGATCATCTGTGGAGCGTCTGCTTATGCACGTGATTGGGACTATGCGCGCATTCGTAAAGTAGCGGATGAAATTGGTGCATTGGTTTTGGCAGATATCTCTCATCCAGCTGGAATGATTGCGGCAAAATTATTGAATGACCCATTGGATCATTGCCACATCGTTACGTCAACAACACACAAAACCTTACGTGGCCCTCGTGGTGGAATCATTATGATGCGTCACAATTTCGAGAATCCATTCGGGATTAAGTGGAATAACGGAAATCTTCGTTCCATGGGTGCATTGCTTGATGCAGCTGTTTTCCCTGGAATTCAAGGTGGACCATTGGAGCACGTCATTGCAGCAAAAGCCGTTGCATTTGGAGAAGCGTTGGATCCGTCTTTTACAACCTACATGAAACAAGTTCAAAAGAACGCTGGAGTTTTCGCGCAAGAATTAATGAATTTAGGTTACGATATTATTTCTGGGGGAACGGACAACCATAGTATGTTGGTTGATTTACGTTCGAAAGGAATTACTGGGAAAGATGCAGAAAACTTATTGGTTGTTGCAGACATCACTGTTAACAAAAACATGGTACCTTACGACACTGAATCTCCATTTGTCACTTCTGGAATCCGCATTGGTACGCCAGCGATTACCACACGTGGTGTAAAAGAGGATGAAATAAAATTCATTGTTTCACTCATCGACCGTGCATTAATGAATCGCAACGATGCGAATGCCATCGCACAAGTGAGAAAGGAAGTGAATGAGTTGATGTCACATCGTCCACTTTTCGCTTGGTAAACATGCGCTTCTCAGGTAAGCGAGATCGATTCATCTTTTATATTTGGCTGCTTATACTTATTCCGTATGGTGGGATCTGTGCCTTGATTTATTGGCAAGAAAAGGACCTTACCCCTATTTACATTCTGGGAAGTGTATGGGTTTTATTGGGAGTCCTTTTTTTCTGTATTGTCAAAAGCACCTATTACACCTTTGTGGACAACGAAACATTGGTCTGTCAAACGATGTGCTTTTTCAAGAAAACCATTCCCATTTCATCAATCCGTAGATTCGAAAAGTCCAATGGTTTCTATGCCGGATGGAAGATGAGTACATCTTGGAATTGCCTGATTATTCATTACAATAAACACGAAGAGCTCCTTATTTCACCAGAAAATGAGATGCTCTTTATTGCTGAAGTTGAACGCAGAAAAGCGTTAATCAACCCATAAATTGTCTGTCGAACTACCGTGACAGGAATTACATGCTCCGGAAGTAAGTGCTGACCCCATCATTTTTTTGTTTCCAGTTGGACCAGTCACCACTGGGAATAATCCTTCTGGACTAAACTTAGCAGTTGAATAGAAGTTTCCTTTGCTATCAATCATGATTGTTTGCTTCAAGGTTCCGGTTTCGTTTGGACCCGTATAGAAATCTACTTTTCCACTCGAAACGGTGGACATCATATCCATACCATACACTGTTCCAGCCGCTATAAAGCATCCTTCCCCCTCACCTTTTGCTTGGTGACAAACCATACAGTTTTGTCCTTTATTATGACTTTTGTTTGATCCGGCGGAACTAATGTTATCCTCATGACAAGCAAAGGTGCCTTCACAAGAGTTTAAACTCATGATGAATGTTGCTGTAACAAACACTAACCCTAAAAATCCATTTAGCTTTTTCATATTACTCTTCTTCTTTGTTTTGCGTTGACAATAATTCATAAGCTCCTTTGCTAACATATTTTCGGTTTAAGAAATCCAATTCGTTGATTGGTTGAATCGCTGTTTTATCTCCTTGTGTCGAAAGTACTTCAATTTCTACCGGGATAAAATGACGGTTATCTGTCGTCACATAAATCAGATCCTTTTCTCCAAAACTTATAATGGCATCGGTTGGAACGACATAATGTTCCATTTCATCCACATTGATTTCTGCTTTCAGATAAGATCCGGGAACGATTTCCTTCGGTAAGCGATCAAAATGACAATGCACTTTTACCGTTCGATCAGGACCAATTTCTCGTCCGATTAAAAATACTTTTGCTGTTGTTTTTTCGTCAGAATCTACAAAATTCAAACTAACCAACTGATTTAATTTCAACAGCTTAAGATACTTCTCATAAACAGTTAGTTCCGCATGTGCATGTTGTAAATCAATCACTTCTAATAAATTATCCTTTGGATCAGCAAAGGATCCTACGTTTGTATTTACTTTCGTAATGATCCCCGCAAAAGGTGATTTGATTTTTTGCTCGCGTTGAATGACTCCATTCTTCAGACTGGCCACATTCACATTCGCCATCTCTAATTTCACACTCAATCCTGAAAGTTTCGCTAGAGCTACTTGCCAGTTGCTTTTCGCCTGCTGGTAGTTTTTCGCACTCCCTGCTTCTTTATCTAATAGCTGTTTTTGACGATCCATTTCGGCTTTTAGGAACTCCATATTCCCTTGAACTTCCAAATAGTCTTGTTGCAATTGAATGATCTCCGGATGTTCAACAATTAGGAGCACTTCCCCTTTCGAAACGCGCATTCCATCGAGCACCTTAATATCGCGAATATAGCCGCCAAACGGGACGGAGATATAGGATTTGTTTTGAGGTGGAACATCGATCATGCCATTCGCGAAAATACTCATGCCCATGAATGACTTACTTATGTTGTTGCTTTTAATTCCAAGGGAAGCCACTTGCTGAGCCGTTAAGGTCACCACATCGCTTTTTGGCGCCGTTTTTTCGGTTAGGGTAGTTTCAGAACTTTTATTTGTGCAAGACATCATCGTTGTTAGGACGATTAATGCTGTGAAAAGTTGGAAAGAAATTGATTTTTTCATCATCTTATTGTTTTCTAGCGGTACCAATTTAATTGGATGCTGGTTTGATTATACTGATTAATTAATTGCAAATAGGAAAGTTCCAATTCACTTCTCTGTTGTTCTATCTGAAGAAATTCTATAAATGAAATCTCCCCTACTTCGAATTTCGTTTTTGCGTCCTCTGTTAAGAATCGTAACTCATTCGTTAGTTGTCCACCGAGTTTATCCATGCTACTTGCTAACAAATTCAAGCGATCGACTAATTGATCAAACGTTCGTTGCATTTCTTGTGCACTTTGTTCTTTCTGGAGTTCGTTTTGTTGCAGTGACAAGGCCGTTGCCTCATTACGGTTTTTATATGCTCCCCAGAACAATGGAACATTTGCACCGACCATATATCCTTGAAAACGATTGGCCTGTGTAAATTTCGTATCCACTCCATTGACATTCTGAATTCCAACAAGTGTTTGGTTAAAATAACCAAGATTGATTTCCGGTAATTGATGTGCTAAATTGACCTTCTTTTCTTGCAAATAAATCCCTTCATTCTGCTTGTACCATAGCATGAGAGGGTGATCATTCGTGACATCCGTTTTGAAATTATTCAATTGTACTTCGTATTCGACACCTTCCATTTCAAAGGATTTTTCATCCATCTTCAACAGCGAAGCAATTTTTCTTTTTTCTCCTAAAAGGTCCGATTCGAGCAATGATATGTCATTGGCAAGCCGCATGCGTTTGGTTTGAATCAAGGAATAATCCAAACGACTAATATCTTGAAGTTCGAACCTGATTTTGGATTTCTGCTCCAAAGTATTTAACGAGCTGTCCAAACCTTTCAAGTATTGAATTTCTGCCTGTAAATAGCCATATTGATCAAATGCCATGGCCAAACGTTGTGCGAAATCTCGAATCAATAAATCCGTTTCAATCTGAGACAACTTTCCTTTTTCAATTCCTAGATCTCTTTCCTCTTTGAAGGTAGTTGGAAAAGGAATCGTTTGGTTAATGGTGATGTTATTGTCCTTTTTATAATACGAATTGTATTGTCCCATCATTCCATTAATCGTTGTAGATGGCATTCCTGAAGCCGATTTACCCATTAATTCTTGCTTATTCTGTTCCAATTTGGATGCTGAGATTTGGCCATTCTGATTGAGCATGATTTCATATGCCTGCGGATAACTCAATGCTTTCTGCCCGAACAGATGTGGCATTCCCAAAAGGATTAACAACATTAAACTCGTATTTCTCACTTTCATTCGTTTCATCGGTTTTTCAAAAATTAGATAGAGCATAGGTAAAATAAATAAGGTTAAGAGCGTTGCGCTGATGAGTCCTCCAATAACCACCGTCGCCAATGGTTTCTGTACTTCCGCGCCACTGCCATGTGATAGGGCCATTGGTAGGAATCCAAGAGAAGCCACAGCAGCAGTGAGTAAAACTGGACGCAAGCGAGAACCTGTACCACGAATGACGACCATCATCAAAGGTATGCCACTTTTTCGCAAGGTATTGAACTCAGCAATGAGCACGATTCCATTCAATACGGCGACTCCAAATAAGGCAATGAATCCAACTCCTGCAGAAATAGAAAACGGCATGTCTCTCAGATACAAGGCGTAAATTCCACCAATGGAGGCCAACGGAATCGCAGAGAAAATAAGTCCTGCCTGTTTGACCGATTGAAACGTCAAGTACAACAAGAAGAAAATGAGCAGCAAGGACAATGGGACGACAATGAACAAACGGTCGCGAGCGTGAATCAAATTCTCGAAGGTTCCTCCGATTTTCGGAAAATACCCGGTATCAAATTTGACCTTCTTTTTCATGCCATCTTCCAATTCCTTCACGATGCTTTCAACATCCCTACCGCGGACATTGAATCCCACGAGAATGCGTCTTTTGGCATCGTCTCTCTGAATTTGATTGGGTCCATTTTTAATCGAGATACGTGCTAGCTCCGAAATGGGGATTTCCTCACCATCTTCATTACTTACAAACAACTGACTTAAATCCGTCAAATTATCTCTAAACTCAGGTTTCAATTTCACGACGAGATCAAAACGTTTTTCCCCTTCAAAAACAAATCCAGACGATTGTCCAGCAAAGCCTAAATTGACCACACGATTCACTTCATCCAAAGAAACCTTGTAACGAGCTAAGGCCTCACGGTCATATTTGACAATCATTTGAGGCAATCCGCTCATTTCTTCGACATACACGTCTTGAACACCCTTGATTTTAGCTGCAATGGAACCAATTTGCTTCGAATATCCCGCTAATTTTTCAAAGTCTTCTCCATAAATTTTCACTACCACATCTTGTTTGGCTCCCGTCATCAATTCATTGAAGCGCATTTGAATGGGTTGTAGAAAGCCAAAAGAAACATTTGGTAAACGCTCCTCTAATTTTGCTTGCATTTTACTAGCCAATTCCTCTTTTGTGGATGCAGAAGTCCATTCTTCCTTATCTTTCAAAATAATCATTAAATCACAGGCTTCCATTGGCATGGGATCCGTAGGAATTTCCGCTGTTCCAATTTTCCCGACAACTTTTTTAACTTCCGGGAAATTCGTCAATAATATTTGGGATGCTTTACCTGTTGCTTCGATTGTTTTCGTGAGACTTGTTCCGGTCATCAAACGTGTTTCGACCGCAAAATCTCCTTCGTCTAAGGAAGGAATAAACTCCGCACCCAATTGCTTAAAAGCAAAGATGCTCAAGACAAACAAAGCGCCAATTATGGCTAAAACTAATTTTTGTCGCCTCAACAATGCTTTCAATGCTGGCGTATATTTTGAGCGAATCGCATTCACTAACTTATCGCTAATTGTTTCCTTCGTCGAAATATTCTTTGACAAGAACATCGAGGAGATCATTGGTACATAGGTTAAAGAAAGAACCAAGGCTCCCAAGATGGCGAAAATAACCGTTTGGGCCATTGGTTTAAACATTTTTCCTTCGATGCCGACTAAAGCCAAAATCGGCAAGTACACAACCAGAATGATGATTTGTCCAAACACCGCACTTTTACTAAACTTCGATGCAGATTCGTAAACTTGAACATCCATGTCCTTTTGTGATAATTTCATATTACCTCGATGATACAAGATATGCAAAGTCGATTCCACAATGATGACAGCCCCATCGATAATGAGTCCAAAATCCAACGCACCTAAACTCATTAAATTTCCAGAAACGCCAAAAACATTCATTAAGGAAATGGCGACGAGCATCGATAAAGGAATGACCGATGCAACGATGAGTCCAGCACGTAAATTCCCCAAAAACAACACCAAAACGAAAATGACAATCAATGCCCCTTCCATTAAGTTATTTGTTACTGTCGCAATGGCTCTATCCACTAAATTCGTTCGATCAAGATAAACATTCAATTCAACACCTCGTGGCAAGTTTGACTCAATTTGCGCCATTTTCTGCTTCACTAAATCGATTACCTCCGATGAATTCGCACCTTTTAACATCAGGACGATTCCACCAACAGCCTCTCCATCGTTATTGTAGGTTAGTGCACCGTAACGGACAGCCTTTCCAAATTCTACTTTAGCCACATCACGAATGTAGACAGGCATGGCAGACTCGGAATGTTTCACTTGAATATTCTCAATATCGCTTAAACTTTGAATGAGTCCTTCCGTACGAATGTAAGTCGTCATGGAATTTCGCTCAATATAAGCGCCACCCGTATTTTCATTGTTTCGTTCAATCGCTTGAAAAACGTCGCTTAAGGTGATTCCATTGGACTTTAATAAAAAGGGATCGATGGCAATTTCATAGGTTTTCAAGTTACCACCAAAGCCACTGACATCAGCGACACCTTTTACCCCTAGAAGTTGACGACGAATGATCCAATCTTGAATCGTTCGAAGTTCAGTCGGTGTGTATTTTTTTCCATAACCCGGTTTCGCTTTTAAGGTATATTGATAAATTTCTCCGAGTCCAGTACTCAGCGGCGCCAAAAACGGATCACCATATCCCGGTGGAATGGAAGCTTTGGCGTCCGAAAGTCGTTCTAAGACTTGTTGACGTGCCCAATAAATGTCGGTTTCCTCCGTAAATACAATGGTCACAACACTGAGTCCGAAGCGACTAAACGAACGAATTTCTTCGATTCCTGGTGTTGTAGCCATCGATTGTTCCACAGGAAAGGTGACAAATCGCTCTATGTCCTCTGCCCCGGAGGATGGGGAAACGGTCACAATTTGCACTTGGTTATTCGTGATGTCCGGTACGGCATCAATGGGCAATGTTGAAAGGGAGAACAGACCCCAAACAATGATTCCCAAAGTCAAAACAGCAACAATTAACTTGTTCTGAATCGACCAATGAATGATTCGATTTAACATAAAAATAGATTGAATGAACTAATTGAAAGAATATGCAGATCGACTGCATGGTCAATTAACCCAATTGTGGCGGATGCCAAATGGAATGAAAGTCATTCGATATAAATGAACTCATTCGAGTGTTGTTGCGATTCATATCACGCACTAACTCCTCAGGGACATTTACAACGGGAATAGGTATCTCAAATTTCTCTGTATAATAAACCGCCGCAACTTGAACCGTGGTTTTTAATGGGAGTCTTTCGTGCTCCTTATCAAAATCGGACAATTGATTAAAATAATGTTCTTTTATAAAAGATATGAGCGTCCCCCCCTTGGATTCCATTTGATAGTCTTGGTAATGTTCAATAAATGCTGAGGCATTCAAAAGTTGAATTCCCTGCCAATTTGGTGCAAGGGACAACAGTGAAAAATACAGCATGAACAGAAAACTAATCAATCTCATGTATCAAATGTACGTCAATATAAAGTGATTCATCCTTTCTCCTTTTGATTTAACACCTATTTAACAGAGGAATCATCTATGAAAATTGTTGAAAATATCAAATGAGGAAGAGTGACTCTGGGAATTTCGATTAATTTTAGTGAAAATTATGAAAATGAAACGAAGTACTTTCTTACTGCCTATATTAATTCTCGTAAATAGTGTATCCTTTGGACAAGAGTCCGCCATTCATTGTGCAAAAAGGGACCACCGAACTCACCAAGTGAAAAGTGCCACATTAAACGTTGGACAAATCGCTGAAACAGAAAAATACGATGTCCATTTTTACCAATTGGATTTAAACATGACGAATGTTTCTACGAGTTTAAGCGGGACAGGTAGTATTCATGCGAAGGCGAAACAGTCCTTGGACAGTGCATTATTTGAATTGTTTTCGACCTTAAACATTTCAGAAATTCGTGTAAACGGATTCCCAGTTGGCTATTCCCGCGTGGCAAGTGCGGTGAAAGTTCCAGTGTATGCTTTGGCAAATGAATCCTTTATCATTGATGTCGATTACAATGGAACACCGCCGACCGCTCAAACCAATCCACTCGGTGGAAGTGGAATGACCGCAGCTGCTTCTCCCTCTTGGGGAAACAAAGTGGTTTGGTCTTTATCCGAACCCTTTTCTGCATTTGAATGGTTTCCGTGTAAACAAAGTTTGACGGACAAAGCTGATTCATGTGCTGTTTCCATCACCGTTCCGGATACGTGTAAAGGTGGATCGAACGGAATTTTGGAGCATGTTACTCCGCTCGGAAATGGTCAAACGCGCTACGATTGGAAACACAGGCATCCAATTGATTATTACTTGATATCTGTATCTGTAGCAAAGTATGTGGAGTACAATGTTTACGCGAATCCGGTTGGTGCACCCAATCCCATTTTGATCCAAAATTACATTTACGATAATCCGGGGACCTTGCCGAATTTTCAAGCCGATATTGACGAGACAGCAGACTTTATCGAATTGTATTACGATTTATATGGTCCGTATCCCTTTGAGGATGAAAAATATGGACATTGCATGGCGCCAATTTCCGGTGGAATGGAACACCAAACGATGACCACACAAGGATTCTTTGAGAAATCGCTGACTTCACACGAATTGGCTCATCAATGGTGGGGAGATAACGTAACCTGTGCTTCTTGGTGTGATATTTGGCTGAATGAAGGATTTGCTTCCTACAGCGAATATTTAATGTTGGAATACCTGTACCCCGGACAGGAAGGTCCAAAAATGCAACAAGTTCATAACAGTGTCATGAACCAGCCTGGCGGAAGTGTATGGGTCCTGGACAGCCTCAATGAAGGCCGCATTTTTGATGGAAGATTGACTTATGATAAAGGATCTGGAATTATTCATTCTATGCGATATATGATCGATAACGACAGCTTGTTTTTTGATGCCTTACGTGCATTTCAAGTAGCTTACAAGGATAGTACCTCAACTGGTATTACGTTCAAAAATTTTATGGAGAATTTTACTGGGATCGATTTAACTCCTTTTTTCAACCAATGGTATTTTGGCGAAGGATATCCAACCTACTCCGTAAAATGGAATCAAACTGGAAATGATGCTGCGATTGAAATTTCCCATACCTGTTCCATGCAATCAGTGACACCAACTTTTACAAATGACATCGATTTACGTTTTATTCGTCAAGGACAAGCGGATACCATCATACGCTTCAACATCAATTCAAACACTGAACAATTCAGCATTTATAACATTGGCACCTTGACCGGTTCTATTGGCGTTGATCCAAAAAACTGGATCATCAATAAAGTGGGAAGCATTACCGAAGACCCAAGTATACAAGTCGGATTAGTCAGTACAGAAGTAAAAGCGGAGATGCGTGTGTTCCCTAATCCAAGCAATGGCGAATTTACTGTTCAGAACATTCCTATAAACGCACGTTCTTTCGAGCTTTTCGATAGTTATGGAAGATTTATTTTGACTCAAAAGGTAACAAAAGATGGAATTATTCGTGTAAATGAGTTGTCGGACGGAACGTATATTTTTAGCGTTTTACTTTCCGATGGACAAAGAAGTACATCTATGATTCAAATAAAAAAATAAAAATTACGTTAACGTCATGCATTTAAACACCTACAAAATGAAAAAAGCGACCCTACTTGCAGCATTAATTTTAAGCACCGCTGCCTTTTCCCAAAATTTAAAGATCAGTGAAATTCATATTTCCAGTGGATCTGGTTCAATGGAAACTCAAGACGGAACCTTGTCTGACTTTGCTAAACTTGCCCCAAATTCAGCCATTCTCGCAATGGATTTAAGCCAATTAACCCCTTATAACAATTCTTATTTCAATGGATTTAGAATGAATGCTGGTTCTAACTCCACTAGTCTACAATTAGGTTTGCAATGTGCTAAAATGCCTAAAATTACCTTTCGTGTAGGTTTAACTCATGTAAGCAATTTCGGAATGTTGTCTGCGCATGGTTCATTTTACGAATCTGCTCCTTATGACACTTTGACTTCATCACAAACTGGACAACAAACGTTCATTGATTCAAGCCACTCAAAGTCTTATGAAATGAATTATTCCAATCAACAAATCCGTTTAGACGGTGCATTGATTTTCCGCATGTTTCCAGAAAAACGTTGGTCGTTACACACAGGATTGGGAGCATCCATTGGAATGAGTTACCGAGCGAACACACACATCAATTATTGGGAAAATTCCAGTGTGAGCTATAACTACCAAGGCTCAGGAAATTACGGCTCGGGAACAGGAACGAACGAATCGTTTAAAAATAAAAATTCCTTAGGTGCTTCGTTATATATTCCATTCGGAGTTGACTTTTGTATTGGTAAAAAACGTGAGTTTTGGATGCCCTTTCATTTGTACGTGGAATCAAGACCAAGTTTGAACATCAATTCCATCAGCGGAATTGGCACTTCATTTAGTCCAGGAATGAGTTCTGCAGCCGGACTTCGAGTGAAATTATAGTCAGATTAAGTTATAATGATTCTAAATTAGAGCCTTCTTCAAACGGAGGCTCTTTTTTTTTGCCTTTTTATCCACATTTTCATTGGGAAATTGAAATGAAAAGGTAAATTTGTGTCGCTTTGACAAACCGAATATTAAATCGGATGTTGAAGTACAAAGAACCGGACAAAAACAGTTCCTATGCAAGAAATTTCTACAAGCGCTAATTACATTCCGCTCTTATTGCAAATAGTAGTTGCGGCTGCATTTGTGATATTTACATTAGTTGTCACACACAAATTAACACCCCGTATCAATTCTGATCGAAAAGATGAAAACTTCGAATGTGGAATTGAAGCTGAGGGAAATGCTCGTTTCCCCGTATCCGTGAGGTATTTTATGACGGCCATCCTATTCGTTTTATTCGATGTGGAAGTCATTTTCTTTTATCCATACGCGGTAAATTTTTACGAATTAAAAATGGAAGGATTACTCGCATTAATCATGTTTGTTGGGTTCTTCTTAGTTGGATTCTTATACATTAGACTTAAAGGTGCTTTAGAATGGGAAAAATAGACGACGTAGAAGTCATCAACGGTGAAGGTTATCAGTTGACGACATTGGATAAAGCCATTGGACTTGCGCGAGCAAATTCAGTTTGGCCACTTCCTTTTGCCACATCTTGTTGTGGAATCGAATTCATGGCAACAATGGGAAGTGCTTACGACTTGTCTCGTTTCGGAATGGAACGTATGTCGTTCTCTCCTCGTCAAGCGGATTTATTGATTGTAGCGGGAACCATCTCCAAAAAGCTGGGTCCAGTCTTGAAAAAAGTATACGAACAAATGTCCGAGCCTAAATGGGTTCTTTCCGTTGGAGCGTGTGCTTGTTCAGGTGGTATTTTCGATACGTATAGTGTCCTTCAAGGTATTGACCGCATCATTCCTGTGGACGTTTACGTACCTGGATGTCCGCCAAGACCAGAGCAAATCATTGATGGAGTCATGAATATTCACAAATTGGTGAAAAATGAATCCAATCGTCGTCGTTACAGCGACGAATACAAACATTTGATGCAAAACTATAACATAGAAATCGAAGATGGAAAAGCTGAATAATGAAGCCATCTTGAACTTGATTCAAGGAGCTTTCCCGAACGATGTGTTGTTTCATGAAGAACCTTATGGACTTTTGACCATGGAGGTCCCTGCTGCGAAAGGACATGAAATCATCGAATGGTTAAAAAATCACGAAACGTTAAGCGTTAATTATTTGACAAACATTGCAGCGGTTCATTATCCGGAAGAAGCCGGACGTGAATTTGCAGTAGTTTACCAATTACATAGTTGGAAAAACCAATTTAGACTGCGCTTAAAATGCTATTTGTCTAAAGAAAATGTATCCATCGCTTCCTTAGTAGATATTTTTCCAGGTGCCAATTGGATGGAAAGAGAATCGTACGACTTTTTTGGTGTAGAATTTATCGGGCATCCAGACCTACGTAGAATTCTCAATGAAGACAGCATGGACTATTTCCCAATGCGAAAAGAATATGCTTTGGAGGATGATACCCGTGAAGATAAAGATGACCGTTACTTTGGACGAAACAACTAATAGAGATGAGTGAATTAAAAACAAAAGAAGCGTTTGCGCAATCGTCGGAAACGATTGACGGAAACATTGCGACGATCAACTTTGGTCCGACTCACCCATCGACTCACGGTATTTTTCAAAACGTATTGAAGGTAGATGGTGAGAAAATCATATCCTCAGAACAAACGGTTGGATATATCCACCGTGCATTTGAAAAATTGTCGGAACGTCGTCCATACAACCAAATTACACCGATTACGGACCGCTTAAACTATTGCTCCTCTCCTATCAATAACATGGGATGGGAAATGACGGTTGAGAAATTAATCGGCGCTGAGGTTCCAAAACGTGTGCAGTACATGCGTGTGATCATTATGGAATTAGCACGTATTGCGGATCACTTGATTTGTAATTCTGTTATTGGTGTAGATGCTGGAGCTTTAACGAGCTTCTTCTATCCATTTACGGAACGTGAGAAAATCTATGAATTGTACGAAGAAATTTGTGGTGCGCGTTTGACAACAAACATTGGACGCATCGGTGGATTCGAACGTGACTTCACTCCTGCTTTCCACACGAAATTACAGTCCTTTTTGAAAACGTTCCCGAAAGCTTTTGAAGAGTTCGACTCTATGTTGGCTCGTAACCGAATCTTTATGGATCGTACGAAAGGTGCTGGACCAATTTCAGCTGAACGTGCATTGGCCTATTCATTCTCTGGTCCAAACTTAAGAGCAACAGGTGTTGATTACGACGTTCGTGCGATGCATCCGTATTCTTCTTATGAGGATTTCGATTTTATTATTCCTGTTGGAGTAAATGGAGATACGTACGATCGTTTTATGGTTCGTCAAGAAGAGATTCGTCAAAGTGTTCGTATCATCGAGCAAGCATACAAAAACCTTCCTGAAGGATCCTACAAAGCGGACTTACCTGACTTTTACCTTCCAGAAAAAGCAGATGTATACAACAATATGGAAGCGTTGATCTACCATTTCAAAATTGTCATGGGAGAAACAGAAATTCCACCAGGAGAAGTTTATCATTCTGTGGAAGGTGGAAATGGTGAATTAGGATTTTACCTGATTTCCGATGGTGGACGCACACCATACCGTTTACAATTTAGAAGACCTTGTTTTATTTATTACCAAGCATACCCGGAAATGATTTCTGGTATGTCGATTAGTGATGCCGTTCTTACCTTAAGTAGTATGAACGTTATCGCAGGTGAATTAGATGCATAATATGAAAATAGAAAGTCCAAGTACACAAGACTCCACTCCAATTGTTTTCAGTGCAGAAATGATGGCTGAAATCCATGGGGTTATTGCCATGTTTCCGGAAGGAAAATCAAAAAGTGCGATTATCCGCATTTTGCACATTGTTCAAACAAATTACGGTTGGACAAGCGTATCTGCAATGAATACGGTAGCGGAAATTTTAAACATTCAACCCATTGAGGTTTACGAAGTAGCATCGTTCTACACGATGTTTCACTTGAATCCAGTTGGGAATTATGTGTTCGAAGTTTGCCGAACAGGACCGTGCATGATTGTTGGAAGTGATGACATCATTGATTACATCGAAGAAAAATTGAATGTCAAAGTTGGTGGAACAACCGCTGATGGAATGTTTACCTTGAAAACTGCTGAATGCCTTGGAGCGTGTGGTTATGCACCTGTCTTACAATGTAAGTACAAGTTTCATGAACATTTGACAAAAGAAAAAGTGGACGAAATAATTGAAGCGTATCGTGCAGCTTCATTAGTAAATTAAGGAATTATGACAGGTAGAAAGTTACTTATCGAAAACGTACATATTCCAGGCATCGAAACATTTGATGTCTACCGTAAAAACGGTGGATACGCATCCGTGGAGAAAGCTTTGAAAAAAATGACTCCTGAAGAGGTGGTCGAAGAAGTGAAAAAATCTGGACTTCGTGGACGCGGAGGAGCAGGATTCCCAACAGGGATGAAATGGTCATTTTTAGCGAAACCAGAAGGTGTTCCTAGATACTTAGTATGTAATGCGGATGAATCTGAACCGGGAACATTTAAAGATCGCTACTTGATGGAGAAAATTCCTCATTTGTTGATTGAGGGAATGATTACGTCTAGTTATGCTTTAGGAGCGAATGTTTCCTACATCTATATTCGAGGTGAATTCATGTACATTCTTCACATTTTGGAGAAAGCAATCGCAGAAGCACGCGCAAACGGAATGCTTGGAAAAAATATCATGGGATCTGGTTACGACTTAGATCTAGTTGTTGCTCCAGGTGGAGGTGCGTACATCTGTGGTGAAGAAACTGCTTTATTGGAATCTTTGGAAGGAAAACGTGGAAATCCACGCATGAAACCACCTTTCCCAGCTGTCAAAGGACTTTGGGGATGTCCAACGGTTGTTAATAACGTAGAAACCATTGCAGCAGTTGTTCCCATCGTGAATAACGGTGGAGAAGAATACGCTAAAATCGGTATCGAACGAAGTACCGGAACAAAATTAATCTCAGCTAGTGGAAACTTGGTTCGTCCGGGTGTTTACGAAATTGAAATGGGTGTTTCAGTTGAGGAATTCATTTATGGTGATGATTATTGCCGTGGAATTGCGAATGGAAAACGCTTGAAAGCATGTATTCCAGGTGGATCATCCGTTCCGATTTTACCAGCACATTTGGTAACCAAAACAGCTGCAGGTGAAAACCGTTTAATGACCTATGAGAGTTTAGCTGACGGTGGATTTGCTTCTGGTTCCATGTTAGGTTCAGGTGGATTCATTGTTTTCGATGAAGATCAGTGTATCGTTCGTAATACGTATACATTCGCTCGTTTTTACGCGCATGAATCATGTGGACAATGTTCACCATGTCGCGAAGGTACAGGATGGATGGAGAAAGTATTACACCGTTTAGAAAATGGACATGGCACAATGGAGGACATCACTTTATTGGAAGAAATCAATAAAAAGATTGAAGGGAATACCATTTGTCCATTAGGAGATGCTGCCGCATGGCCAGTTGCTGCTGCGATTCGTCACTTCCGTGAGGAGTTTGAATGGCACGTAACTCATCCTGCTGAAGCACAAACAAGAAATTATGGTTTAATCCAACCTCGTGTTGAAGAGATAAAAGCGCTATGATTAAAGTAACGATTGACGATATTGAAGTAGAAGTAGAACCGGGTACATCGATTCTGAATGCCGCTCGTCAAATTGGTGGCGAAGTTGTTCCACCGGCAATGTGTTATTACAGCAAACTTCCAGGTACTGGAGGAAAGTGTAGAACATGTTTGGTTGAAGTGGCTGCAGGATCAACTGCAGACCCACGTCCAATGCCGAAGTTAATGGCTTCGTGCTCAACAACAGTGATGGATGGAATGATTGTTAAAAACAAAACAAGTCAACGCGTTCACGATAACCGTGGTGGTGTGGTGGAATTTTTGTTGATCAACCATCCTCTTGATTGTCCGATATGTGACCAAGCTGGTGAATGTCACCTTCAGGACTTAGGTTACGAGCATGGTTCAGCAAAAACACGCTACCGTGAGGAAAGAAGAACTTTTGACCCTATCGATATTGGTAACAAAATCAAATTGCACATGAATCGTTGCATTTTGTGTTACCGATGTGTGCATGTGGCAAATCAATTGACAGATTCACGTGTTCATGGTGTAATGCACCGTGGTGAGCATGCTGAAATCAGCACGTATATTGAAAATGCTGTGGACAATGACTTCTCTGGTAACATGATTGATGTGTGTCCAGTTGGAGCATTAACAGATAAAACCTTCCGTTTTAAAAGCCGTGTTTGGTTCTTGAAACCAATGGAAGCTGAATGTGCTTGTACTAAATGTTCAGGAAAAGCTGTCGTTTGGATGTTTGGAAATGAAATTTACCGTGTTACTGCCCGCAAGGACAAATACGGTGAAGTTGAAGACATCGAAGACAAAACAGCATGGATTTGTAACGATTGTCGTTTTGAGAAAAAAGACCCGAGCGCTTGGACCATTTCTGGACCAAGAAAAATCGACCGTCATTCGGTAATTTCTCAAGGACAGTATTCAACAAAAATTGATAAAGGACTTAATAAAATAGGATAATGGATACAGGAATGCTTATAGAAAAATCCGTATTGGTTATATTGTTGTTTCTGATATCATTAGGAGTAGCTGCTTATCAAACGTATTTTGAACGAAAACTGGCAGCGTGGATTCAAGACCGCGTTGGACCAGACCGCGCAGGACCATTTGGCCTCTTGCAACCAATTGCCGACGGTGTGAAAATGTTCTTAAAAGAGGATTTCATTCCAGCGAAGGCTGACAGATGGTTATTCATCATTGGACCGGGTATATCCATGTTTACTGCCCTGATCACAAGTTCAGTGATTCCTTGGGGAACAAACTTGAGTTTATTTGGACGCGACATCAGTTTACAAGTAGCAGATTTCAACATTGGAATCTTGTTCGTATTTGGTGTTGTATCGATTGGTGTTTACGGAATCATGATTGGTGGATGGGCGTCGAACAATAAATATTCGCTTTACGGAGCGATTCGCGCATCGTCTCAAATGATTTCTTATGAACTAGCAATGGGGATCTCCGCGATTACCATCGTTATGCTTACTGGAAGTTTAAGTTTGAACGATATCGTTCAAAGTCAACATGGAATGAATTGGAACATCTTCTATCAACCAGTTGCTTTCTTTATCTTCTTTATTACTTCTTTGGCAGAGCTTAACCGTGCACCATTCGATTTACCGGAATGTGAATCTGAGTTGATTGGTGGTTACCATACAGAATATAGCTCCATGAAATTAGGATTGTATTTATTCTCAGAGTACACATCGATGTTCGTATCTGCCGCAATTATGGCTGTTTTATTCTTCGGTGGATATAACTTCCCAGGAATGGATGCTTTCTCCGGTAACGTTTTATCAATTTTAAGTATTGCTGTTTTTGCATTAAAAATCTTCCTTATCATCTTTGTCATTATGTGGATTCGTTGGACCATCCCACGTTTCCGTTTTGATCAATTGATGCATTTAGGATGGAAAGTATTAATTCCAGTTGCGATTGTCAACATGTTGATTACCGGCCTAGTAGTGGCATGGAATCAAGGATGGATGTAAAAGAAATAAAAAATGGAAAGTTTAACAAATAGAAAGAAGGTAGTTTCGGACAAACCGATGACTTTTTTGGAGAAAATCTATATTCCAGCGATTGTTGGTGGTATGATGACCACGATGAAGCACATGCTTCGTCCACGCAAAACGATTAAGTATCCGGAGGAAACGCGTGTCTTCGCTCCCGTTTACCGTGGACAACACGTGTTGAAACGCGACGAACAAGGACGTGAGAATTGCACCGCTTGTGGACTTTGTGCAGTGGCTTGTCCTGCAGAAGCAATTACCATGACATCTGCAGAACGCGTAAAAGGTGAAGAACACTTATACAGAGAAGAGAAATACGCATCCAGTTATGAAATCAACATGCTACGTTGTATTTTCTGTGGTCTTTGCGAAGAAGCGTGTCCCAAAGAGGCTATTTTCTTAACAGACCGAATCGTTACAACGGAATTTGAGCGCGACGAATTCATTTATGCGAAAGACAAGTTAGTTGAAGCTATTGATGACCGCATCGATATTACTAAAAGACAATTCACCGGAAAAAGAACTGAAAAATGAGTTTACAAATAATCTCCGTGATATTGGGTAGCTTAACGATTGCATCAGCATTGATGGTCGTTTTAAGTAAGCACCCCATTCGAAGTGTAATTTACTTAGTAATTACCTTCTTTTTTATCTCTGCTATGTACATTCTGATGAATGCGCAATTCCTTGCTATCGTAAATATGATCGTTTATGCAGGCGCGATCATGGTACTTTTCTTATTCGTTTTGATGTTATTAAACTTAAACAAAGAAATGGAACCAGAATCCTCACGCATGGGCGTGATTTCAGCAGTTGTTGCCGGAGGAACATTGTTTTTGGTCATGATTACTGCACTAAGAGATACTTTTCAATATGGAAAAAGCTACGTTCAAGTTCCTGTTCAGGACGCTGGTCTCGTAGAAAAATTGGGGAAATTGTTATTTTCTAAATACCTCGTGCCGTTTGAAATCTCTTCAATCCTTTTCATCGCAGCGATGGTTGGAGCTGTATTATTAGCGAAAAGAGAAAAACAAATCATCGACTAAGAATAAAATTATGGAACAATTAAACAACATAGCAGCATCCTTAGACTTTTACATTTTCGTATCTATTGCTTTATTTAGCATTGGAGCGATTGGTGTGCTAACCAGAAAAAACATGATTGTCTTATTGATGTGTATCGAATTAATGCTAAACGCAGTGAATTTGCTTTTAGTGACATTTTCTACCTTCTTTGGGAATGGTGAAGCGCAAATATTCGTCTTCTTCATCATCGTTGTAGCCGCTGCAGAAGCTACGATTGGATTATCCATTTTGATCATGGCATACCGCAATAGCAAATCCATCGATATCGAAATGTTCAACAAATTAAACGGTTAAGAAAATGGGAAAAGATCTATTATTATTGACCTTGATTTCTCTGCCCTTAATTGGTGCAGCAATCAATGGTATTCTTGGAAAGAAGATGCCGAAACTCATCGTTGGTTCACTAGCGACAATTCTGGTTTTTGCTTCTTTCCTTTTGGGTTTAAGTCTATTTCTTGGACTCGAAAAAACCACAATCGTTCATTTGTTTCAAGTAACGAAATTCGATGATTTCACGTTAGATGCAAACTTTCAAATTGATTCACTATCCATTTGGATGACCTTAATTATTACAGGTATTGGATCCTTGATTCACCTGTTTTCGATGGGCTACATGAGTCACGATGAAGGTTACCACAAATTCTTTACGTATTTGAACCTGTTTATTTTCTCCATGCTCTTATTGGTATTGGGAAGTAACTACTTCGTATTGTTCTTCGGATGGGAAGGCGTTGGAATTTGTTCATATTTGTTGATTGGATTCCATTACAACGACGCAGAGAAAGGACTAGCAAACAGTTTAGCGGCGCGTAAAGCCTTCATCATGAACCGAATTGGGGATGCTGGATTGTTATTCGCCTTGTTTATGATGTTAAATCACTTCCATACCTTGGAATTCGTTGAAATCGGAAAATTAATCACTGCAAGTCCAGAATTGTATGCAGGAATTGCCGGATGCATTACCCTCTGTTTGTTTTTAGCGGCAACTGGAAAAAGTGCTCAAATTCCATTGTTTACGTGGTTACCAGATGCGATGGCTGGACCAACACCAGTTTCCGCATTGATCCACGCGGCAACGATGGTAACAGCCGGAATTTACTTAACGGTACGTTCTAACTTCTTGTTTGAATTAGCGCCAACAACGAAGGACATCATTTTAGTGATTGGAATCGCAACAACGGTTGTCGCAGCATTTATTGCCATGCGTCAGAATGACATCAAAAAAGTGTTGGCGTATTCTACCGTTTCACAACTTGGACTCATGTTCGTAGCACTTGGAATGGGAGCATATACGGTTGCTTTATTCCACGTAACGACACATGCATTCTTCAAAGCATTATTGTTCTTAGGATCAGGAAGTGTCATTCACGCGATGTCCGACGAACAAGACATTCGTAAAATGGGAGGCTTGTCGAAATTGACGCCAATCACACACATTACCTTTTTAATCGGAACATTAGCGATTGCTGGATTCCCATTCTTATCTGGATTCTTTTCCAAAGACGAAATCCTTGCTCATGCGTGGATGTCGAGCCCACTTGTTTACGGAATTCTAATGATTGCGGTAACAATGACAGCGATATACATGTTCCGCTTGTATTTCTTGGTATTCCACGGATCGTTTAGAGGAGGCGAGAAATTAAAATCACATGTTCACGAAAGTGGATTATCGATGACGATTCCCTTGATGGTGTTAGCTGTTCTTTCTGTATTTGGTGGAATCTTGAACTTACCAGGAATTGTTTTTCACGATGCCGGACATTGGATGTCTCACTTCTTAGAAAGTACGACTTATGGTTTAAACCAAATAGAAACAGAACACATGGATGGAAGTCAGTCCATCATACTAATGTGCATCGCCAGTGCAGTTGCCTTGACTGTTTTGGCATGGGCGTACATCACTTACGTGAAAAAACAAGCCGTTGCGAAAGAGGATGCAGATATGAGCGCTTGGGAGAAATTGTCAAACAACAAATTGTACATCGACGAAATCTATCAAACCGTATTTGTTCAGTCAATTTTATGGTTGTCCACTACCCTAGCTAAACAGTTTGAAGAGCGCGTATTGAACAACGGAATTTTCCGTTTGACAAATGCCATTGAAGCGAGTGGAAATTACACGAGAAAATGGCAATCAGGATTCTTATCGAGTTATCTTTTCTGGATGGTTATGAGTATCATCGGATTTATTAGTTATTACATTATAAAATCAACATTTTGGAACTAATCATTTTACCACTTATTCTTGGAATCATTGCGTTCTTTCTTCCGACTAATTGGGTTCGTCCATTTGGATTATTAGCAAGCCTTAGTGTTTTGGCAGTTTCCATTGTTCATTTGATGAACTTTGATCCAGCGAACTATGTTCTTATTTTGAATCCAGCTGAAATTTTCCCATTAGGATTAACCTTCAAAATGGGCTACGATGGATTGGCTTTGGTCATGGTCTTGTTAACGAATGCAGTGATCAGTATCATTTTGTTAGCCAATTGGAACAGAGAAATTTCGTCCAATGCACGTTTTACAGGTTTGGTACTATTGATGCAATGCGCTTTGTTAGGTTTGTTTGCCTCTTTAGATGGAATCTTATTCTACACATTCTGGGAGTTAACATTGATTCCAATTTTCTTGATACTTTACTGGTTCGGGAAACAAGATAACAACCGTGCATTATTCAAGTTTTTCTTGTATACTTTATTGGGATCTTTGATGATGTTGCTATCGTTCATCGGAATGGCATACTTCTCTCCGAACTTCTCGTATTTCCAATTAGTTCAAGCAAACTTTGAAGGAAAAGCTTTCGAAGCAGCTTTGATCATGGGAGGTATTCTTTTCGCATTTGCAGTGAAGATTCCATTATTTCCTTTCCACACGTGGCAAGCGCCTACGTATACGAACGCGCCAATGGCCGGAACGATGTTGCTTTCAGCATTAATGTTGAAAATGGCCTTGTATGGAATGATTAAATGGATGATTCCAATTGGATTTGAAGGATTGGTTTACTTGAAGTGGCCAGTGATTACCCTTGGAGGAATCGGAATCGTTTATGGAGCAATTATCGCCATGAAACAAAAGGACTTAAAAACATTGTTTGCATACGCTTCGATTAGTCACTTGGGATTGATTGCGGCAGGAATCATGATTTTCACCATGTCAGCGATTGAAGCATCGATGGTTCAAATCATCAACCACAGTATTGTTGCGATTGGACTTTTCCTCGCAGCTGGAATCATTGAGGACAGACTACAAACACGCAACATCGAAGACCTTGGTGGAATTGCGAAAGCTGCTCCACATTTCGGATTCTGGTTTGCGGTGATGACGTTCATCTCTGTTTCTGTTCCGTTTACCGCAGGATTCATGGGTGAATTCATCTTAATCAAAGAATTGTTCACTGCTCATTGGGTGATTGGAATAACAGCAGCTTCCACATTAGTATTTGGAGCGGTATACATGTTACGTGCTTACCAAGGATCCATGTTTGGTCCTTCGAAAGTGACGGTGTTCAAAGACTTGACGTGGAACGAATACCTCGTGTTTGCCTTATTAACAGTAGCCGCAGTTGGATTTGGGCTGTATCCACAAATCATCATTGACTTCATTAAACCAAGCATCCAATTCACACAAGAATTGATGTCAGGTGACTTAACACTTACAAAATAAGATGGACGCATTAATTATCATATTTGTCACCGGTTTAATCGGTTTGTTTGTTGGAATGTTGAAAAATAGCCGATTGACCTTGGCTGTCATTTCGGCTGGATTAATTGCTGGATTCCTTTCGATGTATTACATCAATGACTATCAGTCGATTTTTCAGTCCTACAAAGGATTACAATTCTCTCGTACACAAAACATGTTTGCGTTATTAGCGATTGGACTAACCTTCGTTTCTGTGTTAATGGGATACACCTACTTCAAAGAGGACGAAGAACATACATCTGATTACTATGGATTGATGCTTTTCTCCTTAACTGGTGCACTGTGCTTGATTGGATTTTCTAATTTATTCATGTTCTTCCTCGGTTTGGAAATTCTATCCATTCCGATTTATGTCCTTGTTGGAATTCAAAAAGGAAATTCTTTGGCTTCCGAAGCTTCTGTGAAATATTTCTTTACAGGATCCTTCGCAACAGCAATTATGTTGTTCGGTATTGCATTGGTTTACGGTTCAACTGGTTCTTTCGAGATGAACGAAATTCAAATGGCGATCGAAATGGGCATCATGAAATCTCCGATGTTAAACATTGGTGTATTGATGATGATGGCAGCATTCCTTTTCAAAGTTGGAGCTGTTCCCTTCCATTTCTGGGGTCCAGATGTATACCAAGGATCTTCGAACGCAGTAATGGCTTACATGGCATCTGTGGTGAAATTAGCGGCCATGTTTGCCTTCGTTCACTTCTTTAACTTCACGTTCAACAGTGTAACGCCTTTCGTAGCGGGAATCGTTCTTTTTGCGATTGTTGTTTCTTTGTTCTTAGGATATTTATCCGCTTTAAAACAAACATCTTTCCGTCGCATGATGGCGTATTCAAGTATTGCCAATACAGGATTCGCCTTGTTTGCTGTATTGAATCAACAATACGGTGAAGCTTCTTTGTGGATTTTCATGATCGGATACGCGAGTTCCTCTATTGCGTTGATTACGATAAACATGATCGTAGAAAAAGAGACAGACGAAATAGTAAACTGGAAAGGAATTGGATACTCGAATCCATTGATTGGAATCACCTTGGTGATTTCCTTGTTGTCCATGTCTGGAATTCCACCATTCACCGGATTCTTCGGGAAATACTTATTGTTATCAAGTGCCTTTACAAACTATCTTCCAGTCGTGATTTTAGCGATCATCGCATCCTTAGTTGGAGCATATTTGTACATCCGTTTAATGCTTCTTTCGTTATCGAAAGATGGTGAAGGACAGAAAATCAAGATGACGTTCCTTCAAGCTGTGGTATTGGTTCTTTGCTTAGTTGGAATCCTTGGTGGATGGTTGGTTTTACTCATCAAGTAAAACTCAATTTAATACCATTCCAACCTAATTACAACTTCAAACGTCTTTAGGTAAATGCACAAAGAAGTTCAAATTTTCGAAGCACTCATCGATCGTTGTATTCAACGAGATGAAAAGGCAAGGAAGGAACTATACGATTTATTTTCTGCTCAAATGTTTAACGTCTGTTTGCGTTATGCGAAAAACAGAAGTCAGGCGGAAGATATTTTTCAAGATGCATTTATTAAGGTGTTTGAGAACTTACATAAACTATCGAACAAAAATCAGTTTCCTGGATGGATCAAACGCGTATTCGTGAATACGGCTATTGACAACATCCGACTAAACAATAAGTATGAGTCCAACGAGCATTTACACGTCATCGAACATTTTTCCGATGAAGACCCCTCGGTTTTGGATGACATTGCTCATGAAGATTTACTCGCAATGGTGCAAGAATTACCTCCACGAGCGAAAATCGTTTTTAACTTGTATGTCATAGAGGGATATTCGCACAAGGAAATTGCGGAAGAATTAGGTATCAATGTAGGGACATCCAAATCCCACCTTTTTGACGCGAAAAAAATATTAAAAACGAAATTATTAACCAAAGAAGCCAAACTATTTAGTATTGTTAGCTAAACGATGAAAAGAGAACTAGATCCATTTGAGTCCAAACTAAAGGAAAAATTGCAGGGGAAAGCATCATTCCCCGAAGATATCCTGTGGAAAAGACTGAACGATGAACTCCTTCGTTCGGATCAACAAGTTGCATCAAAAAATCGCTTCTGGATTCTTGGAGCAGCAATACTTGTTTTCATGTCACTTGGAACAGGTTACTTCCTGGGTGTTCGACAAGAGGCTTCAAAACACATTGCGGACAATTCCGTGCGTTCTGGAACTAAACGAACTCTCAGTCAAAATTCGGTTTTACCTTCAAATCAAGGAATACAAAAAGCAGCTCTCCCCCAAGTTGAAACACTCAGCATACTCGAATCGAAACAACTCAGCGGAAATACACACCTTCATGATAATGATGTGAATAGAACTTTTTCAACAGTTCAAAACCAAGATCGTTTATCCACCATTATTCGAACTCAATTAAATCCAGAGGATATCAGCGCAGCACTTCCTAAAGAACTTGTCATTAATCAGAGCTTGATTCAATCATCTGTAGAACCACAAAAGAATCATCAAGAGGATGAATTCACATTGGTAAAACTAGCGCTCCGAAACACACCACTTTTACTGACTTCTAAGGCTGCCTTGGCCATAGGTTCACCGTATAAAAAGCACTTTCCTATGCTTTTATCTGCTAGTTTAGGATTTGAACCAACATCCATTAACCGAGTACAAACAGATCGAACATACGGAACAGGAACAACGTATGCTTCCAATGAAAAAGGATTGACAACTACGAATGTCAAACTTGGATTTCAAGCACAATTGGGACGACATTTAGAGTTGGGGATTGGCTTAGGAACTTCCGCTTATTTAACAAAGCAAACGCTTCAAAATGAAGTCGTGAAAATTGATCCACTTGCTAACAATTTAAATTTTGAATCCTCCATTAGCTCCTTTCAAATTCACGAGGATCATTTACAGGATGATCCAGAGGACCAAGAAGAAAATGAGTTAAATTTCCAAGATTCGACATCTTTCCATTTGAATTATCAACTTTCAAACACAATAAAAAGCATTCAAGTTCCAATGACAGCCGGAGTTGTGTTTCAAGTTAATAAATGCAAGCTTACGTTGAAAACTGGTTTGATCTACAATCATATCACACAAGCAAATCAAGTATTAACAATCAATGGATTCAATGCGATTCGAACAAACGTTCAATCACAACTTGTTTCTAAATCGTTTTATCAATTGTTTCAAGTTGGTGCGGAATTCCCAATTACAGCAAATGTTTCTTTATTGCTAGCTCCAACCTATAGCTATTCGCTAAAATCGCTTTCAAAATCGACCGTACTTCGTCCAAATGCACTTGGACTTCAATGTGCCTTGAAATTCTATTTTTAAGTTCATTCGTTAGAAAGTTACAATCTTTACGTTTTTTGGTTGTCCCCTTGAACCAAAGCTTAACTTAGGTGTACGGAGACAGACTAAACAACTACTTATGAAATTTTCCTTTCCTACCGAGTCTAAGAAACACATGCGTTTTGGACTGATTCTGTTGAGTTCTCTGATTATCGGATTGTTCTTTACGGTCTTGAATCCGAATAAACCTTCTAAACCAAAAAAAGATCCCTACGCTGGACTTTTTACCCGAAAAGGAAATCAAGAAATCAACATTTCAACACTGCTTCAGAACAAGGCCGTTCCGGTTTTAAAACTATCGAACGACCGCGAGAAGACGGTCAAATTATCCAAACTAAGCATTACCTCCGTGGTGGAAAATGGCGTGGCTAAAACACGGTACGACATGCATTTTTACAATCACCTCGATCGTGACTTGGAAGCAGAATTGCAGTTTCCGTTGGCGGATGGACAAACCATTTCCTATTTTGCGATGGATGTCAATGGGGAAATGCGTCCAGGTGTCGCGGTGGAAAAAATCAAAGCGCGCATAGCGTATGAAGCGACGGTTCGACAAGGAATCGATCCTGGATTGATTGAGAAAACGCAAGGAAACAATTTTAAATTACGCGTATTTCCTGTTCTTGCGAAAGGAACGAAGCACATCGTCATCGAATACATGCATGAGCTCGCGATGGATGTCAAAAACACGTATTACTACCTCCCACTCTACTTTAAAGAAAAGATTCCTTCTTTCTCTTATTCCTTGTCCATTGTTGGTGAAGCAGAAAATCCAAACATCCTTCGTTCTTGTTCCGAGGATTTCAAACTTTCCGAAGTAGCCAAAATTTACCAAGCTTCTTTTCGTAAAATGGATTTTTTAGCGAATAAACCGATTATCATTCAATTGCCAAACCAAGAAAAAAAAACAGTCGCCGCTTGTGAGCAAAAAGCAACAGGGGTTTTCTTTCACACCAACCTCGTTCTACCACAAAAGTATGCACGTAAAAAGCTTCCTAAAAAAATCACAGTGTTGTGGGATGTTTCCAGTTCGCGCTTTTTATCTCAAATCCCAAAGGAAATCAGCCTGTTGAAAAACTACCTCCGTTCGATGAAAAACGGCAAAGTCGAACTCATTCCCTTTGGATATAAGTCCTTCGATGGAAAAACATTTACGGTTAAAAATGGACAAAGTAAGGAGTTGATTGCTGCGATCAAACAATTGGAGTACGATGGTGGAACGACCCTAAATCAACTTCCATGGAACACATGTAAAGGAGAAGAGATTTTGGTGTTTACGGATGGACTTCAGAATTTAGGTTCAGCGGTGGGTCCAAAAACAAGCAAAGAAATTTACTGCATACAAAGTGCGATTAAATCAGACAACGGCTTTTTGAAAAATCTTTCACGGACATCTCACGGTGAATTCATCGACTTGTGTTCCCTGACTGAAAAAGAAGCATTGGAACGATTGAATTCCAAATCTTTGCACTTCATGGGCTTTGAAGCTGATGCATCATTGGATAATTATTATCCGAGTACAGGATTGGGAAACAACGGCATTTTATCCGTTTCTGGTAAGCTGAACAAAGCGCGTCCTTACCTTACCGCTAAATTCGGTATTGGGACAAAAGTCCTGCTAAAAACACGCATTTCCTTGGACGACAATCGACAGAAAGCACATGCCAACTTAGAGAAAATGTGGGCCATTCACCAATTGAATGAATTACAAGAAAATTCCAAACAGAACGAAGAACAAATTTTAGAAACAGGTCTTAAGTATCGCTTGGTAAGTGATTTTACTTCCATGTTGATTTTAGACCGAGTTGAGGACTATGTACAGCATAGAATCCTTCCTCCGAAAAGTTTGCAAAAAGAATACTACAAGCAACTGAAAATAGCGGACAAAGAAGCGAAAAAGGACCAGTTTGATCACCTGCGGAACATCAAAAAGGAATGGAAAGTTCAACAAGCATGGTGGAAAACGCATCGTAAGGAACGTAAGAAAAAACAGCCTCGATCAATAACTCATCGCGCACCGATGCCTCAAGATGAAGTTGAACTAAGAAGTGAAACAACCGTTGGTGCATTGAACGACCGTTCTGCTCCCCCTCCTCCACCAGCACAAGAAGTTTCAGCTAACTCAACGGAACAAATGTTGGCATTCCTTCCTCCAGTTGTGGAGGATGATGAAAATACCGAGTCATTCACTAGCACGAGCCAACTTGGAGTAGACATGAACTTATCAGTCACAGGTGCTGCAACGTATTCTTGGACGAACACTGCTTTTGAAACAAATGGCTTCAGTAGTTCTTTGACTAGCCCAGGAACCTACAGTTTAAGCGTGACAAATGTGAATGGCGTAAGTACAACATCTGTCGTAAATCGTGGAACATTGAAATTGAAAGCATGGGATCCAAAGTCGCCCTATATGAAACGGATCAAATCCGTTCCACTTTCTAAAGCCTACAGCGTTTATTTGGAGGAACGTAAAAAATATGCGAGTCAACCTTCGTTTTATTTGGATGTCAGCGATTACCTCATTTTCAAAAAGCACTATACCGAAGGAATTCGTGTGCTTTCAAACATTGCCGAACTAGATCTAGAAAACCATAGTTTATTGCGCATTGTCGCTCAGCGCTTTTTACAACTTGGCGAGAAAAAATTGGCTGTGGCTTTGTTCAAACATTTGATCGAAATACGTCCGGAAGAACCACAGTCCTACCGTGACTTAGGATTGGCATTTGAACAAATCGGAAACTACAATGAAGCCATTCGTTATTTGTACAAAGTCGTGAAAGAACCATACGACGGACGCTTCGCTGGCATTCACTGCATTGCCTTGAATGAAATCAATAACATCATCGCGCAACATCCACGTAACTTGAACTATGCGTTCATCGATAAAGCATTTATTAAAAAGATGCCGGTGGACATTCGCATCGTCTTGAATTGGGATACCGACGATACCGACGTTGATTTATGGGTCACGGAACCGGACGGTGAAAAATGCATGTATTCGTATCCACTCACCGCAAACGGTGGACGCATTTCCAATGACTTCACGCAAGGCTACGGTCCAGAAGAATACATGATTCACGCCGCAAAACCCGGAACGTACCATATTCAAGCGCACTATTACGGCGATCATCGTGCGACCGTCAACGGAAAAGCGACTTTGTCTATTCAACTATTCAAACAATACGGAACAAGCTTTCAATACAAACGAGAAATCACCCGCCGATTAAATGTGACGGAAGATATAGTAGACCTTGGGGAATTTGAGTTTTAATAATATATCAAAAGTATCTTTCTATTTAGATAATTATTGTACTTTTAACCAAAACCTAAACTATGCGCACCTTACTTTTCATCTGTATTTTCCTTCCTACCTTCATCTCGAATGCACAAAATAGTCCAATTACTTTTGAGATTGGCGAATTTGGTTTGACGTGGAATTGGACCGTTTTTGAAAATGTTGGGAATCCACCGTTAGAAATCGTAGTCAATCCAGATGTTACAGGTTTGAACACTTCATCATCCGTAGCAAAGTTCACAGCACTTCAAGGTGGAATGCCTTATGCTGGTGTAGAATGTGCACATGGAGAAGTGGGTTCTTTCACGCTGACTCCTGCGAATTGCATCGTGAAAATCATGGTCAACAAACCGGTTATCAGTAACGTAGGTATTAAGTTTGCAACAGGATCCGGCGCATCTACTGGAGAATTGTTGGTGCCGAATACACAGATTAACAAGTGGGAAGAATTGACTTTTGATTTCACACCAATCCTCGGACTACCAACATCCACGGGCATCAACCAAGTGATTATTTTCCCTGATTTTCAAAACCGCACATCTACAAACATTTGCTACTTTGACAACATCACCTTTGGAGTAACTGGTCCACCGTTGGGGACTCCAATGACTCCTGCTCCAGATCCTACTTTTGCAGCGGGAGATGTCATTTCGATGTTCAGCAACGTTTATACCAATGTTGCCGTAGATACTTGGCAAACCGCATGGTCACAAGCAACCTTGAATGACATTCAAATTCAAGGAAACGATACAAAAAAATACTCCGGACTAAACTTCGTTGGGATAGAAACGACAGGAGCAAATCTAATGGACGTAACCGACATGACGCACCTTTACCTTGATTTCTGGACACCAAACATGACTACCTTCCGTGTGAAATTAGTGGATTTCGGAAGTGATGGAATCTATGGTGGTGGGAACGATACGGAACATGAACTTACCTATACTCCTACGCTTGAAAATTGGATCAACTTGGATATTCCACTTTCTAGTTTCACTAATTTAGCGGCGAGAAATCACATCGCACAATTGATTTTCTCCGGAAATCCCGCAGGTAGCGGCGTTGTATACGTAGACAATGTGCTTTTCCATACCACTTCATCTGGTTTGGGAGAAAACGATGCGAACAATGTCCACGTATTCCCAAATCCTGCGAATGAATTTCTATTTATTTCAGGGACGAGCGAACTGGAAAGCCTGCGCATTTTTGACCTAAATGGAAAATTGGTGTTATCTGACGAAATGATTGGAAACAAATGCAACATTTCAAGCTTGAATCAAGGTGCATATATTGTTATCACTGAATTACAAAGTGGTGAAGTGCAACGTACGCGCTTCATCAAGGAATAAGGTTCACTTCTGTTTTGATGCCTTGAATGACATCTTAGGTAAATACAGCGTTGAATGAGTCAAATTCCCTTAACTCAACGTATCTTTGTTACATGAACGCGCACCAATCCAAAATCAACTCTGTACTTTCCGCTATCGGATTCCAATCATTAAATTCCTTGCAGGAAGAAACCTTGGAGAAAAGCGTCACATCCAAAAATGTGCTCATCCTTTCACAAACCGGATCGGGAAAAACGTTTGCCTTTCTTTTGCCCTTGTTTTTAAATTTAGATCCAGAGGCGAAGCACATTCAAGCATTGGTTTTAGCTCCATCGCGAGAATTAGCTTTGCAAATTGAGGATGTTTGGCGTTCGATGAAAACGAATTTCAAAGTCCTAAGTTGTTACGGTGGACATTCCATTTCCACAGAAAAGAAGAGTTTAACTGAAGCACCGGCCCTACTTATAGGGACACCAGGACGAATCTGCGACCACATTTCCAGAGGAACAATCGATTTATCCATGGTGGAACAGTTCGTCGTAGATGAATACGATAAATGCCTAGAATTTGGTTTTGATGATCAAATGAGTTATATCAACGAAGAATTTCGTTGCATAGAGAAATTGACCTTGGTTTCCGCTACAGAACACAAAGAATTCCCCAATTACCTCTCCTTTGATCAACCCGCTGTTATTAATCAGTTGCATTTATCGGAGGACCCTGACATTTCTTTTTGGAAGTTTCCCGTTCGCAATCAGAATAAATTTGAACGACTGTTTGACTTACTTTGCTCCTTCCGCGGTGAATTAAGCATCGTCTTTTGTAATTTCCGAGAAGCAACCGAAAGTGTGTGTTCGTATTTAGAGGAAAACGGTTACGACGCAATTGTGTATCACGGTGGCATGGAGCAAGATGAACGCGAGCGAGCGCTCATTAAATTCCGCAATGGAAGTTTTCACACCTTAATCTGTACGGACTTAGGTTCACGTGGATTGGACATCCCAGAAATTCAACATGTGATCCATTTTCAATTCCCACAAAGTGAAGAAGCGTTTATCCACAGAAATGGACGCACAGCACGCATGAAAGCGAATGGTTCTTCGTATTTATTCCTAAATCCGGACGAACGCACACCTGATTACCTCAACGTTCCACAAGAAGAATTCAAACTCCCAAAGGATCAAGCAGCGCCTGTTGATAGTCCATGGATTACCTTGTATTTCAGTGGTGGAAAAAAGGACAAAATCAATAAAATCGACATTGTTGGATTCTTAGGTCAAAAAGGCGGAATCGCGAAAGAAGAAATTGGACTCATAACGGTGCAAGATTTCAGTTCCTACGCGGCTGTTAAACGGGAGAATGTACGAGAATTGTTGGCCAAAATTCGTCCAGAAAAAATCAAAGGGAAGAAGTTAAAGATTGATGTTTCGAAATAGCTTTTATTATAAGCGCAAAGCGTTCCTTTTCCTTGATTTCCTGAATTTCTGCTGCAAGTAATTCGACAACAATGCAGAGCCCGTTCCAACGACTGCTCCTGCAAGTACATCACTTGGATAATGGACACCCAAATGCATTCTGGAGTATCCCGCTACACTGGCGTACAAATAAGCTGGTGCAATCACATACCATTTTGGAAAGGCTAAACTCAAGGAAGTAGCAAAGGCAAACGCACTCGAAGTGTGTCCGGATGGAAACGAATAGGAACCAGCATCCGCTTGCTTGTCCAAATACGGATAGGTCACAAATGGACGATCCCGTTTAAACGCTAATTTCAAAGCGGTCGTCGTAAAGGCATTTACAAATAGCGCTTCCACCATCATGATTCCCTTGCTTTTTAGACTACTGTCCTTTTGAATGAGTCCAAGTCCCAAAACAGCAATTGGCGCTCCAATACTCATCGGACTCACACTATTCGTGATGAATTTAAAACTTGGATCCAAGGACTTATTTCGTTCTAGGTTGATTTCTTTCAGCAAATCGATGTCCCAGTTTTGGGCGAAAACAAGAGTTGGAAGGAGAATAAAGAAACAGAAAAGTAACTTGAGGGAATGGTTAAACATCGTCAGTGATTGATCAAATATAATGTTCAAAGATAAAAAAAGCGTCAATGGAATTCCATTGACGCTTACATAAAATCTTGCATCGCTGAATTTATCACTCAACTAGCACCACGTTAATTTATTGTGGTAAACACAGTACATAAAGGTACTTTTCTGTTTTTAGACCTTTGTGATTTAAGGTAGCTTCCACTTTGACAGTAACCATGGTTGTATCTGTTACTTGATTATGCCAATGTTCATGAAAAGCGTAAGATTTTGCTTTTTCTTCCGATTCCATTTTCACGTATTCGTCACCCGTGAAGGCATTCGCATACGTCAATTGATAACCGTACATTGTCCCATCACCAACAATTGTTCCTTCAAAATGTAAAGAATCATCAAAGGGAATAGTATCATTTGCTATTGGTTCCATAATGTCAATGGTCGCTGTGCTTGCATCGCCTTTATGGCAAGAAGAAATGGATAATAAAATGGCAAAAGCAGCCATACTAATCATTGTCTTTTTCATGTTGTTTTTTTTTGATTAAATAATGTACACTGAGTCCTAGGACATATTTTTGCTGCACCGCTCCTTGACTTAATTCCTGAAACAAGGATTTTTGTGCTTGAATAGAGAAAAGCCAATTGTAGGTCAACAGATTGATACTTGCTTTCACCGAACCAACATAACCGTTATTCGTATTTTCTGTTAATTGAACGCCTTGATAGCTACTGGCTGCAAACCAATCTTGCTGGAGTCCAACGGAAGAAATGAATCGATAACTGTTGACCTTTTGGTTGTAAATGAAAACACTGGAAACTTGTGTCGAATTCCCATAGCGAAAAGATGATTGATCCGCTCCTTTCAAGGTATGACTTGCTTCTGCTTGAAACGAAAATCGATTTCCGATGCGATGAGTGAAATTTGCCAAAAAAAGTCCATCCCAAGAACCTGTTCCCGGATAGAGATTCTTCAAATCAACTGGATAGTTTCCTGATTTACCCATTGGCATTTTGACCCCAATCCCGATGTTCAAAAAGTCCTGCGTTACGTGCATGGAATCTTTACGATCGATCAAAGCATAGGTGAACAGCACATTTGGATCGCCAATGCCTTGGACCACCGTTGCATTAAAATCCGTTTTTTGTCGCGCCACTTGAAAGGGAATCGCTCCATAGATTTGCACTTTACGTCCAAGCTGAGTGCGAAAGGTCAAGTCATTTTGCCAATATACTTCTGACGAATGTTTAATGCCATACAAGTACGAATCGAAGCTCCGTAGTTGGGACCTCCATCCTATCAGATGGAATTGATTGGCGGCAAAAATACCGATGGACGCATTGCTTCCGACACCACCGCATAGGTCGCATGCCGAAAGTTGGACATAGCTTAAAAGCATGCCGCATAAAAAAATATATTTCATGGAATGGTTGTTAATTAAACAGACTTACGAAAAGTTGTTTTTTAACAAGGTGGATGAAAAATGGAAGGAAGAAAGCGCATTGAGCGGTTTTCTAAATAGGTATAGTTCGCAAGTGAAGGTAATTCACACTCATTAGATTTAACGTTGACTTCTGGAAATTCAGGCCTTGAAAACGCTGCAGTTTCCAACCATTTTAATAGTTCCAATGAGCGGGTAGATTCTTGTTTTTTATCGTCGAGTTGCGCCTCTGCTTTTTGCAATTGTTTCGCCAAATAACATTTACCATTACAGTGCATTTCGGGTCGATTCTTGTTTACACATTCCAAGCGAGCTATTTCTCGCTGGTTCATCCGGAAATTCACTTGCCAGAAAAGTCCGTAAGCTGTTTTGCTGAGTAAAACGAGAATAAGTACAATGGAACTGAGGATGCGCATTTCAACTTCAAAATTAACGATAATTTGAACTCTAAATACGTCGAAAGAAATTACTAAGTTCTAAACACCGAAGCCGGCTCCAATTTGGTAATGCGGCGAATCGCAAACAGGGTTCCGGAAATAGAAATGACTGCTGTGATGACAAAGAACCCAACTTTGATCATTGGGGAGAAGGTAAACAAGGTACCTGCGTTGGCGATTCCATTTCTGAATCCTTCAATTAACGCGTAGCCAATGATAAATCCGATGATGGAATAAATAATGGCTTGCATGAGGATTAACTTGCGAATGTATCCGTTTGTTGCTCCAATTGCTTTTAGCGTACCATAATCCTTGATGCGGTCAATCGCTGCAGAATATAGTGTCAAACCGATAATCACGAATCCAGATAACAATGCGAAAATAATCAAGGTTCCAAAGGAAAAGGCAATACCACTGGACTTCAACACTGTAATAATGGTTTGATTTTTGAATTCCGTTGGCATCCAAGCCTTGACACCCGGAATGTTCGTGTTAATGTAATTTACCACGTCTTGCATGTGTTTGTCGTCATCCACCTTCACAAGAAAAGCAGACGTTTTACTCACTGGAACTTTTCCTAGAAATCGTGCACGATCGATTGTCGTATAAGAAATAAGTCCTCCACCGAATGAACGTGCTCCTTTCGTCACTGCGGCGATGTATACTTGCCTTCCATTGATTTCAAAATAATTGCCCTTTTCAGGATTGCCAAGTGCTTTGGCATCAAAAAAGTCAACCGAAACCGCACCGTCAGGGATGAGATCAGCATGTTTTCCGTCGAAGATGATTCCATCTTGAATCCCATTAAACTCTGGCAACTCTACTCCTACCACACTCATTCCTGCGGAAGTACCATCCGTGAAACGAGCGGCACCATTCGAAATAACTAATTGATGAGCTTTTTCAACATAGGGTAAACTTTCAATTTCATATCCCAGGCGTACGTCAATTGGCGCTAAGGCGTTGACATTCTCCGTTTTATTGTCTGTCACCCAAACATAGCCATCGTTTACGCGGACATAATAGCACATGGCATTTGTCAGGAACGTAAAAATTCCGGTTTGTTGTCCCACTAAAAAGATAGAAATAATTACACCAAATAACGCTCCAACGCTTTTTGGCTTATCGAACTTCATGAATTTAAGGGCGGTGAAAAACAATTGCATCTTATAACGAAATAATGCATTCAACACGACTCCCGATCAATACGGCTGTTGGATTGTCAACGCGTACATGAACTTCCCTCACACGTCGATCCTCTAGGTTGTCCGCGCGGTCGCTAAAAATTGATTTTTTGGACAAATAAGGAGCACAGTAAATGACCGTTCCACTGGAAAGCTTGTCTTTTGTCCCTTGTAAGTTGATGGATACTTTCTGTCCATTTTTAACTTTCAATGCATACAATTCATCGATTTCCGTGATGGCCATCAAATTTCCTGCAGGAGCGAAATCACCGAGTTTTGTTCCTGCCGCAATCGCTTGTCCGAGTTTCACGTCCCAGTTGAGCATCATTCCATCCTCTGGCGCATACACTCGTTTTTTATCCTTCATTTGATTCAAGTAATTTGCTTCCGCATTCACTTCCTTTACGCCGGCAATTGCCTCGTCAAGGTCTGCTTTCGCAATGATCAAATCCGCTTCAAGGTTTTTGAAGATTGTTTCAGAATCTGTTGCCGCCTTTTCCGTTCCTGCCTTCGCATTAGCTAAGGCTCTATCACGTTTACGATCTAGGTCAGCTGCATTCAACTTGATGTTGATTGCCGCAATCTTCGCCTCTAAACTTTTAACACGTTGTTGACGGGTGTTTATTTTCGAAGAGCTTTGTTGTACTTGAGCTGATTCCGTACTTTCATCCAACAACATAATCAGTTGTCCTTTTTTGACAGCCTCTCCTTCTGAAACCAAAATGGAAACGACACGCCCAGGTATTTCTGAACCAATTGGACATATTTTGCTTTCCGGTTCGATGCGCGCGATTCCAACTAATTGATCTATCTTGCTCAATTTATAATCGGTTTTCTTCTTTTTTGTCTCTTCTGTTTTTCCGCCACAAGCAGAGATCACTACCAAGAGCATAAGAAATATTGCTGATTTTTTCATAATTAATGTACTGAGAATGTATTTGTTAAACCTTCTTTTGAAATCTCACTAGCTTGACCACCATCGACTTTAATAACCCTGTCCGCGTAGGCGATTAACCTTGGATCATGCGTTACCACGCACACACCTTTTCCATTTCTCGCCAAAGAAACGAGTTCATTCATAACAGTTGATATAGATGAAGCATCCAATGAAGCCGTTGGCTCATCACACAAAATTAATTTGGGATCCGTCACCAATGCCCGTGCAATTGCTACACGCTGTTGTTGTCCACCAGATAATTGTTTCGGTAAACTTTTCTTTCGATCCAACATGCCAACAAGATCCAATGCAGCTTCCGCTTTTTTCTTAGCAACAGCACTTGAAATACCTTTTAGCTGCAAGGGCATGAGCACATTGTCAAACGCATTCAATGGTGCAATTAAATTGAAACTTTGAAAGACAAAACCGATGGAATTCAAACGAAGTGCGGCCAATTGTTTTTGAGACATATCGTTGACCAACATGTCATTGACGAACAATTCACCATAGCTCGGGTAGATCACACAACCTATCAAGGAAAGTAACGTAGTTTTACCTGAACCGGAAGGACCAATAATGAGAACTAATTCACCTTCGTTGATTTCTAAATCAACCGGTTTCAAAGCAATAATGGTTTGGTCACCTACTTGGTATTCTTTTCCTACGCCTGTTAATCTTGCTATCATTGTCATTTTAACAAAGGTAGCTAGAATTTGTTTGTCCAAAGGACTTGAATTTTATAAAATTAGCTTATCAACTAAAGGTAGGTTCGAGCAAAGTGAAATCTTATTCAAAAGAAATTTTGGGACCGACAAAAAAAACGTGGAAGGACGAAGGGCTTAAAAAAAACAAAATGCCAATAAAAAACAAAACCCTGAAGTTTGCTTGCGCAGGGACGACAGGGTATTACACAGCTAAATTAGTATTTTTATTTCAAACTGCAAGCATATTCAAAAAAAAAAAAAACGTCAAACAATAATCTGATGAAAGTTTGGTTATGGTACTATGAAGTATCCTGAGTTTGAACAATTATTGTCCCCTGCGAGAATTGGTCGCTTTGCCCGTGCTATGAATCATGACCGACAAAAAACTATCCTACTTTACCGATACAACATTTACTTATCTCAACGAATGTTTGGAGTTATGCACATCTTTGAAGTCGCCTTGCGAAATAAAATAGACGCGCACTACAAAACACATTTTCAACAGCATGACTGGCTTGTGCTTCAAAGTCGTTTTGGCGGTGCATTTCATGGACTGCGAAGTGCATCCATTATTGAGGCGCATTATCAAAAACTTCTTGCCAGGAATCAGTATACCCACGACCGATTAATCTCTGAATTATCCTTTGGATTTTGGACAACACTTTTCGATCGACCTCAATTTCGTGCCGGTGGACAAAAGATTCACACCATTTTCACAGAGCGGCCAATTGGAACAAATCAAAAAACAATCAACCAAGAATTAGATAAAATTAGACAGTTTCGAAATCGAATTGCGCACCATCAACCCTTGTGTTTTAATTCAAGGGATGAATTAGACTTAAGTTATTCAGAGGAAAGGTACCAATTGATCCTTCAGTATACCCATTGGTTGGGATTTGGAAATTCGAATATTTATCATGGATTGGATCACATGCAGGCGATTTTTTCTAAAATGAAAAAAATATCACGTCGATTTTAATCGTTGTTTCAGTCGAACACACATGAAACTTAGTACCTTTAGTGTCCAAAAAGTAAGCATGCAAGACCAAAGTCCTATCCCCCAACCCAATAATCCATTACACGGAGTGAAATTGGCTACTATTTTGGAGGAATTGGTAGAGAATTATGGTTGGGAGCATTTGGCATTTAAGGTAAACATCAATTGCTTCAAACACGATCCTTCGATTAAATCCAGTTTGGTATTTCTTCGCAGAACTCCTTGGGCACGTGAAAAAGTGGAGCAACTTTATTTACAACATTTGAAAAAACGAACGTAAAATACTCCAATAATTAGTTCCGGAATCTCGCCATTCTTTGCGAACTTTTTTGGGTTAATAGTGTTAGATAACAAACATCCATTACATGCGAAAATCAGGTTATGTCTTTACACCTTTCGAGGCTCCAAATCAATCACCATTCGATAAGTTATTCGATGTTTTTAGCGAATTGATCACGCACACCTCTGGTGATGTCGATGAAGCCCTTGACTGGTTGAACATACTCGATAAAGAGTACAACCTGACATCGGAAGACTATACCATGGAAGATTTCATTGAGGACCTGAAGAAAAAAGGATACTTACGTGAAGAAATCCAACCGGACGGACAAGGACAATTATCCATCACAGCAAAAACAGAACGCGTCCTTCGTAAAAATGCCATGGACCAAATTTTTGGAAAGATTCGAAAAAATGGAGCTGGAAATCATAAGTCCAAAAAAAGTGGACAAGGCGATGAGTCCACCGGCGAATTTCGCGATTTTCAATTCGGTGATTCCTTTGAAAATATTTCCATCACCGAAAGTTTGAAAAATGCCCAAATCAACAACGGTGTTGGTGAATTTAGATTGACCGAACAAGACCTTGTCGTGGAAGATACGCACCATAAATCACAGATGAGCACTGTGTTGATGATCGACATCAGCCACAGCATGATTTTATATGGTGAAGACCGCATTACGCCTGCGAAAAAAGTCGCGATGGCATTGGCAGAGTTAATTACGACATCCTATCCAAAGGACACGTTAGATGTCATTGTTTTTGGTAACGACGCTTGGCCGATAAAAATTAAAGACCTTCCCTATTTGAACGTTGGTCCATACCACACGAACACAGTTGCTGGACTCGAATTAGCCATGGACATATTGCGACGAAAACGAAATACCAACAAACAAATTTTCATGATTACCGATGGAAAACCGAGTTGCTTGCGCATGCCGGACGGACAATATTACAAGAATAGCAATGGATTGGATCAAATGATCGTCGAGAAATGCTACACAATGGCCGCACAGGCGCGAAAGATGCACATTCCAATCACCACCTTTATGATTGCTCAAGATCCGTACTTGCAATCGTTTGTAGAGCAATTTACCGCATCAAACAAAGGAAAAGCCTTTTTCACTGGATTAAAAGGATTAGGCGAAATGATTTTTCACGATTACGAAACGAATAGAAAAAAACGAATTAACTAAGAAAAAATGAACACATCCATCTCCACATTTGGTGCCTTGAAGGCATCAGGTTACGCATCAAAAAGCATCAAAACGGAATTAAGAGATAACTTGATTTCGGCACTCCAAGAAGGAAAAGAGACTTTCCCTGGGATGCATGGTTATGAAAATACGGTGATTCCACAATTGGAGAGAGCGATTTTGTCCAAGCACAACATCAATTTACTCGGACTCCGTGGACAAGGAAAAACGCGAATCGCTCGATTGATGGTCAATTTATTGGATGAATACATTCCTTATGTGACAGGAAGCGAAATGAACGATGATCCTTTTCATCCTATTAGTCGTTTCGCGAGAGACATGGTCGCTGAACACGGAGACAACACACCGATTTCATGGTTGCATCGATCCGAACGATTCTTTGAGAAACTTGCTACTCCAGATGTAACAATTGCTGATTTAATCGGAGACATTGACCCCATCAAAGCTGCAAATCTGAAATTAAGTTATGCAGACGAGCGCGTCATTCATTTCGGAATGATTCCGAGAGCGAATCGCTGTTTATTTGTCATCAATGAACTTCCTGATTTACAGGCGCGGATTCAAGTGGCCTTATTCAATATCTTGGAGGAAGGTGATGTTCAAATCCGTGGATTTAAATTACGCTTGCCGTTGGACTTACAATTTGTTTTTACTGCAAATCCAGAGGATTACACCAATCGCGGAAGTATTGTTACACCTTTAAAGGATCGAATTGGTTCACAGATTCTAACGCATTATTCCGCAGACATTCAAACAGCAAAGAGAATCACGCAACAAGAATCAGAAAAGATGGACAATCGCACATGCCATGTTCACGTACCTGAATTAGCGAAAGACATCTTGGAACAAATTGCGTTTGAGGCCCGTGAAAGCGAATACATCGATCACAAAAGTGGAGTTAGTGCCCGCATGAGTATCACTGCATATGAGAATTTAATTAGTACTGCGGAACGCAGAGCCTTAATGAACAATGAAAAGGAAACCACCGTTCGTTACAGTGATTTAATCGGAATGATTCCATCCATTACAGGTAAAATGGAACTTGTGTATGAAGGAGAGCAAGAAGGAACTTCCTTTGTTGCACAACACCTCATCAGCGAAGCAACGAAAACTTTGTTTCTCCAATATTTCCCTAAAGTGGAAAAACTGAAAAAACAAGACCAAGAAACGCCTTACGACGAAGTACTGAAATGGTTCTTCGAAGCAGATGCATTTGAATTAGCCGATGATGCTAACGAAGAAACGTATGAAACGGCATTATTGTCCATAAAACCATTGGACATGCTCTTACATAAATACCAACCGAAAGTTGCTTCGATAGATGCTCCTTTTTTAATGGAATTCATTCTATGGGCTTTGGTTGAATTCAAACAACTTTCTAAGAAACGAACAACGGATGGACTTTCCTTCAATGATGCGTACGATAGTTTGTTGAGTGGGTTTTAGTTCTTAATGGAAGAAGGTTTGATGAGAGTTAAACCTCTTCTTTTTCGTCAAACTATAATAAAACGACGTATGTTTCCACAGATTCAATCACATTGCGACCGACTTGTTCAAGAATTCCAATCGATTTCTGAAGACCGAAAAATCCTTCTGGAGAAAATCTCTAACTATATTCAGGTAAAAAAGGACTCCAAACAAGCGATTCATCTCATGTACGTTTGCACGCACAATTCGAGAAGGAGTCATTTTGGTCAAATTTGGGCGAGCGTTGCGGCACATTATTACCAAATTACAGATGTGCATACTTACTCAGGAGGAACAGAAGCAACTGCCTTTCATCCGAATGCCATTAAAGCACTTGAGTCCACTGGATTTAGTGTCATCCCTGATACTATTGACGCTAACGCTACGTTCACTGTTCGTTTTAGCTTGGAGGAAACAACGACCTGTTTCTCGAAAGTTTATGACGATGATTTTAATCCTCATTCGAACTTCGCTGCCATCATGACCTGTTCCGACGCTGAAGAAAATTGTCCATTTATTCCGGGTGTTGAACTGCGTGTTGGAACCACCTATGACGACCCAAAAGCATTTGACGGATCCGTTCAACAAGATCAAAAATACCTCGAAAGATCGGAGCAAATTGCGCTTGAATGCCTTTATGTTTTTTCGAGAATACACTAAACCAAGTTTGCCAAATTCAAATTAGTCACAACATACACTAACCCACTATGTCTACAACCAATTGTTCCCCAGTCGTTCAAAGAAAAAAATTAGGTTTCCTCGATCGTTTTCTCACCGCATGGATTTTCTTAGCGATGCTTATCGGTGTCGGAATTGGACATTTCATTCCATCAAGCACTAGTTTCATCAACTCGATGTCGAAAGGAACCACGAATATTCCATTGGCAATTGGACTCATCCTCATGATGTATCCACCACTTGCCAAAGTAAACTACTCCAAAATGAACTTGGTTTTTACGAATGTAAAAGTCCTTGCTTCTTCCCTTCTCCTCAATTGGGTAATTGGACCTATTTTGATGTTTGTTTTAGCTTTGCTGTTTCTTGGAGGCTATCCAGAGTACATGATTGGGGTCATTTTAATTGGACTAGCCCGATGCATCGCTATGGTTGTTGTGTGGAATGATTTGGCAGACGGAAATAGAGAATATGCCGCAGGATTAATCGCATTGAATAGTATTTTCCAAGTGTTACTTTACAGCGTTTACGCATACGTTTTCATCACCATCCTCCCCCCCTATTTTGGTTTCGCTGGGTTTAAAGTGGACATCAGTATTGGTCAAATCGCCGAAAGTGTGGGCATTTACCTCGGACTTCCATTTTTCTTAGGGATAACGAGTCGTTATGTCCTGATCAAAATCAAAGGAGAAGAATGGTTTCAAACGAAATTTGTTCCAAGAATTTCACCGCTTACCCTCATCGCACTTTTGTTCACCATTATCGTGATGTTTAGCTTAAAAGGACAATTAATAGTCGAAATCCCTATGGATGTTGTGCGAATCGCCATTCCACTCGTTATTTATTTCACGATCATGTTCATTGTGAGTTTTTTCATTGGAAAGTACTTCGGAGCTGACTATTCCAAATCTACTGCTATTGCTTTCACCGCGACAGGTAATAATTTCGAATTAGCCATCGCCGTTGCCATTGGTGTATTCGGCATCAACTCAGGACAAGCTTTTGCTGGAGTCATTGGACCACTTGTCGAAGTACCGGCATTAATTGCACTTGTGAACCTCGCATTTTATTTTAGGAAAAAACTGTACAAAGAATCTTGATGATTTCATCCATTGGCACACAACATAGGCAATAGAAAATTCTCTTTAAATTGACGTGAAAAGATGAAGAAAGGAAAATAGTTTATCGATCTCGCTCTCTCCGCCGCGGCGGACTCGATCTCTTTCTGCCGCATCGGATTACGCTGGCGCGTTTTCCAAAAGTTTTGTTCATCGCTCTCGTTGCTCGCTCTCGCTCTCTTTCTCTTTCTGTCTATCGGATTACGCTATCGCGTTTTCCCAGGGATTTGTTCATCGCAAGCACAAACCCAAAATTGCTGCGCAATTTTCGGGTTTTTTGTTTTTAAGCGCTTATCAAAATAAATTTTGAACGCGCTAAAAACAAAAAACCCGGCACTAAGTGCTGGGTTTTTTCTTGTGACCCCGGAGGGATTCTAACCCACAACCGCTGGAGCCGAAATCCAGTGCGCTATACAGTTGCGCCACGGAGCCGAATGAACGCAAAGATACACTCGATTTTTTGTATTGTCAATGGAATTGAACAAGAATCAAGAAATCATCGCGCCTTCCTTCAAGGAATATGGTGAAATGAAAACATGCGAAATTGCTAATTGACGCAGTACCCATCGAGTTTTGATGGCGGCAATTGGTGCCATGCGCTTGCGAATCGCAATGATGTGCGGATTCTCGTCCCGCTCAGACTGACTAGATGCAATGATTTGCTCCAACATGCCACCGAAATGTAAAAAATCAACCTCCACTGCCCTACCCTTCGCGTGGAATGGTTTTTCGTGCATCAATTCAAAAAACGTTTCAAAACTTCCGGATGCACCAATGAGTTTTGTGGTTTTCAGTTGGCGTAAATACATCCCACAGGCATCTTCTAAATACGCTTCGAGCGCGACAATGTCTGCTTCATTCATTGGATCGGAAAAAGTAAACTGCTGATAGATGCGTGAAACACCAATGTTAAATGATTCCATCGCAATCAGTCCATTGTCGTCGGCTAAAATAAATTCGGTGCTTCCTCCACCGATGTCCATAATTACTGCTGAATCTCCGAGGCTCATGGTCTGATGAACGCCCTTATAAATCAACTGCGCCTCTTCTAAACCAGTGATGACTTCCATGTGAATTCCTGTTTCTCTCGCGACGCGATCAATCAGCACCGAACGGTTATGCGCATCTCGAATGGCGGAGGTACCGATGGCACGAATCGACGTAACACCATGAAGGTCACACTGCTTTTTGAAACGAAGTAAACACGCAACTGCTCGATCAATGGCATCATCGGCCAAACGGTTTTCATGAATGCCTCCCATTCCCAAGGCAACACCTTCTTTTTCGTTGTGAATCACATGAATTAATCCGACTGCATCAACGTCAGCAATCATTAAATTGAATGTATTCGTACCTAAATCAATGAGAGCTTTCATGGCAATGAAATTCGTTAAGACTTAAACATGCGCCAAATTTGTGTCCAAAGCAAACGATGTCCAAATTGCAAAATGCCATTTTTGTACAGTCGTCCGGCGATTTGCAACATCAACAAAGCGGAAAGTAAAATGATGAACAAGTGAATCCAAATCAGGTAATAGGACTCCAGTGGAACGCCTTGCGCTAACTGAATCATTACCACCATCGGTGCAGTAAATGGCAAATAACTGATCCATCCTGCAAAGGTGGAGTCTGGGTATTGTATGTACATGTATCCTGATAAAATGGAGAATCCAAGCAACAATAAAATCGGCATCACAAACTGCTGTCCGTCGCTTTCTGTTCCCGTCATTGCACCAATCATGCTGAAAAAAGCACCATAGAAATAATACGCTGCAACGAAGAACAAAACAAAGTGAATGTTCATCCAAACGTAATCAATACGGGCATAGACCAAGTCTAAAATCGGATTACTACTCAATCCTTCTTGCGAGGCAATCACCTGCGATTGAACATCCGAAGCCATTTGAATTCCTTGCCAATTGGCTGGATTCAACATATCCGGGAAGATGGTCTGACGGAAAATCCACAAACCTAAACCGATGAACAAAGACCAAATGAGCAATTGAAACAAAGCCGCCATGGCGATTCCGGTCATTTTTCCCATCATCAGTTGACGTGGTTTCACCGCGGACAATAACACTTCGACAATGCGGTTGCTTTTTTCCTTCGCCGTACTGCGCAAAATCGTCATTCCATAAATTCCAATGAACAAGAAGATCAATGCTCCGAAGACAAATCCGACCCAACTTTCTAAGTCACTGGACTCGTTTTTCGGATCGTACACATTTCTGAAGTCCATAATCAAGGGTTGCTTGATGCGACGGAAATGCTCCAAGGATAAATTCGTGAAGGACTCCACAACCAATTCCTCAATGCGTCGTTCCATTTGAAATTTCAACTGCATTTTCACATCCACCGATGGATTCGTGCGGTAAAAGACAAATGCTTTCTTGTTGATGAGAATCTTCTCGTTGATTTCCACCATCGCATCAAACTTTTGATACTCGGAGCCATCGCGAAATTCTTCAATTTCCACGTAATCGTCTATGAAAAAGTAATGCACTTCGCGCTCCGCTTGCGCCATCACACGATGATCCATTAACTCTGCTGGATCGACAATGAGTACGTTGATGCTTTTCTTGCCTTCGTCCCCCGCTTTGAAGAGGAACGCCAACATAAGCAAGCAAATAATCGGACCAACGAACAACATCCACAAGAAGGTGCGGTTCCAAACGCGCTCCGACCATTCTCTTTTCGTGAGTAACCAGAAATTACGCATGTGCTTCCTCCTTTCCTCGAATGATGTCGATAAATACTTCCTGCATGGACGGTAACTTTTTCTCTATTAATTCCAATTCTACTTTGCCGACTAACGCATTGATTAAATCGTTCATCTGGCTTGTTCCACGCATTTTTAATTTCGCTGAGAAGCGATTGTCACCCATTTCTTCGTGTCCAAGTAATTCAAAGTCTGTCCAAAGTGCATTCACGAATCCAATCATATTTCCTTTAAATCGAACAGAGTATTCACCTTGATTGTGTTGTTCGCGCAAATTCCAAACGGTGTCCTCTGCTAATTTTTTCGCTTCGTGAATCAAACTCGCGCGATCGCAAATTTCATCCACACTTTGCATATTGTGTGTTGAAAGGATGATGGTTTTTCCACTCGCTTTCAACTCTTTCATTTCTGTTAAGATCAATTCTACATTCACGGGGTCAAATCCACTGAGTGGCTCGTCCAAAACCAACAACTGAGGATCGTGAACCAACGCTGCAATAAACTGAACTTTCTGCGCCATTCCTTTGGATAAGGATTCTACACGTTTCGAACGCCAATCTTGAATGCCGAATTTCGTCAACCAATGCGTCACATTTCGCTGTGCCTCGTTTTTGGTTAAACCACGTAATTGAGCTAGAAAAATCAATTGTTCTTCGACTTGCATGTTTTTGTACAAGCCACGTTCTTCTGGAAGGTACCCAATCTGCGCCAACTGTGCTTGTGTCATGAGTTGACCGTTAAATCGGATGGTTCCGGAATCGGCTTCAATGATTTGATTGATGATGCGAATAATGGTCGTTTTTCCCGCCCCATTCGGACCAAGTAAGCCATATATTTCTCCCTTACCAACAGACAAAGAAATGTCATCGAGGGCAATTTTCCGTTGAAAGGACTTTTGAAGGTTGTTGATTTCAAGCATAACTAAGGTAAAGCTAAAAAAAAGCGGAGAATACTCACATGCTTCGCATGATTTCTTTCCAACTTGGCCAGCGATACATGCGCTTGAAGAGCAAAAATAGGCTCGGAAGTAAGATGAGAAGGAAAATCAAGGATGACCAACCATCTCCCGGTTTTTCGTGATTTAGGAATAGCGCATCCGTTCGAAAAACTTGCCAATCCGTCGTAACAAAAATGGCGGCAATTAAATTATTTGCCGCATGGTAACCAATCGCTAATTCAAGTCCGTCATCCACGGTTGTAATCAAGGCTAAAAACAAACCAGAAAGAATGTAATAAACCAACATGTGATATCCGATTTCTTGAATTTCCGGATTTCCAATATGCATCAATCCAAACATCAGTGCGCTCAACAAAATGGAAGTTCCGGTACGTTGGATGCGCAACTTCAATCCCTTCAACAAATAAGAACGAAACAACAATTCTTCACAAGTCGTTTGAATGGGTAACATCACTAAACTCACCATTAATAGCGGAAAAAACTTGGATGGATTAAACTGAAAGGTAAATGCCTGTCCGTGATTGAATGAATCTGCATAAATCTGTATGTACATCATTCCAAGCATCAAGAATAAGATCAAAAAGAAGGCGAAAAACGAGCGTTTCCAACGGAAGCGATCGGTAGCGGTAAATGCCTGCAAGATAGGACGTTGATGCATCCACCGATGATGAAGCAAAACGCCAATAAATACAAGTAAATAGGGAAATAAGACCCAAAATAGAAATCGTGTATGTCCCATCGTTTGATAGAACTCCGAATCCATTGATTCAATCGACAACGTGGGGAAATTGAAGTGGAGGTCCACTAAAATCCCTAGGCTTCCTAGAAAGTATAAAATAAAAATGAGCAGAATTCCGCTGACATAACTCAGGGGAGTATTGTTACCGTTTTCCGCTAAATCGATAAATTTCATCAATGGAACATGTCGCGCATACGCTTGAAGAATCCTTTTTCTTTCTGTGCTGCGCTCGGACTAAAGTTCTCACTTTCCTTTAACTTTTCCAAGATTTCTTTTTCTTCTTTGGAAATCGTTGTTGGTGTAAAGACATGGATGTGTACGAATTGATCACCCGTTCCGTATCCTTGAACACTTGGCAATCCTTTTCCACGCAAGCGAAGTACTTTTCCACTTTGCGTTCCAGGCTCGACTTTGATTTTCGCTTTACCGCCAATTGTTGGCACTTCAATGGACTCACCTAGTACGGCATCCACAAAATTGATGTAGGCATCAAAATGTACGTTTTCGCCTTCGCGACGTAGTTCTTCGTGCTCAACTTCCTCGATTACGACGATCAAATCTCCCGCGACTCCGTTGAATGGACCTGCATTTCCGCGTCCTTGAACGCTCAATTGCATGCCCTCTTCTACTCCTGCCGGAATTTCGATTTCAATGACTTCTTCTTGTCTTTTCAATCCTTGTGCATCTGCATCAGCTGGTTTTTTGTCAATGGACTTTCCAGCACCTTGACATACATGACAAGCTGATTGTGTTTGCATCGCACCTAAGAAGGTTTGCGCTACGCGTGTGATGCGTCCAGTTCCGTTACAGGTTGGACAATTTTTGTAGGTAACGCCTTCCGCGTTTACCAGTTTGTTGACTTTGATTTTCTTTTTAACCCCATTGGCAATTTCCTCCAAGGTTAATTTCATTTTCACGCGCAGGTTTGTTCCACGAACTGTTCGAGATCCACCTCCACTACGGCTTCCACCGAAACTTCCACCAAAAGCACCACCGAAAACATCCCCAAATTGCGAGAAGATGTCGTCCATGTTCATTCCTCCACCACCGAAGCCACCTTGTCCACCCATTCCTGCGTGTCCAAAACGATCGTATTGTGCACGTTTTTCACCGTTACTCAATACTTCGTATGCTTCAGCTGCCTCTTTAAACTTATCTTCAGCGCTTGCATCATCTGGATTTTTGTCCGGGTGAAACTTGATAGCTAACTTACGGTAGGCTTTTTTGATTTCCGCTTCATCGGCATTTTTGGAAACACCGAGAATTTCGTAATAATCTCTTTTTTGACTCATAGTTTGGGTCCTGTTATTGTCCTACGACTACTTTCGCAAAACGAATCACTTTATCGTTTAAATAATATCCTTTCTCCACATCCTCGATCACTTTGCCAACCATCTTTTTATCCGGTGCAGGAATGTTTGCGATAGCTTCATGTAAGTCACTATCAAACTGTGCTCCTTTCGCTTCCATTGGTTTTAATCCTTTAGAATCTAAAATGCCTTTAAACATGGTGTAAATCAAGTGAAAACCTTCCTTCATCGCCGACACGTCTTCCGATTTTTCGTTCGTTACAATGGCACGCTCAAAGTTATCCATCACAGGCAACATACTCAACAATACATCTTTGTTTGCCGTCGCGGTTAATTCGATGCGCTCTTTGTATGTTCTCTTTCTGAAATTATCAAATTCAGCGTGTAAACGTAGGAAACGGTCGTTTAATTCCGCGTATTTCTCCTCTGCTGTCAACTCTTTTGGAGCTTCCTCTTTATTTTCTTCACCTGCTGATTCTACTGAATCCGTTGTTTCTTCTTGTGGTTCTTGATGTTGGTCGTTTTTCAATTCATCCTTCTCTTCTGACATATGTTGAAATTTTAATTCGTTTTGGGTTTGCAAAGATAAGACCATTGTCAAAATTAAGTCAAGGTGTCAGCAAGTTTGTGTGTTTCATTGAAAAGTTGTCAGTAAAAATCCATCAACGTCGATTTTCAACGTAAATTTGTCGCATTAATTACCATCTATGAAGTTATTTACGCGCCTATTGATTTTTGTTGGATTTACACTCCTGTATTCTGGTTCTCAGGCACAATTGCTCTACCGCATTTCTGGAAACGGATTAACCAAGGACTCCTACATTTTCGGAACCATCCACACCATGCCGAAGGAAGATTTTGAGATGCCGAAAAAGGTGATGGACGCGTTGAAGTCCAGCGAAACAATTGCCTTAGAAATTGACATGAACATGTCCTTATCAGAGAAAATCGAATTGGCAAAAATGACCATGCTTCCGAATGGAGAAACCTTGAAAAACTACATGTCGGATTCTTCTTATATCAAGTTAAAGTCCTACTGCATGGACACACTCGCTTGGAAAGAATCAAAGTTTGAGCAGTATACGCACATGAAACCCTTTTTCTTCAGTTCTGTGGTCCTTCAAGAGAAAATCGGAAAACAAAAATCCTTCGAAATGGAGTTTCAGAAATTAGCAAAGAAAAACGACAAACCATTGATGGGATTAGAAACCGTGATGTATCAAATGGAAACCATCGACCGAATTAGCATCAAAGATCAGGTTCAATTTATGGATGACTTTTCCAACATGTCCGAATTCGATGTCCTGTTTAAACTCTATGAACAAGAAGACATCAATGGATTGTATAAAATGATTGCTGAAGAAACAGACATGCTTCCAGAATTCAATTATTGGTTTTTGGATGTTCGCAATGCCAATTGGATTCCGGTAATTGAAAAACAAATCAACAAAGAAGCAACTTTCATCGCCGTCGGCGCCGGACACCTCGGCGGAACAAATGGTGTTCTTGAGTTGTTAAAAAAACAGGGCTATTCCGTTACAGGTATCAACAACTAAAAAACAACCAACAAAAAACCAATTAGCTCATTAGCACATTGGCAAATTGGCAAATTAGCACATTAGCACACTAGCACATTAACCTATGAACACAGAATTCCAACGCATCATCGAATACAGACGCTCAAACCGAAAGTTTGATGCAAACACAGCTGTTCCAAACGAAGTCATTCAAACCAGTATCGAACGTGCGATTCTCTCGCCAAACAGCAGTAATATGCAACTTTGGGAATTCCATTGGATTCAGTCGAAGGACATGTTGGAAACGTTTGTTCCCTTGTGTCTAGGACAAAGCGCCGCACAAACCGCAAAGCAAATGGTGGTTTTTGTGACACGCAAGGACAAATGGAAAAGCCGTGCGAAATGGAATTTGGACATGGTGAAATCATCGATTGTTGGGGAGCCAGACAAAGCACAAAAAATGGGAATGAATTACTATGGGAAAATAATGCCGCTTGTTTACTCGAACGATCCATTTGGATTCATGAGTTTGTTGCGTCGAAGCATTAGTTTCTTTGCCGGACTTAGAAAACCATTTGTCAGAACTGGAGGAATTGCGAATCAACGGATTGGTGCCCATAAATCATGTGCGCTAGCAGCTCAGACATTCATGCTTTCTATTGCAGCTGAAGGATTCCATTCTTGTCCAATGGAGGGATTCGACGAGAAACGTGTGAAAAAGGCCTTAAACTTACCGAGAGGAGCTGAAATCAATATGATTATTTCTGTCGGACTTGGAACCGAACCGGGAATCTGGGGTCCACGTATGCGCGTTCCTAAGGAAGAGGTGATTTTTACTCACTAACTAAAATACACTTCCGGGATAATTTCAAAAAGAAAAAGCGAGTTTTCACTCGCTTTTCTGTTATTTAAGATTCTTTTTTATCTGCACCGCTTGCGCTTTTCTTCGGCGCTTTCGGTTTTTTGATGGTCACTTTCAATTCTTCTTTCCCTTCTTCGTGGTCGAGTAAAATCGTATCACCTTCCACCAAATTCGCATTGATGATTTCTTCTGCTAATGGATCTTCGATGAATTTCTGAATCGCTCGTTTCATTGGACGTGCGCCAAATTTCTCGTCGTAACCTTTCTCCAAAATAAAGTCTTTCGCTTTCTCTGTGCTTTCGACGAAATAACCCATTCCTTTGATGCGGTCGTGTAATTTCTCCAACTCGATGTCGATGATTTTGTGAATATCCTCACGACTCAAAGACTTGAACATAATCATGTCATCCACACGGTTTAAGAACTCTGGAGAAAACGCTTTTCTCAAGGCATTTTGAATCACCAACTTAGAATTGGTTTCCTTCGCTTCTTCTTGTGACTTTGTTCCGAATCCAACACCTGTACCAAAATCAGCTAACTGACGTGCACCGATATTCGACGTCATGATTAAAATCGTATTCTTGAAATCGATTTTACGACCTAAACCATCTGTCATATGTCCGTCGTCTAACACTTGCAACAACAAATTAAATACGTCTGGATGTGCTTTTTCGATTTCATCCAAAAGAATGATTGCATATGGTTTACGACGTACTTTTTCCGTTAATTGTCCACCCTCTTCGTATCCAACGTATCCCGGAGGCGCTCCAACCAAGCGAGAAATGGAGAATTTCTCCATGTATTCGGACATATCGATTCGAATTAAGGAATCATCAGAATCGAACAGATTTCGCGCAAGTACTTTTGCTAATTGCGTTTTTCCAACACCCGTTGGTCCAAGGAAAAAGAACGATCCGATAGGTTTGTTTGGATCTTTTAATCCAGCTCGGTTTCGTTGAATGGCTTTCACCACTTTGTCTACCGCCTCATCTTGACCAATGACTTTTCCACGAATGGTTTCTGCCATTTTTACCAATTTGCCCATTTCGGACTGAGAAACTTTCGTTACTGGAATGCCACACATCATGGAAACAACTTCCGCTACATCTTCTTCTGTAACAACAACACGGTTATTTTTGGAATCCTCCTCCCATTTCGTTTTGGCTGATTCTAATTGCTCCTGCAATTTGCGTTCGTTATCGCGCAATTCAGCAGCATTTTCATATTGTTGAGAGCGAATGGCTTCCGCCTTTTGTTCTTTAAGTCCTTCAATTTGACCTTCGATGTCCACAATTTCTTGCGGGACATTGATGTTCGTTATGTGTACACGGGAACCAACCTCATCCAGCGCATCGATTGCTTTGTCTGGAAGGTGACGGTCCGTAATGTATCGCTCCGTTAGTTTCACACATGAAGCAATTGCTTCCGGCGTGTAAGTCACTGAGTGATGTTCTTCGTAACGCTCTTTGATGTTATTCAAAATCTGAACCGTTTCCTCAGCAGATGTTGGCTCGATGATGACTTTCTGAAAGCGACGCTCCAAAGCACCATCTTTCTCAATGTACTGACGGTATTCATCCAAGGTTGTCGCACCAATCGCTTGCATCTCTCCGCGCGCTAAAGCAGGCTTGAACATGTTAGAAGCATCTAACGAACCACTTGCTCCACCCGCACCAATGATGGTGTGAATTTCATCTATAAATAGGATGATGTCTGGATTTTTCTCGATTTCCTGCATGACTGCTTTCATGCGCTCTTCGAACTGACCACGGTATTTTGTTCCAGCAACTAGAGAGGCTAAATCCAAAGAGACTATGCGTTTATTGAAAAGAATACGAGAAACTTTTCGCTGAACAATGCGCAAGGCAAGTCCTTCAGCAATCGCACTTTTACCCACTCCCGGTTCACCAATTAATATTGGATTGTTTTTCTTGCGTCGTGAGAGAATTTGACTGACACGTTCAATCTCTTTTTCACGTCCAACAATCGGATCCAACTTTCCTGCTTCAGCCATTTTGGTTAAATCGCGACCAAAATTATCCAATACAGGTGTTTTGGACTTTGGATCGGCAGGTTTGCGCGGTGTTCCGTAGTTTTCTTCTTCTTCATTCCCACCACTATTGCTAGGGAATTCAGCTTTTGGTTGTTTGCGTTCTTCTAACATAACTTCGTATTCGTCTCTTGCGTTTTCATACATTACTCCATACTTATTTAGAACTTGACACGCGACACTGTCCTCATTCCGAAGAATGGTGAGCAACAAATGTTCCGTCCCAATGACAGGCGACTTAAATTCCTTCGCCTCCAAATAAGATTGTTTGATAATGTTTTCTGTTTGTTTTAATAAAGGTAAATTGAGATTGGCAATGTAGGTCACAGAGGATTTAGATAAAATCTTCTCGACTTCCTTCTTCACTTTGGCAAGGTCCAAATTAAACTCTTGTAAAATATGAACACCTGTCCCTTCGTTCAAGCGAATCAATCCCAACAATAAATGTTCTGCGCCAACGAATTCGTTCATTAGTCGAACAGCCTCATCGCGACTATGACTAATTAAATCCTTAACGCGAGGTGAAAATTTCGCTTCCATATGGTTACTTTTTAAGCAATACAAATATACTTTTTATATTTCGCATGGATCGATAATTATTCACAATTTATGCAGTGATTTTGTTAGTAAATTTAGATTTTGGACCGAGGATGGCGTTCATATTTCATTAATTTTGAATGCTTAAATTGACAAGCAGAATTTAATTATCAATAAACATGGCTGAAGGAGAAAGAATTATTCAGATAAACATTGAAGATGAAATGAAATCAGCGTACATCGATTATTCGATGTCCGTTATTGTTTCACGTGCCTTACCTGATGTACGAGATGGATTTAAACCAGTACACAGAAGGGTTTTGTATGGTATGCAAGACTTAGGTGTTTATTCGAATAGACCTTATAAAAAATCGGCGAGAATTGTCGGGGAAGTTTTAGGTAAGTATCACCCACACGGTGATAGTTCGGTATATGATACCATGGTGCGTATGGCGCAGCCATGGTCTTTGCGTTATCCACTTGTGGACGGACAAGGTAACTTTGGTTCAGTTGACGGTGATAGTCCGGCTGCGATGCGTTACACCGAGGCACGTTTTCGTAAAATCGCAGAGGAAATGCTCGGTGATTTAGAGAAGGAAACGGTAGATTTCAAAGCGAACTTTGATGATAGCTTACAAGAGCCTACTGTATTGCCAACTAAAATACCCAACCTATTAATTAATGGTGCTGCAGGAATTGCTGTCGGAATGGCAACAAATATGGCGCCGCACAACCTAACAGAGGTCATTGATGGGGTAATTGCTTACGTTGACAATAAAGATATTACTGGAGAAGAATTGTTGCAATACGTTAAAGCTCCGGATTTCCCAACTGGCGGTATCATTTACGGATACGAAGGTGTTCGAGACGCATTATTAACAGGACGTGGCCGAATCGTTATACGTGGAAAAGCAGAAATTGAAGAAGAAAACGGACGTGAGCAAATCATTGTAACGGAGATTCCTTACCAAGTGAACAAGGCAGAGATGATCAAAAAGATCGCCGACCTTGTAAACGATAAGAAAATTGAAGGTATTTCTGACTTACGTGATGAGTCAGACCGTAGCGGAATGCGTGTGGTATTTGAAATCAAACGCGATGCGATTGCGAATGTGGTTTTAAATAAATTGTACAAATTTACTGCGCTCCAAACATCGTTCTCAGTCAACAATATTTGTTTGGTTGCTGGACGTCCACGTATGATGGCACTTCGTGATTTGATTCAAGAATTCGTTGAGTTCCGTCATGAAGTAGTGATTCGACGTACACGTTTCGACTTACGTAAAGCAGAGGAACGCGCGCACATCCTTGAAGGATTAATCATTGCTTCAGATAACATTGATGAAGTCATTGAAATCATCAAAACGTCTTCTAGTCCAGATGCTGCAAGAGAGCGTTTGTCCGTTCGTTTTGGACTTTCGGAGATTCAAACACGTGCGATTGTGGACATGCGTTTGCGTCAATTAACCGGACTGGAGCAAGACAAACTTCGTTCGGAATTTGATGAATTGATGAAACTCATCACCGACTTGAAAGACATTCTAGAAAATGAAGTTCGCCGTATGCAAATCATCAAAGATGAATTGCAAGAAATGCGAGAAAAATATGGCGATGAGCGTCGTTCTAGAATTGAATACTCTGCTAGCGAAATGCGTATGGAGGATTTAATTGCGGATGAGGAAGTTGTCGTTACGATTTCACATGCGGGATATATTAAACGTACCAACCTAGCAGAATACAAAGTTCAAAACAGAGGTGGAATGGGATCCAAAGGATCTGCAACTCGTGACCAAGATTTCTTGGAGCACTTATTTGTTGCAACGAACCACAATTACCTATTGATCTTTACAGAAAAAGGACGATGTTTCTGGATGCGTGTATATGAAATTCCAGAAGGCAGTAAAACATCTAAAGGAAGAGCCATTCAAAACTTGATCAATATTCCACAGGACGACAAAGTAAAAGCATATGTGAAAGTGCTTGACCTGACGGATAAAGATTACGTACAAAACAACTTCATCATGATGTGTACGAAACAAGGTGTGATTAAAAAAACATCTTTGGAGGCATATTCTCGTCCACGTTCAAATGGTATCAACGCGATTGGAATTCGTGAAAACGATGAATTGTTAGAAGCGAAATTAACGAATGGCACAAACGAAATCGTTCTTGCAACAAGTTCTGGACGTGCGATTCGCTTTAACGAATCAACAGTGCGTCCAATGGGTAGAAATGCTTCTGGGGTGCGCGGTGTGACATTAACGAGCGACGACGATTACCTCATCGGGATGATTTGTGTAGAGGATATCTTCTCTACGATTCTGGTTGTTTCTGAGAAAGGATATGGTAAACGTACCTTCTTGAACGATCCAGAGGACAAAGAACCAGTTTACCGAATCACAAACCGAGGTGGTAAAGGGGTGAAAACCTTGAATATTACGGAGAAAACAGGTAAATTACTTTCCATTCAGAATGTCTTCGATGAAGATGACTTAATGATCATTACAAAATCTGGTGTAACAATTCGCATGCACGTGGATACGATACGCACGATGGGTAGAGCAGCACAAGGTGTTCGTTTGATCAACTTGAAATCTACGGCGGCGATTGCGGCGATTGCTCGTGTTCCACGAACAGAAGACGAGGACGAGGAAATCGAAGTAATGGATGCGGCAGATATTCCATTGACAGACGCAACGGAGGATCTTGGCACAGAAATTGAAACAAGCGACGAAGATTAATTTTTAGAAAGAATCAACTTAACAAATATGAAAAGAAACATCATCAAACTCTCAGCTGGAATTGCATTTTCAGCTTTGACTTTCGGTTCATTTGCACAAAAGAAAAACGTGACCGATGCCATCATGACGTACAAAAAGTACAATCCAATGACTAACGGTATTGAACCATCTAAAAAAACGGTGGAGGAAGCACGTAAATTCATTGATTTAGCAGCGGTAAATCCAGAGACTGCGGAAGATTTCAAAATGCATTTGTACCGCGCAGAGATTTACTATAGTTTAATCGAAGTAGCTACAATGGACGCTGCTACGAATCCATTGGATGAAGCAAAAATGAAAGAGTATGAAGCGATTTCTAAAGCTTCTTTCAAAAAGGTGTTAGAAGACCCGAAAAAAGCGTGGACATCAGATGCGCAATCTTTCATGGGTTTCCGCTCAGACATGATGTTTAACCAAGGAATTGAAGCATACAACAATAAAAAATACGAAGAATCGTTAAACGCATTTTTAGTTTCTTATTATTTACGCTCTTTTTTAGGTGAAGAATATAAGGATGCAGAGATCAATACGACATTGAGTTTGAATAACCATGTTGACAAATTATTGGATGCTAAAGAATTTGACAAAGCGATTGTTTCTGTTAACAGTGTATTGGAAGTTTTCCCAAAAAGCATTGATGCACTCATCTCTATGGTGAACATCTATTTGCAAAAAGGAGATGTTGCAAATACAGAAGTATACATCAACAAGGCATTAGCAATCGACGCAAACAACAAGCAATTGTATTACATCTTAGGAACTTCTTACATCGAATTGAAGCAGAACGATAAAGCTGCAGAAGCTTTGGCAAAAGCCATCGAAATTGATCCTGAATACAACGAAGCATTGTACCAACTTGGTGCGCATTACTACAACTGGGCTGCAGAAACAAGAACTGCGGCTATGAACTTGGACATGAAAGATCCAAAGGTGAAGGAGATGGAGAAAAGAGCGAATGAATTGTTCACACTGGCTTTAGTTCCATTGGAAAAATACATTGAGAAAAATCCAAATGAAAAATCAATCTTGGATATTTTGTACAAAACCAACACGAAACTTGGTCGCATCGAGAAAGGTCAAGAGTACAAAAAGCGCTTGGAAGCACTAAAACAACAATAGTATTTTGTAATAAATAAAAGGAGGCTGCCCGATTTCGGGCAGTTTTTTTATGCCCAAAAAAATCGCTGTCATCGGAGGTGGGTTCGCTGGAACCATGGTCATTCGTCAATTAATTGACGAAGGATTCAAAGGGGAAATTACGCGTTTTCACCATAGCGATTCTGAAACGTTGGGTCCAGCTTACAGAGCGGATTCAGGGGGTTTACTACTGAATGTCCGAAGTCAAAACATGAGCGCTTTTCCCGATGACCCACATCACTTTGTGCGTTTTCTGCAAAATGAGTACCCGGAATTTTCCCATCCACGAGCATTTGTGCAACGCTCCATTTATGGAAGTTACTTAACAACTATTTGGACGGAAACCAAAACGCTAGCAGAGCAACAAGGAATTTCGATTATCTTAAACGACAAGGAATCTCCTCAATTCGAAGCATACGACGTCCTGGTGTTAGCAACGGGTAACGAACTTCCTCGTATTCCAAAAGAACTTTCACAAATTGTCGTTGAATCGCATTACTATCAAGGGAATCCGTGGGAAATTGATTTTGGTTTCATTCGCCAGGACTTACCGATTTTCATTCTCGGAAATGGACTCACAATGGTGGATACAGTTCTCCGGTTACGATCTGCTGGATTCCGTCAAAAAATAGTCGCTTTATCTACCCATGGATTCAACATGCTTGCACATCCAGAAGAGGAAACTTCCCTTGGTCATATTCAACCGACACAAACCGATTTAGTTTCCTTGGTTCATTTTTTCAATCAACAAAGGAAAGAACTGAC
>JBAWZN010000011.1:0-66107 GCA_037143015.1 Flavobacteriia bacterium
GAAAAAGTCAATTTGCTCACATGCAGCATCAATTTCGGCTTGCATCACGTTTTTTGATTGCGCCAACATCGTGGCAGCATTCATTCTGTTACGGAAAGGTCCAGCCAATAAGTCTGCTGCTTTTAAGAAAATCGCTGCACGTTCTTCCCACGGAAGTTCCGCCCATGCTTTTCTTGCAGATAAAGCGGATTCAATCGCATCGGTTACATGACTGGCATCACCCACATTGAAATGTCCAAGCACGTGTGCATGGTCATGCGGTGGATTCATCGCTTTTTTCGTATTTGTGCGCACTTCTTTTCCACCAATATACATCGGAACATCCACAGGAACTTGGCTCCACATGTCCTTATAAGTTTGCATTAAGGAATTTCGTTCCGCTGATCCTGGTGCGAATGCTTTCACAGGTTCGTTGATGGCAATGGGTGTTTTAAAAAAAGCGTTTGACATAACTATGAATTTTTAACAAAGATAATAGAATAGTTATTCGGGAAAGTAATCCATGTTTCACTTGTAAGGATTTCCATCCGTTTCGCGAAATAAATACTACCTTTGGAGCACATGTATTTAGCACAATTACACCTCATCAATTTCAAGAATTACGAAGATTTAGAAGTAGATCTTTGCGCTGGAATTAATGGGCTTGTTGGACAAAACGGAAGTGGGAAAACGAACATTCTCGATGCCGTTTACTACTTGAGCATGTGTAAATCTTACTTGAATGCGATTGACCGTCAGAACATTCGTTTTGACCAAGGATTTTTTTCCATTCAAGGAAAATGGCATTTGGAAGAACAAGATTACAACGTTCATTGTGCCTTGAAAAACGGCGGAAAAAAAACCGTTAAAATCAACAAAAAGGAATACGAAAAGTTAGCCGATCACATTGGAAAATTTCCAGTGGTTTTCATCTCTCCCTACGACGGTGATTTGATTGCTGATGGTTCCGACATGCGCCGCAAGTGGATGGATGGGATTTTGTCTCAATTAGACCGAGTGTATTTAGAAGAAATCCAACGCTACAACAAAGTATTGGAGCAACGAAACGCTTTACTGAAGAACATGTTTGAGCACCGTTTGTTTGACATGGACTCCATCGAAGTGTGGAACGAACAACTCATTCCTTCTGGAAATTACATTCATCAGAAACGCAAGGAATTTCTAGCAGAATTTATTCCTGTTTTTCAACGTTTTTACTCGGAAATTGGCTTGGACTCTGAATCCGTTGGACTGGAATACCGTTCGCAATTGAATGATCATTCCTTCGCAGATTTACTTCAGATGCATGCTAAAAGAGATGCTGCTACGCAATATTCCAATGCTGGAACGCACAAGGATGATTTGGTCTTTACGATTAAAAAACATCCCGTGAAGAAATTCGGTTCACAAGGACAACAGAAGTCCTTTGTCATTGCAATCCGCTTAGCACAATACGATTGGATGAAGCAGCATAAGGGATTGAATCCAGTGTTGTTGCTCGACGATATTTTCGACAAGCTGGATAACGAACGCGTGCAGCGTTTGATTGATTTAGTGACAGCGGATTACTTCGGACAAGTGATTGTGACCGATTCGGATCCAGTGCGCATGAAGCAATTATTCGATTCGCTGCAAACGGAGAAAAAACTTTTCCAAGTAAAGGATCAGCAATTGTCCTTGATTTTATCCTAACTTTATTCTATGCGCGAAGACAACAGACGTAGTTCGGAAGAGGAACCATTGAAAGACCTCATCGATAAATTCTTGAAAGCTTATTCTTTGGAGGGTAAAATGAAAGAGTACGATATTATTGCTGCTTGGCCAGAATTAATGGGTCCGGCTGTCGCTCATCGCACGAAAGAAATTCACATTAAAAACCAAACGCTATACTTGAAAATCGATTCCTCAGTAATGCGGGAAGAGTTGTTTAATGGGAAGCAAATCATCATTGAGCGCGTGAACAAAGAAGCAAAATGCCAGCTCATTAATGACATTTGGTTTTCGTAATTAATTGGGCGTTTCCTTACTGAATTGAAAGAGCCAATCGTACAGTTCGTCCGTACGAAAGACGCGTTCTAAATCTCCATGATTTGCCCCAGGAACGACCGTATACTTTAAGTTTTCTCCCCCATTACATTCACGAATGGACCGCACCATTTTTTCAGACTCACTGATTGGGACAGCGCTATCGCGATTTCCATGTTGAATCCATACAGGAATTGTGGAAAGATTACAGCCATTTCTGGTATTTCCACCGCCACACAAGGCAACTGCTGCCGTAACGATTTCAGGATATTGTCCGGCAAAATCTAAGGTTCCGTAGCCGCCTAAACTCATACCCGTTACATACACACGGTTCGTATCCGTATCGAATTGTTGCTGTGCAAAACGTAAAACAGACAATACTTTTGCCGGTTCCCATGATTTTCCAGCAGGAACTTGAGGCGCAATAACTATTGCGGGAATTTCCCTGCCTTTTTCGATTTCGTGGATGATTCCGTACTTCTTTACTAACTCCAAATTGTCTCCCGAAAGACTTCTACCATGAAGGAAAATCAGCACAGGAGGATTGTTTTTTAGGATGCTATCGGCAGGTAAATGCAGCAAAAAAGGATAGTCCGCCTGATTGTAAATAGCTTTTAATTGTCCAAAACTGGACAAAGACAACAAACAAGTAAACAAAAGGATTCCCATGCGCATAACGCAAAGTTAGGGCTCTTTGAAGGAGCTAACAAGTTGATTTTTCAACAGTTGATGTGGTGGTTATGCACATTAACCAAGTATCGCGCGGCACATTTACAGCTTAATTGTTCTCTAATTTGTACGAAATACCGATTCCTAATACCGATTTAAACTGTGTACGAGGACCCACGTTTCCATAAATGTCGCGGATCTTGATATCGTCATCGTAGACCAAATTCCACTGTGCGGTAGCCGAAAACAAGGAATTTACACGAAAAACAAAAAGTAATTCTGCATTGACATCGATGTTTTGCGGGTTGTTCAAATAATTACTGAAGAGCTCGAGCTTGGACTTCATTTCGATATTCTTTGCCAAGTTTTTATTCCATTTCATTTTCACGAAAGCGCCGTATTCTTGACGGTATTTTTGTCCTTTCTCCACTCCGAAAGCCCCAGCTGCGGACAAAGAATCATCCAAAACAAAAGTTGATTTGAAGGCAATCGATGAGAAAAAGATGGAAAATTGATCGCCTTTTCGCAAATCCGTTCCGAGGGCGAGATTCAAATATCCAGGAGCCATGAAGGTCGAAACCACGACTGAATCGTTTGGATAGGTGAATCCATTCACCATTTGCGTTTTGAATCCAGCGGCAACCGTCAAAAAGAAATCCTTCGACAAAAGCATCCCGAAGGTGCTCGATAAATCCATTCGGTCATCTGTTTTCTGCAATCGTACACCATTTAGTTTGTCCAAATACTTGATTCCGCCGAGTGCTAAACTCACATCGTTGGTCCATTTGACATTGTTATGTGTGTAGTATGCACTCGCACCAACAGATCCAATCATCGATATGTTGTTTCGTCCACCGGCGTTCCAATTCACGAAGGAGGATTGCGTTCCATTTAAGGAATAGAGGGATTTCAGTTTCCACGACTTGATGGAATCCGCCGTTACTTGAGCGAAATTCATCGTCCATGAAAGCAGAAAAACAGCAAGAATGTATGTATTTTTGGGTCGCATTGTCTAATCAATCACAAAATTAATGGACAAATTAACGTTAATGCTTCTAGTGTTATGGAACATTTCAACAAGTCAATGTTTTTCACAGTCTGTTGACTATTCACAAGCACAAAACTGGGCGGTTTTACCAGGCGCGTATCCAAGTGGACTACAATCCAAAGTGAGCGACACAACCTTATGGAAGGATGTCGATGTTTTTTATGTGTATCCAACCTTAATCCTAGACAAAAAAGATACGCGCTGGAATGTTGAGTTAAGCGACAAAGAACAGCAACAAAAAGTTTTGGGTTCCGCAGTAACATACCAAGCCAGTGCATGGGCGGAGGCTGGAAGAATGTATGTTCCATTTTACCGTCAAGCGCACATTCGGTCGTATTACACCTTGGAAGAAGGAGGACGGGACGCCTTGTTATTTGCGTATGAAGATGTTAAAAATGCCTTTCAATATTACTTGGATCACTACAATCACGGACGTCCAATCATCCTTGCTGGACACAGTCAAGGGAGTACGCATTTACGCATGATTTTACGCGATTTCTTTGATAATAAACTACTTCAAGCACAATTAGTTGCAGCGTATATTCCCGGAATAGGCATAGAAAAAACAGAATTTTCGACGATTCCTTTGATGAACAATCCTGAACAAACAGGTGGATTCGTGACCTGGAACACCTTTAAAAAGAACATTGACGAAGATGCATACCGTCGCTGGTATAAAGGAAAAGCAGTTGTGAATCCGGTAAGCTGGTACGACCAAGGCGGCGCTTCAAAGGAGCAGCATCAGGGATTTTTGTATTCCAATGACCAGACTTTTTGCCATTGTTTTGAAACGAATGTCATCGATGGCGCAGTGTGGATTTCACGTCCTTGCTCCTATCTCGGACTTGTTTCTTGGACTATGAAAAACTTACATGTAGGTGATGTGAATTTGTTTTGGAAAGATATACAATACAACGCCAAATTAAGGGCACGCGTTTATTTAGAAAATAAGCGTTCATAAGTACCGATTTCAGTTCAAAACTTCCCTCCTATTTTATTGACGATTCTTTTTTTGGTTCGTATATTTGTGCACTCAAAAAAGAACATTCATGACACCATTTTCTAGAAGACACATCGGACCGAGTGAAGCAGAGAAAAAAGCCATGTTGGCTGCTATCGGCATCGACTCGATTTCCACATTAATCGACCGGACAATTCCAGCTCAAATCCGTTTAAACGGGGAGTTAAACATTGCTGATGCAATGACGGAACAGGAATACTTGGAGCACGTAGCCGAATTGGCAGGGAAAAACCAAGTGTTTAAGTCGTTTATCGGTTTGGGATATCACGAGACGATCGTTCCAAGTGTTATTCTTAGAAACGTTTTGGAAAATCCAGGATGGTACACGGCGTATACGCCTTATCAAGCGGAGATTTCACAAGGACGTTTAGAAGCGTTGTTGAATTTCCAAACAATGATTTTGGATTTAACGGGGATGGAAATTGCCAATGCCTCTTTATTGGATGAATCCACTGCCGCAGCCGAAGCAATGATTATGTTCTACAACTCACGTTCGAGAGCAGATGTTCAAGCAGGGAAAAATAAATTTTTCGTTTCAGAAGATGCCTTACCACAAAGTATCGATGTCATGCTTGGACGTGCCATTAACTTAGGCATTGAATTGGTGACTGGTAACATCGATACCTTCGAAGGATCAAGCGAATTTTTTGGTGGATTTATTCAAAATCCGTCTGCACACGGACACATTCGCGATTTACAGTCGAAAATTGCACAATTAAAAGAACATGGAATCCAAGTAGCAGTTGCTGCGGATATCCTTTCGTTAGTGGTGTTGAAATCACCGGGAAGTATGGGTGCTGATGTTGTTCTTGGTTCTTCACAGCGTTTTGGTGTCCCAATGGGTTACGGTGGACCACACGCGGCGTTCTTTGCAGCGAAGGAAGACTACAAACGTCATATTCCAGGTAGAATTATCGGTGTATCGAAAGATGTGGATGACAATTTCGCCTTACGCATGGCGCTTCAAACGAGAGAGCAACACATCAAACGCGATAAAGCGACATCGAATATTTGTACAGCACAAGCGTTGTTGTCTGTAATGGCAAGTATGTACGCAGTGTATCACGGTCCAGATGGCATTCGTGAAATCGCGAATCACGTTCACGGATTAGCGACAAATGCAGCAGCTGGACTAGCAGCAAAAGGAATCGCATTAGGAACAGACTCATATTTCGATACACTTTGGATCAAAGGTGTGGATTGCAAAAGCATTCGTGCGAAAGCAGAAGCACAGCAATTAAATTTCCGTTACATTTCTGATTCAGAATTGAGTATCAGTTTTGGGGAACCGCACACAGATGCTGACGTAGCAGCGATTCTTTCTTGTTTCGATGCAAGCGCTGTAGCCAATGGAACATCTTCACTTTCCGCAGGACTTAAAAGAACAGATGCGGTGTTAACACACCCAGTATTCAATAGCCATCATTCGGAATCTAAAATGATGCGCTACATTAAACGATTAGAAAACAAAGACCTTTCGTTGGTACATAGCATGATTCCATTGGGATCTTGCACGATGAAATTGAATGCTGCGACGGAATTAATGCCCATCACAAATCCGCAGTTTGCCAATTTACATCCATTTGCACCGGTTGAACAAGCAGCTGGATACCATGAAATGTTCAGACAGTTGTCTTTGGATTTATCCGAAAGCACAGGATTTGCAGGGGTTTCTTTGCAACCAAACTCAGGCGCACAAGGAGAATACGCTGGACTGATGGTCATCAAAGCATTCCATGAATCGAATGGCGATACGCAACGTAAAAAAATGATCATTCCATCATCTGCGCACGGAACGAATCCTGCTTCTGCGGTGATGGCGGGATTTGAAGTAGTGGTAACAGGTTGTGACGAAAATGGAAACATTGACATCGAGGAATTACGTCAAGTGGCCATCGAATTGAAAGATGTGTTAGGCGGACTCATGGTTACGTATCCATCGACTCATGGTGTATTCGAAGAAGGAATTCGCGAAATCACCTCTATTATTCATGAGAACGGTGGACAAGTATACATGGACGGTGCGAACATGAATGCACAAGTTGGATTGACAAATCCAGGAAATATTGGTGCGGACGTTTGCCACTTAAATTTACATAAAACATTCGCCATTCCTCATGGTGGTGGTGGACCTGGAATGGGTCCAATCGGCGTGGCAGCACACTTGTTGCCATTCTTACCAGGGAATCCAATGATTAAAACGGGTGGCGAAAAAGCGATTCATGCCATTTCTGCCGCACCGTACGGAAGCGCTTTGATTTTATTGATTTCTTACGCTTACATTAAAATGTTAGGAGCGAAAGGACTTCGTGAATCAACAGAAATTGCGATTTTAAATGCGAACTATATCGCTGCAGGATTGAAAGGTCACTACGATATTTTGTACACCGGAAAAAATGGAACTGTTGCGCACGAAATGATTTTGGACTGTCGCGATTTCAAACGCACAGCCGAAGTAGAAGTGGCTGATATGGCAAAACGCTTGATTGATTTCAACTTCCACGCACCGACGGTATCCTTCCCTGTAGCTGGAACCTTGATGATTGAACCAACAGAATCAGAAGATAAAGAAGAATTAGATCGTTTCATTATCGCGATGATTAAAATCCGCGAGGAAATTCGTCAAATTGAGGAAGGAAAAGCAGACAAAGCGAACAACTTATTGAAAAATGCGCCGCATACCGCAGATTGCATCATCAATAAAGAATGGAATTATCCATACACAGCACAAGAGGCTGCATACCCCGTTGCATACTTAAAAGAGTGGAAATATTGGGTACCGGTTCGACGTGTTGACAATGCCTTTGGAGACCGTAATTTGATTTGCTCTTGTCCAAGTATTGAAAGTTACCAATCATAAATTACTAAAAAGTCCCTTTGAAATCAAAGGGACTTTTTACTTTTTAACGTAGTTTAGTACGTAAATTCCAACGAAGATGAAATTAGATATCCTTGCATTTGCTGCTCACCCTGACGACGTAGAATTATCCGCATCCGGAACCTTGTTGCACTATGCCGCACTTGGAAAGAAAATCGGAATCGTTGATTTAACGGAGGGAGAATTAGGTACACGTGGAAGCGTTGAAGACCGTTACGCAGAATCCGCAGCGGCTGGAAAACTTATGAATCTTCAGGCACGGAAGAATTTGAACTTAGGCGATGGATTCTTCGAAATCAACGAAGAAAACAAACGCAAGATCATTGAACAAATCCGTCTTCATCAACCCGAAATCGTCATGGCTAATTGCTTGAGCGACCGTCATCCCGATCATGGACGTGCCGGAAAATTGGTTTCCGACGCCTGTTTTCTTGCCGGACTACGAAAAATTGAAACCGTGATTGACGGCATTTCTCTTCCCGCTCATCGTCCGCGCTTAGTTTTACATTACATTCAAGATCATTATACACATCCGGACATCGTCATGGACGTGAGTCCATTTATGGAACAAAAAATCGAAGTCATCAAATCCTTCCGTTCCCAATTTTACGATCCAACTTCCACGGAACCAAACACCCCGATTTCCGGTGAAGAATTTTTTCAATTCATCAAAGGACGCATGATGCAGTATGGACGTCCAATTGGCGCAGATTACGCCGAAGGATTTACGGTTACACGCATTTTAGGGACGAAAGATTTGTTTACGTTGGTGTGATTTCATGTGCTAATCTGCTAATGATAATGTGCTAATCTGCCAATGCCTGTCCCGACCCTTCGGGATGCTAGTGTGCTAATGATTTGTTTGCTTCGCAAATGGTTTAATGTTGATCGTATTAATTTAACACCCATCCACCATTCGTATAGATATCGGCACTGATCACTCGAATTAACGACCCTGAAGGGGTCCAACCTCCATACATTAAACAACCACCCATAATCCACAACCCTGAAGGGGTTGAATTTTTTAAAAAAACCAATTGCAGGCGCAGGGCATGCCCTGCGCCTACTTCTACCAACTGGCACATTAGCACATTAGCACATTATCCATACCTTTGTAATGTGAAACCACTGATTCTAATTTTCTTAAGCGCGCTATTGTTTTTAGGAAACATCGGTATTCCTGTGTTTACACATGCCTGTGAGGAAGATGGCGTGTTCACTTCGTTTTTCATCCAACAACAAAATCATTGTCAAGAAGAAAAAGAAGTGTCAAACCTTCCGCCTTGTTGTCAGAAAGAAGAGAAAAAAAACTGTTGCCACGATGAAAAAACGGTCATACAGTTGGACGAAAAATACGTGCAGAGTCAAGCATTATCTGTTCCAATATTCGCGTTTATTTGTCCGGAGAAAATCGCTCCATCCTATTTCCATGGATCACCAAAGATGGACATTTCTGTCGTTCAAACATGGGCAGATCCACCGCCCATAAAAGAAAGCGGAAGAGACATCCTCATTCAACACTGCGTATTTCGCTTATAAACGAGTTCAATGATGCATTTTGTGCATGGAAAATCCATGTGCCTAAATTAGTAATCATGATGAACCGTTTATATGAAATTTTATCTTTTGGGGATGCTCCTCTTTTTCACTGCATCCACTACACATGCTCAATTAAAAGGAATTGTTTTTCGGCAAGATTCGACGAAAAACTTTCCATTGGAAAATGCAAAAATACGCTTGATACGAGCAAATCAAGGTGTGTTTTCCAATAAAGAGGGACGATTCGAATTGGTCCTCCCAAAACAATTGCCGGATACGCTAGTCGTTAGCGCGATGGGTTATTTATCAGATTCCATTCCCGTGACGAAGGACGATCGCTTTATTTCCTTAACTATTTTGTTAATTCCCGTTTCAACAAAGCCAGAAATTGTCTATCTACTTCGACAAAAGACGCATCAGATTTCAAAAATGAAAACGCTACATGTAGAGGAACTGAATTCGGGGGAATTGCGAAAAGCCGCATGCTGCAATTTGTCGGAATCCTTTGAAACCAATGCCTCGGTGGATGTCAACATTACAGATGCCGTTTCCGGAGCGAAGAAAATCCAAATGATGGGACTCGATGGCGTCTACACGCAAATTCAGATGGAAAACATTCCATACTTGCTTGGGCTCGAAAGTTCCTTTGGACTTCAGTCCATTCCCGGAACGTGGATCGAATCCATACAAATTACGAAGGGAACAGGAAACGTCGTGAATGGATATGAATCCATGGCTGGACTTGTCAACCTTGAAATCAAAAAGCCTTCGGAGATGGAAGCCTTTTACTTCAATGCGTATCAAAACCGCTTTGGACGCTCGGAAGTGAATGTCAATTCTGGAAAAAAACTCAATAAAAAATGGAGTTCTGGCCTACTCGGACACGCTTCCTCCATGTTTGGAAACATCGATCACAATGGAGATGGATTTCGCGACATTCCCATGGGTGATAACCTCGCATTGATGAATCGCTGGCAGTTTCAAGGTGAAAAAATGGAGGCGCAATTCGGGGTGAATGCGTATCAAGACCGAAAATTGGGTGGACAAAACACGTATTTCCGCGATAGTCCAATTGGTTATGGTGTGCGTATGAACGCACGTCACGTGGATGTATATGCGAAAACAGGATTTTTCAGTAAAAAACCACTGCGCTCCTTCGGTGTGGTTTACAACCTCAAGTACCAAGAAATGAATGGTGCTTTTGGCAATCGGACCTTTGAAGGAAAGGAAAAACGAGCATATGTGAATGCGATTTACGACGATATTCTCGGAACGAGCGACCACAAGATCAAGGTGGGAGCAAGTTTTGTCGGATTGATGATCGAACAAAACGCCGGTCAACTACAACAAGTGCGAACGGAAATTGTCCCTGGGATTTTTGCCGAGTACACCTATAGCGGAGCGCGAATGAACGCGGTTATCGGAGGACGCTACGATCAACACCTCACGTATGGAGGACAATTCTCACCGCGCATTCATGCGAAATACGCTTTGACCCAACGTGCTGATTTACGCGTAACAGCGGGAAAAGGATGGCGTGTTCCGAATTACATGATCGACAATGTTTCCTTGTTAGCGAATTCAAAAACGTGGATAGCACCAACGGAAATCAAACCGGAGATTTCGTGGAATGCCGGCGTTTCCTTGGTGAAAGATTTCACGCTTTTCGAAAAAACGGGAAACCTTAGTTTGGACTTCTACCATACCCTTTTTCAGAATCAGTTGATTGTCGACCGAGATGCTGCCTTGGATGCCATTGTTTTCCAGAACTTAGCCCATTCCTCCTATTCTAATAGTTTTCAAATGGAATGGTCGTATGCGTTGCGCAAGAATTTCGACATTCGTTTGGCATACAAACATTTGGACGTCAAAGCCATTTACGATGGTGTCATGCGTCAACAAGTCATGATTCCAAAAAACCGTGGATTCATCAACGTAGCCCATCGCACCCGCAACAAACGCTGGGAATTCGATGCAACGTGCACGGTTTACGGCTCCGCACGATTACCGGTCATATTGCAAGCGTCGGGTGTGGAACAGCACGATGAAAAAAGTCCAATCTACCCAATGGTCAATGCACAAATCACGCATATTTACAAAAAATGGAATTTTTACCTTGGTGGCGAAAATTTAGCGAATTTTAAACAATTGAATCCGATCATCGATGCACAGAATCCATTTGGATCACAGTTCGACGCCAACCGCGTTTGGGGTCCGATTATGGGTTGGAATGTGTATGCGGGATTACGATTCGCCATTAAACAAAAAACTGATAACTGATAACTGATAACTGATAACTGATAACTGATAACTAAACTAATATGAAAACAACTATTTTAAGTTTATTTTTCGTGCTTTTGAGCACCTTGTCCTACGGACAAAAATCGATAACTATTCAAATTCAAACGAGTGCACAATGTGGTGATTGTAAGGAGCGTATTGAAGGCAAGTTGAATTACACGAAAGGCATCAAATTCGCCGAATTGAACGACCAAACGAAAATCGTCACGGTAAAATACGACCCGAAGAAAATCGATTTAATGGCCATCAAACAAACGATTGCTAAAATTGGCTACGACGCTGACGAAGTGAAAGCTGCGAAAGAAGATGTGGAGAAGTTGCCGAAGTGTTGCCAGCCGAATGGACATTAGGTAATGTGCCAATTTGCTAATGTGCCAGTGTGCTAATGATTTGTTCGCTCCGCAAACGGTTTATTGTTGATCGTAAAAATTATGATAGAAACCACCATTCGTATAGATACCAGCACTAGGCACGGAGCACTAAACTTACTGACCCTGAAGGGTCAAACCTCCATACAATAAACAATCTCCCATAATCCACAACCCTGAAGGGGTTGAATTTTTTAAAAAAAAACCCAATTGTAGGCGCAGGGCATACCCTGCGCCTACAAAGATTCTGGAAAACCCATCTTCGCATGCGAAGAGCCAACTATAACCAATTAGCACATTGGCACATTGGCACATTATCCCTATCTTTGCCACAAACATCAACAAACCATGAGTGATCCGATAAAACATGAGTGTGGAATAGCCCTTTTGAGACTAAAAAAACCCATGGAATACTATTTGGAGAAATACGGCACTGCGCTGTATGGCATCAACAAAATGCACCTCCTAATGGAAAAACAACATAATCGTGGTCAAGATGGTGCTGGGATTGCGAACATCAAGTTCGACATGGAACCGGGAAATCGCTACATTTCGCGAACGCGTTCCATTAAAAAGAATCCAACTCAGGATATTTTCGATCAAATCAATGGAAAATTCCAACAAATTCAACAAGAGAATCCGGCGTATTTAAAGGATGTGGATTATTTGAAGAAAAACGTAGGATTCACGGGGGAGCTTTTCCTCGGACACTTGCGTTACGGAACCTTCGGAAGAAATTCCATCGAAAGTTGTCACCCATTCTTACGTCAAAACAACTGGATTACTCGTAACCTTGTGGTTGCTGGAAACTTCAACTTAACGAATGTCGATGAACTGTTCGATGCCTTGGTAAACCTTGGACAACATCCGAAGGAGAAAAGCGATACAGTGACCGTTCTAGAGAAAATCGGACATTTCCTCGATGTAGAAAATGACGATTTATACGCTCATTACAAGTCCCTTGGTTATTCAAAGGATCAAATTTATGCACGAATTGCCAAAGAAGTTAACTTGGTGAAGATCTTGAAGAAAGCTTCTGAAGTTTGGGATGGTGGATATGCGATGGCCGGTTTACTCGGACACGGAGATGCCTTCGTTTTACGCGATCCGAATGGAATTCGTCCGGCATTTTGGTACGAAGATGAGGAAATTTGCGTTGTAGCTTCTGAACGTCCAGTGATTCAAACCGCGTTCAACTTAACGAGTGATCAAATTCATGAATTGCAACCCGGACACGCATTAATCGTGCGCAAGAGCGGTGAAGTCAAAGAAGAGATGATTAATGCTCCACGAGAAATTAAAAAATGTTCCTTCGAACGAATTTATTTCTCCCGTGGATCCGATACAGATATTTACAAAGAAAGAAAAGCATTAGGAAGATTAATCGTAGATCAAGTGTTAGAAACAGTTCAACACGATTTCGATAATAGTGTGTTTTCCTTCATTCCGAATACAGCCGAAGTTTCCTTCTACGGATTAATCAAAGGACTCGAAGAAAACTTAAACAAACAAAAAGTAAAACAAATTCAGGCGCTTGGTCCGAATGCAAGTGACGAACAGATGGAAGAAATCATCAACCGTCGTGCACGCATCGAGAAAATAGCCATCAAGGATGCGAAATTGCGCACCTTCATCACCCAAGATGATTCCCGCGATGATCTAGTCGCACATGTCTATGACATTACCTACGGAAGTGTGCGTCCAGGAACGGATAACCTCATCGTTATTGATGATAGTATTGTCCGTGGAACGACCTTGAAACAAAGTATTTTGCGCATTTTGGACCGTTTATCTCCAAAGAAAATCGTTGTCGTTTCATCCGCCCCGCAAATTCGTTATCCAGATTGCTACGGAATTGACATGGCGAAAATGGGTGATTTTATTGCCTTCGAAGCGGCGATTCAGTTACTCCGTGACCGTAAAATGGACCGTGTAATTAAAGAAGTGTACGAGAAAAGCTTAGAGCAAGTAAACCTTCCGAAGGAACAAGTCCGTAATTTCGTCAAAGAAATCTATGCACCATTTAGCAACGAAGAAATCTCTGCTAAAATCGCCGAATTATTAACTCCTCCTACCATCAACGCAAAAGTAGAAATCGTCTTCCAAACCGTTGAAAACCTTCACATTGCTTGTCCAAATCACCTTGGAGACTGGTACTTCACCGGAGATTATCCAACACCAGGTGGAAACAAGGTAGTAAACAAAGCGTTTATTAATTGGGTGGAGAAAAGGAATGAAAGAGCGTATTAAATAGAGCGAGAAACAGAGCGAGAAAGAGAGTGAGAAGCAGAGCGGAGAGTGAGAAACAGAGCGGAGAACGAGCGTTCGAATTACGAATCGAGAATCAAGCACTGGGCACTGGGCACTAGTCACTAATCACACCTGCGTCCGCACAAACACTTCCATTTCACCGCGGAGCACATCCGACTTTTTAAGAAAGGAATGGAAGGCTTTGGAGAAATCTTTAGCATTGTTGACTTCGAGGGCGAAGCCTTTTTGAAGGAATAGTTCCGCTTCTGGGAATTTAGCGTGTTTGGGTCCGAAGAGGAGTGGCAATCCGTAAACGGCTGGTTCCAGGATGTTGTGTAAGTTGCCGGTGAATCCTCCGCCGATAAAGGCGATGGTTCCGTAACGGTAAGCTGCGCTTAATTGTCCGATGCAATCGATGATGAGGATTTTCGCATGCGCGAGCTGTGTTGCGTCGCGTGTTGCGTCGATCTGTGTGTAGCGCAATGCATCCGGATAGTCCGCTTGAATGGCTGCAATGTGGCTCTCACTTACATCGTGTGGGGCGATGATCAACTTGATTGTCCCGAGTTTCGGAAGTGCATCGCGAACGATTCCTTCTTCTTTGGGCCATGAACTTCCGAGGATGAGCGTCGTGGATTCAGACGTAAAGTTCGCTAGTAATTCGTTGGAAGTCTGCAGAGCCAATTCCTTCGCTTGGGACACTCGTTTGTAGCGCAGATCTCCGGAAATGCTGTGCTGATCGATTCCAATACTGCTCAGTAACTGTGCGCTTTCTGCATTTTGCACATAAAAATGCTGCACCTCCTTCAAGGCACTTTGGAAAAAAGCACCGTACCAGCGAAAATAAATTTGCTTCGGACGAAAAATTGCAGAAACTGCAATCGTTTCAATGTGTTGACGTCCCAAAGCACGCAGGAAATTCGGCCAAAATTCGTACTTCACGAACACCGCTTTCACTGGACGAACCAAAGCAATAAACGCTTCCGCATTGGAAGGCGTATCTAAAGGCAAATAACAGGCTGCATCGACGATGGGCTCGCGCTTTTGGTAATGTTCCATTCCGGAAGGCGAGAAAAAACTCACCAACAAAAACACCGATGGATCTTTCTCCTTCAGTTCCTTCATCAAGGGCATCCCCTGGTCAAACTCCCCCAAGGACGCACAATGAAACCATAAAATCGGACGATCTGCCGGAAGTACACGCTTCAACTTTTCTTGCCAATGTTGGCGTCCTTCCACCCATGCCTTCGCTTTGGGATGAAATAGCGCTGCGATGTGCAGCATTGCTCCGTAGCATCGAATGAGAAAAGTGTAAATGATGGACACGTTGAAGTTTTGTGTAAAAATAGGGATAATGTGCTAATGTGCTAGTGTGCTAATTTGCCAATGTGCTAGTGTATAGGATTTAGCTCTTCGCATGCGAAGATAGGTTCGTATTCTGTTTTGACACGTTTGGGTTACCACGGGAATCTTCGTAGGCGCAGGGCATGCCCTGCGCCTACATGGTCATTCTTCGTTTATTTCGAATCGTTTTTTTTGGTTGTGTGCTTATTCTTTGCTATTTACCTAAAACCATTCGCTCCGCCTCGGCGGAGCAAACAAACATATTAGCACACTGGCAAATTAGCACATTAGCACATTAACCTAGTTATAATAAAAATCCTTCGGCTTCTTCGAGTAAAATGGGATATACCAACCGATGCGAATGCCTGTCTGAAGATCGAGGCGCATGGAAGTGGACACGGGAATGTCCGGTTGGTCGTAGTTGAGGGTGCGACGATTGTACGTCAGACCTTGTTGGCAATAGATGCCGGCGTAAAAATTGAGTGGACCTCCATTGTTGAGGAAGGAATAGCCAACAAATTGGTGGAAATTCAGTCCGGTTGTCATGCGGTCGTAGCCACGTTTGTACGTTAATTCGATTTGGGGAACCACCTGGTTGTTGGTTTCGATGCGTAGGTGATGCAAGAGGTAGCCGGCTCCAGCGTGGACAAGAATTCCAGAGTTAGCGTTTTTCTTTCCGGTCGGAAATAATCGTCCGACGCTGAAGTTCGCATTGAAGCCACGTGGATAAACGAGTACCGTTGCTTTGGTTCCGTTGACATCGGTGATATTTCCTTTGTCGTCTAACAGGTGATCAAATATTCCATTCATCTTAACCGTATTCCCAAAGATAAAATTGGCGTCGACACCAAAATACCATTGGTTCTCCAGTTTGTATCCCGCGGAAAATCCGAGGTTGTTTAGGTAGCCGTAACGAGCGAGTAAATCTCCTCCGGGTAAATTTCCACCCCAGTGAATACCGACTAAGGGCGTGCTGATGGACTCGTTTTTCTCTTCTCCCTGTGCGAAGGACATCCCGAAAAGGGAACACAAAAGCACGAAAAGAATAGACCTACCTTTCATCTGAACTTATTTCTTTTTGAATAAAAAGCGTAAGAACGGAAAGAAGCGCTGGATGTTTTTACGGAATTTACGTTTCTTTTTGGATGGCTTATCGAAATATTCATTTCCAGATCCGCCATAACCATAACCGTAGCCGTAGCCGTAACCGTAGCCATAGCCATAACCGTAACCTGAACCATAACCATAACCGTAACCATAACCTTTTCCGGTTAAGTCAGTTGCATTCACTAAAACAGCCATATTAGGCATTTTTTTATCATGATACAAACTTGCAGGAATGCTCAACATGCGTCGGTCTAAGTGCTCTGCACGAGCAACATATACGACGATATCTGCGAATTTGTGCACATGCAATGAATCAGCCACCAAAGCAACTGGCGCCGTATCTAAAATGATGTAATCATAGCGAGATTTGGCAATGTCAATCAATTCAACCAAACGCTCGCGCAATAATAACTCCGATGGATTCGGTGGAATGTCTCCGGAAATAATGTAGTCTAAGTTCGCGTTCCCTGGATCGTGAATGAGGATGTCGTCAAAAGTTAAGTCTTCTTTAGCGATGTAGTTGGTTACACCCACCGATTTTGTTACATCGACATAACGGGCAATTTTTGGCGCTCGTAAATCCAACCCAATCACCAATACCTTTTTGTCACTGTGCGACAAGGTATGACCAATATTGATGGAAATGAATGTTTTTCCTTCACCGGCAATGGAAGAGGTGACCATGATAACTTTGGATCCCTTTTTATCATTGTCCAACAAGAAGGTTAAGTTCGTACGAATCATACGGAAGGACTCCGCAATGTGCGTTCGTGCATTTTTCGTTGCAACAATGGTTCTACCCGTGTCATCCCCTTTTGGAACTTCACCAATCGCTGGGATTTTAAACTTGATTAAGTCGTGAAGTCCGTGAACTTTGCTGTCCAACAAATACTTTAAGTATATCATTCCGAACGGAATCAATAAACCAAGTGCAACGGCAAAAATGTAGTATTTCTTGCTATTCGGTTCCGTGGGAACGCCATTGCTGCTCGCTTCGTAAATGATTTTCGTGTTTCCAATGGAGGAAGCCGTTTTGATTTCATTTTCTTCGCGTTTTTGCAACAAGAAAATGTACAAAGTCTCTTTAATCTTTTGTTGACGCTCGATGTTGCGGAACTCACGCTCATAACCTGGCACCGATGCGATTTTATCCTTGTAGCGCTTGTCAACGACATTCAAGGAATTCAAGGTAATTTTCAAGCGGGACTTATTTGAACGCAAACCTTCGTCCATCGAATGACGCAAGCCGATCAATTGATCATCGATTTTCTGAACTGCTGGATTCTTCAAACTAGAATTCTTCAAAAGGCGCTGACGGTCCAATAACAACTTGTTGTACTGCGTGGTCATCGCTACAATTGATCCATCCTCAAATCCTAAGTTGGAAGGCAATAATTCCGTGTACTCTTGGTGTTTTTGCAAGTATTCTTGCAAGTATTCATTCAGGCTTAACTGAACGGATGTTTCAATTATTTTCTCTTCCGCAGCGCTTTGTTTGGACATAAACTCACCACCTTGTGTCGCGACATCCACAATGTTGTGTTTTGTTTTGAAGGCTTCGACATCTTTTTCTACATCGGATAATTCCTCGGTGATGTAGGCCATTCGGTCGTTGATGAAGGCACTCGTTTTACGCGTCATCTCGTTTTTATCGTAGATGCTTTGTGTGCCGTGTTCATTGACTAAAGTCGTGATAATCTCATTGTTCTTTTCAATCACCGGACCACTCATGGAAACCGAAATCAAATCGGAAATTTTGTCGACACGCGCCAAGGTGATTTGTCCACCAAGGCCTAACGCAGCTTCTTTCATCGGAACAAGGTTGACAATAAACTCGTTTCCAACAGTTCCTCCTCCGAAGTTCTTGTTCTTCACGAAGGAAATCAATCCGATGCGTGTGGAAATTGGTGTGTTGAAGGAATGCGTTCCTAAGAATGTTTTCTCGTCGATATATAACTCAAAGCGAAAGGTAGAAAGTACTTTTAAATAGAAAGATGCGCCTTGATTATCCAATAAACTATCCGGACCCACAGCCTCCAAGGTGAAGGGCGTGTTTTTGTACAGTTCTGATTTTTTGATCCCCGCGTTTTGTCCGACCATCATGTAAGTGCGGTTCAAAGACAATTTACGCGTAACATTTTCTAAAATCGCTGGTGTCTTGAACAAGGCAATTTCGTTGTCCAATTTCGTGCTTTTCTCTGTTAAGCCTAAATCTTGAAACGCAGACAAACCTTTCAGTACATCCTCTTCTTGATTTTGAATTAAAATCGTTGCGCTGGACTGATAAATCGGTGTTGCGTAGCGAAGCATTGTGTAGGCAGCGAAACAGGAAATGACAACCCCAATTACGAACCAAATCCAATAATGCAAATAACGATCGAGAAGCTCACGGATGTTAATCTTCGGCTCAGGAGCGTCCATTTGAGCCTGTTGTACGTTAAATTCCTCTGACATTACTTCGTAAGGGTGATAAGGGTGAAAACGGAAAGAAAGATGGAAACGAGTGTCGTTCCCAACTGTGTATACGTTTGAAAGTTGGTTCCTTGGAAATTCGCGGTGAAGTTTGGTTCCACGTAAATCACGTCATTTTGACAAATGTAAAATGCAGGCGAATTGTAAATGCTTTTGTTCGTTAAATCCAGACGGTATTCGATGCGTTGTCCGTTCATCTCTCGAACGACCAAAACATTGTTGCGAAGCCCCGTAATCTGTAGATCCCCCGCTTTGCCAATTGCCTCTAAAATCGTTAAGCGTTCTGTTGAAACGGTATGCACACCCGGCGCTTTTACCTGTCCAAGAACGGTAAACTTAAAGTTCTTGATTTCAATGTTCACCACTGGTCTATCGACGTATTGTTCCAATTGTTCCTGTAAATAAATCACTGCCTCCAAACGTGTTTTTCCGGCCAAATGCACAAAGCCAAGAACAGGAAAATTGATGTTTCCATTGATGTCGATCAGGTAGTTGATTCCACCCATCATTTGCGTGTTTTGCTGTCCACCACCTGCTGCCCCACCTCCAGAGAAAAACTGAAAGGGCGCCAAGGCTTCTTGGTCCGTACCACCCACCATGATACTCAATTGATCATCGACGCGCAAAATGGGAGAATACGTATTTTTCACTACTTGTATAGTATCTCCAACCGGATTGTGTAAATAAACCAATCTCTCACGTATCTTGCAGGATGTCAAGCTAATTGCTAAAATAACGATGCTCAAAGCGAGCTTTCCTAGCGGGATGAGTTTTTTCATTTTTTATTTTGAGTAAACAAAGTTAAGAAATTGTTGTGTAATGTGCTAATTAGTGCCTAGTGAACAGTGCTCAGTGCCTAGTGAACAGTGACGGTATCTAATTTAATTATAAGATGGTGTTTAAATTCTTGATTTAACGCTAATCGTTTTGCGGAGCTAACAAATCATTAGCAGATTCGCAGTCCGCCGCGACGGAGAAAAAATTCCGAAAAAACTGTTATTGAACTTTTATACCAGAAGTAGTTGGGTAAGAAAGAATCCCTCACTGTGCACTGTGCACTTGAGCACTGAGCACTAGTCACTAGTCAAACCCCTTTATTCGGCAACTTCATACGTAATTTATGCAAAATCACAGCAAACAAGGTGCTCATCATGAGGAGAATACCAATGGATATCAAGTGATTACAGTATTCGGTGATGAATCCCATGAATAGTAAAATGAGGGCATTCGTTGAGACGATGTAGAAGGATGTTCTGCGGTGTGAAAGCTTGTAGGAATCAAGAATTACGTGGTGAACGTGTGTGCGATCTGGTCGGAAAGGATTGCGGTTGTTTTGGATGCGAATGACAAACACGCGAATGGAATCGAAGACCGGGACAAACAAGGCCGAGATCATCAACAAGGGTAAGTTGGAGATGTAGGACATGTTCAGTTCCTTTTGGTAATCTTTGGAAAGAATGTTGATCACAATCGCGGCAATCAAGAATCCAATGAACAAACTCCCCGTATCTCCTAGGAATATTCGCTTATCTGTGGAGGTATTGTAACGCAAAAAGGCGATAAAGGAGCCAACCATAGACAAACACACGGCCATCATCATGTAATCATCTAAAGAAAAGTAAACTAAAGCGAAAAAGGTGAAGAAAAGCACCCCTAGTGAGGAAGCTAGTCCGTCAATACCATCAATTAAATTGTACGCGTTGATGAAGAAAATCACCACGAGAAATGCCAATGGAATACATACCCAGTGCAGAATTTCGTGAATTCCGAGGAAGCCGTGAAGGTTGGTGATTTGAAAATCGGGGGACAAGAACAAAAGTGTGGTCGCGATGAGTTGCATCAGAATTTTGTTCCACGGACTAATCCCGGTCATGTCGTCTTTCAAACCGGTAAAGAAAATAATGAGGGTAGATGGAATCAAGAAAACGGCTCGGGACGTGATGAAAAACTGATCTGCGATACTTGAACTAATGACTAAAATGATGAAAAAGGTAACTCCACCAAAACTTGGAACACGGTGGATATGCGAACTGCGGTCGGATACTTTTTCAAACAAATTCTTCAACTTCACGACCTGAATAATGACAGGTGTCACGAAGTACATCACCATGAAACTGGAGACGAAAAAGAAGGCCAATAAGAAAAATAAGTAAACGGTCATTGTCTTAATTCAGACGATTTTAAAGTGCAAAGGTAGCTTTGCTCGTGACAATTTGGGTGTAAATAGTTGTTAAAATTTAGATTTATTAAAGGAAATTGTGGTTTCCCCTAAATTACTGGTGTGCGGATTCGGACTCAAAATCCAATTCAATGTCCTCGTTCCAATGGATGATCTTCATTCGTTTATCTACACTATGCTTGGTTTCTTGAAGAATTTCTTCGATGGGTTTACGCGTGATCAATGCGATTTTTATTCGGATGTTCTTGATAAACGTTTCTCGGCGTTTTTTGAGGGTCTCGTAGGACAATCCTTCTTCGTTGAAGTATTCGTTCAAGGCCGATAGTTCCATTTCACCGTTCTCTTGGATCATGCACATCACATCCCATTCGCTCTTCGTAAAATCAGAGATACGTAATTTTTTCTGCGCGCGTTGTAGGAAGGTCAACTTGTGCATGCGGCGGATGTAGAACAACAAGGTGAACAAGAAGAAATTCAAGATTAAGGAAATCCATAAGTAATCTTCTTTTGGAAAAAGTTTCAAAAGGGATACCTTTTGATAAATCGGGAACTCTCCTACTTTGAATTCCTTCAAGGACTCAAAGTCTTTTACATAGACATTGTATTCATCATTGTTGGAATTCGACAGGACATACATCAAGTATTTGTTATTTTTCGATGTGGCGATTTTCGTCATGTTCAAGACCAAGGGATTCTCGTAGGCACTCCAGGTGTTATTTCGGATATTCAATTCAAGTAAACGATTAGACATCTTCACGATCCCATTTGGCAAATTTACTTCGAGGTTCATTAGCTTAAAATCATTTTGCAAAAGCTCATGCATTTCCCCGAGTTTCTCCCAACGCTTTTTGCTACAGTCATACTTCCAACAATCCCTTAAAACTTCATCGGAAAGTTGTTTTCTATTCAATCCGCCAAGCATGTAAAACTGTTTTCCCTCCACCAAAAACAAAGGACCTGAGCGCGCGGATGGCATGGTACTTCCCTTTGTATGTACTTCAAACCATTCTTTCGCTTGTGGCACATAGCGCGTAAACACATCTTTCACTTGAAAGAATCCATAGCCACCGAACATAAACACACTGTTGTTCCAGGCAAACATCGGCGCTCCATACTGATTGCGGTGCGGAAAACTTTCGTCGATGCGCTTCAAGGTATCGTGGTACAATTCATAAACCGATCCACAGCCTTCATGCACAAAATAATAACGGTCCTTGCTCATCGCCAAGACATGCGTTCTCGCTCTCATCACCTTAAACGTTTCTTCGCCAGCATACACATACGCGAGCTTCACCCAACGGCGAGTTCCCGGCTTCTGTGTGTAATAGCACGTGGAATCGTCCAGTAAAAAGAACTGATCGCTATGCGTATTGTAGGTCAGTTGCGCTTCGGGACTGACGCTGATTTGGGCTATCGAAGTGAGGTTCGATAGTAGAAAGATGATGATGGTAAGGGTGCATTGTTTCACGTGTGTTGTTTTTAGAGCTGTTGCTAATTTGCTAATGTGCTTCCGCCTCGGCGGAGTGCTAATGGGTTGGATTTCCACAGGATTCTTTGTAGGCGAAGGGCATGCCCTGCGCGTACATGGTGGATTTATTTTTTATTCATGCTGGGTTTTCACAGGATTCTTCGTACGCGCAGGGCATGCCCTGCGCTTACATGGTGGATTTATTTTTTATTTATGCTGGGTTTTCACAGGATTCTTCGTACGCGCAGGGCATTCCCTGCGCCTACTATACCGCGGTAGCTCACAAATCATTAGCACATTGGCATCCCGAAGGGTCGGGACAGGCATTAGCACATTGGCACATTAAAATACTCCTTTAACAAAAACCCCGTCGAACCATCATGTTCACCGAATGCTTGTTCGTTCATTTCGTTAAGAATGCTTGTTGCTAATTGTTTTCCGAGTTCTACGCCCCATTGATCGTAGCTGAAGATGTTCCAGATGACGCCTTGGACAAACAATTTGTGTTCGTACAAGGCTAGTAAGGAACCGAGAGCTGCCGGTGTTAATTTTTCAATTAAAAGGGTGTTGGTCGGTTTGTTTCCAGCAAACACTTTGTAGGGCAATAAAAAGGCAGCTTTTTCTCTGGTGATGTGTTGTGCTTCAAATTCTGCGGATACTTGTTCAGATGTTTTTCCCATGAGCAAAGCTTCCGTTTGCGCGAAGAAATTCGCCATGAGCTTGTCGTGGTGGTCGGTATTGCCGTGCAAGGACTTTTTAAATCCAATGAAATCCGTGGGAATCAGTTTGGTGCCTTGGTGGATCAACTGGAAAAAAGCGTGCTGCGAGTTGGTGCCTGGTTCGCCCCAAATGATGGTGCCCGTTTGGTAATTGACTGGCTGACCATCTCGGCCCATGCTTTTTCCGTTGCTCTCCATAATGCCTTGTTGCAAGTACGGAGCCAATTTTTGCAGGTATTGCGTGTAGGGAATCAGTGCCTCGCTTTCGGACCCATAAAAATTGTTGTACCAAATGCTCAAGAGCGCCATGATAACCGGCATGTTTTCCTCAAAAGGTGCCGAAGTAAAGTGGGCGTCCATGTCGGCAGCTCCATCGAGCAATTGTTCAAACTGCTCATATCCGATGACCAAGGCAATGGACAATCCTACCGCACTCCACAGGGAGAAGCGTCCCCCTACCCAATCCCACATTGGGAAGATATTCTCTGGAGCGATGCCAAATGCTTGTACTCGTTGTAAGTTGGTGGACACCGCCACAAAATGCGCAGCGATATCGGCTTCGCTGCCTGCTTTCAAGAACCATTCGCGAATGGTTTGCGCATTGCTGAGGGTTTCTTGCGTGGTAAAGGTCTTCGAAACGATGACAAAAAGGGTGGTTTCGGGATGCACTTTCTTGAGTACCTCCTGCACGTGGTCGCCGTCAACGTTCGATACAAAATGTACGTTTAAGTGATTTTGGTAGTACGCGAGCGCATCGGCAAGCATGGCTGGACCTAAATCGGAACCGCCAATACCGATATTCACGATGTCCGTAATGGACTTACCCGTAAATCCTTTGTGTGCACCCGAAATGATTCGTTCGGAAAAATCCTTGATTTGTGCTTTGACAGCCGCAATTTCCGTGCGGATATCCACGCCATCGACCAATAGAGGACTCGTTTCTTTGGAACGCAGCGCCGTATGCAAAACCGCACGGTTCTCCGTTTGATTGATCGCGTCACCTCCCACATAGCTCTTAATTGCCGCGGAAAGTCCCATTTCATTCGCCAACTCATGCAACAACGTCATGGTTTGCGCCGTTATCCGATTCTTGGAATAATCCAAGAGGAAGTCCTTCCAATGCAAGTGGAATTTCTCCACGCGTTGTGCATCCTCCGTAAATAAATCTTGCATGCGCAGGTCTTTATTCGCTTCGAAATGCGCTTGTAGCTTTTGCCAAGCAGCTGTTTGGGTGGGGTTTATCGTGTTTAATGCCATTGTATTATTCAGTATTCTGATGTTTTTTCTTACAGTTAAAATGCCTATTTTCTTTAGAATGTCTACTGAAACAAGCTAGCAAGCACAACTCGCTCTGTTTCTCCGCTTCCGCTCTGTCTACCGCTCTGTTTCTCCGCTCCCGCTCTGTTTCTCACTCTCGCTCTGTCTACCTTCCAAAATCATCTTGCACACGCACAATGTCGTCTTCATTGGAAGGATGACTCGCATCCGTGTGTTGCCAGATTTCAGCAATAATCGCATCGGCGTCGAGTCCTACCAAACGGTGGCGCTCACCTTGCGCGAGTTTAATGGTTTGTCCTTCGGTATAATGCACCAGCTCGCCTTCTTGGTCGTTGTCTGAACGCACAATTCCAACTGTTCCCTGCACCACCTTCCATATCTCTGCACGACGGTTATGGTACTGCCACGAAAGGCGTTGACCAGCTGCCACGACCAATAATTTGGGACTCAGCTTGCCACCAATCGTCAAGGTATTCACATCGAGGCCGTCAAAAAAGGCATCGGAAAAAGCCTGGGCTTGTGTTTCGTCAATGACATAAAACGCTCCCCAAGGACGCGTTAAGTCTGAGGCGATGACAGTGAAGTTTTGTAGGAGTTGTTGTGGGGTTTTCATAAAGGGGAATTGTTTTAAGTTAAATGTTTTTAGTCTGGTGGCTAATTTGCTTCCGCCGCAGCGGAGTGCTAATGTGCTAATGCCTGTCCCGATTATTCGTCGGGATGCTAATGGGTTGCGGTTGGCTCCTCGCTTTGCTCGGATAGGTTGTTCGCTTTGCTCACGGGGTATTAGCGCAGAGTTCGGCGGAGTTATTTGAGTTGCGCGGAGTTTAATTGTTTGTTTTTTGACACGAATTACGCGAATTTTCACGAATTTTTTGTGGATTATTGTTCGCTCTCCACTCTCGCTCTCTGCTCTTCTATTCAACCCCTACAGGGTTGTGGATAATCGTGGATTCGTTTTTAGCTATGGAGATTTGACCCCTTCAGGGTCATTCTCGGTTTAATGTGGCTCGTTTCTATTTTGTGATTCGTGTTCAATTTCTACTATCAACAATAATCTTTTAGCTCCGCCGCGGCGGAGCAAACAAATTATTGGTTTAGTGCCTAGTGCACAGTGCTCAGTGCCGGCATCTATTCTAAAACTTGTTTCGTGTTTAATCTATGCTATCAACAATAATCTTTTAGCGCAGCGCACAAATCATTAGCACATTAGCAGATTAGCACATTGGCACATTATCATTCCGCCGCGGCGGAGCAAAAAATTCCGAAAAACCTGTTATTAAACTATTAAACCAAATGCGCAATCAATATAAAAAAACCCACACTGAGCACTAGGCACTGATCACTCATTCACATTAAAAAAACTGTCCAATTTTCCCCACCACCTTCCGCATCAACACCAGCAACGGAAAAACCATCCCATTCTTGCGCAGTGCGCGCATATCCTCGCAGGACTTCTTTACCAAATTCTGCCATTTCGAGCTCGCGCCACCAATGCGCATGCGGGTAATCAGCAGCGGCATATACGCGAACTGAAATTTTCCACTGGCGAAGGAACGCAAGAGAAAATCGTAGTCTGCGGCGATGCGAAAACTGGTGTCGAAGGTGCCTATCTCTTCGTAAACGGATTTTTTGAAATAACAGGTCGGATGCGGGGGCATCCATCCGTGTTGTAGTTTTTTATGTGTAAACGCTGAACTTTTCCAGTGACGAATCACGCGGCCATTTTCTGCGGAAACGTACTGCAAGTCGCCGTAAATGCCATCGATCTGCACATCTTGAAAACGTGCGGCAATCTGGGACAATACCTCCGGACTCGCCAACAAATCATCGGCATGCAGAAATCCAATCACCTCACCCGTCGCTCGTGCAATGCCTTTGTTCAAGGCATCGTAAATTCCTTGGTCCTTTTCGGACTTCCAGTTTACCCGTGAATCAGCCAACCCAGACAACCACTCTACCGTGCCATCGGTCGATGCACCGTCTACGACAATCCATTCCCAATCGGCATGGGTTTGTGATAATAAACTCGCATAGGCTTCTCGAAGCGTAAGCAAGGCGTTGTATGTCGCGGTGATGATTGTCAATTTGCTAGTTTGCTAATGTGCCAATGTGCTAATGAGTTGCTGTTTGATCCTCGCTTTGCTCGGATGTATTAGCGCAGAGTTCGGCGGAGTTATTTGAGTTGCACGGAGTTTCATTGTTTGTTTTTTGCCACGAATTACGCGAATTTTCACGAATTTTTTGTAGGTCGTTTTTCACTCTCCACTCTCGCTCTCTGCTCTTCTATTCAACCCCTACAGGGTTGTGGTTTATCGTGGTGTTGTTTTTTGTATGGAGATTTGACCCCTTCAGGGTCATTTCCTGTTAACTGTAAATCGTTTTTATAACGTGTTTTGTATCCTATTATCTGCTAAAAACATTTCATCTCTTTCGCTTTAGCGGAACAAATCATTAGCACATTAGCACACTGGCACATTAGCATCCCGAAGGGTCGGGACAGGCATTATCTCCTCGTCTCAACAATAACATTCTCCATCACCAACATATCCATGCTCGTGCGGAGGAAACAGTTGATCGCTTCGATCGGTTCATTGACTATGGGTTCGTTTTCGTTGAAGGAGGTGTTTAATAAGATCGGTACGCCGGTTTCTTTGAAAAAAGCGCTGATGAGTTCGTGGTAACGTTTTGAATACGCGCGGTCTACGGTTTGGAGTCTTCCGGAGCCATCTGCATGGGTAACTGCTGGAATCTCTGAACGTTTCTCGGCGCGGATTGGGAATACTTTTTCCATAAATGGAACCGGCTCATCGAGTTCGAACCAGTTGATCACTTCTTCTTTGAGGATGCTTGGCGCAAAAGGCCTGAAACTCTCGCGGCGTTTTATTTTTAAATTCAATATTTCTTTCGCATCCGTGCGACGCGGATCGGCAATAATGGAGCGTCCACCGAGGGCTCTTGGACCAAATTCAGCTGGACCATTGAACCATCCGACAACGCCACCTTTTGTTAAACACTTGACAATCTCTGGATACAAGTCGGCATCAGACAGTTCGCGGTAGGACAAATTCATGCGTTCGCATTCTGCCTTGATGTATTCATTCGTGTAATGACATCCGGTATTCGCATTGAACACTGCCTCACTGCGTTGCTGCTTCGCAACCATGTGCTCCACCCAATAAGCACTTCCCATGGAAATTCCAGCGTCGTGACCGGCACTTGGAATGTACACTTCTTTGAATTTCGTGTTACGCGTGATCTTTCCGTTGGCCACACTGTTCTGTGCGACTCCTCCAGCGATGCAGACTTTCGTTAAGCCTGTTTTTTCATGCAAGTAATTCAATACGTGGAAAATAATCTCTTCCGTGTAACGCTGAACGGATGCCGCTAAATCTTTGTGGTACTGCGTTAATTCTTCATCCTTCTTTCTGACCTTACCAAATCGTGCTTCCATCTTCTCGTTGAAAAGGGAATGTACCAAAGGCATAAAATCATCGGAATAATAAACGTATCCTTTATGCGGTGACTGAAAATAACTCAAATTCAAGCGGAATAATCCTCCGGGGATTAACTCCACGACATCGCGCAATAGGTCGACGTATTTCGGTTCTCCATAAGGCGCCAATCCCATCACTTTGTACTCATCGCCATAATAGGGAAAGCCCAACAATTGGGTCATCGCCGTGTAAAAAACGCCTACAGAATGTGGAAAATCGATGTCCTCCAATACCTCAATGTGTGTTCCTTTTCCACGCGCTAACATCGTAGTCGTAAAGTCTCCAGCACCATCAATGGACAAAATCGCTGCTTCCTCATATGGAGAAGGATAAAATGCGGATGCCAAGTGACTGCGGTGGTGTTCGACGTTTTGAATCTTTGCCTCTAAGTCTGATACGGAAACCGACGCATCCACCTTCTGTAATTCGCTCGCAATGCTGCTGATCTTTTTCGCATTCGCAAAGCGATTCACGGCATATTTCAATACGTGAACTGGTGACTGCAACATAAACGCAATTTTCTTCTTGAACTTCGCCTTCGGATCACGTCCAATGCAAATGTAATCGACATCCTTCAGGGAAACCCCCGCTTCCTTTAAACAAAAGGCAATCGCTTGAACTGGAAATCCAGCCCAATGCTTGGTACGCGTGAATCGTTCTTCTTCGGTCGCTGCAATGAGCTTGCCGTTGACGAGAATGGCAGCTGAGGCGTCAGCGTGGTAAGCGTTTATTCCAATGATGATCATGGTTTTGTGATGATTGTTTGTGTGTTAATTTAATGTGCTAATCTGCCAGTGTGCTAATGTGCTAATGGGTTGCTGTTGGCTCCTCGCTATGCTCGGATAGGTTGTTCGCTTTGCTCACGGGGCACTAGCGCGGAGTTTGGCGGAGATTAGAGAGTTGCGCAGAGTTTAATTGTTGTTGTTTTTTTTGCCACGAATTACGCGAATTTTCACGAATTTTTTGTTGATCGTTTTTCGCTCTCGCTCTCTGCTCTTCTATTCAACCCCTACAGGGTTGTGGTTTCTCGTTGTGTTGTTTTTTGTATGGAAATTTGACCCCTTCAGGGTCATTTCCTGTTAACTGTGAATCGTGTTTGTTATGTGATTCGTGTCCTATTTCTGCTAAAAACAATTAATCTTTTCCGCCTTAGCGGAACAAATCATTAGCAAATTGGCACACTAGCACATCGGCACATTGATTTTGCCCAGAAATGTGGTAATTGTGAAATAAATTCATTTTACACTCATGATTCCGCACTGGGCACTAGGCACTGATCACTAGTCACTGTAACCCAACAACCTCAAATAGGCCTTTTTATTTTCTTCGAACGGAAGTACAATCATTTTTTGATAATAATGAAATGCACCTTCGCTCCATGTGTTATACGTTTGTTGATCCATCGCGCTTAGCTCAGAAATGGCATTGCCTAACGATTCATAGGCGACATCCCAGCCTGCTTTTTGGGAGGCTAATTCTTGCCAAGGTGTATGCTTGGAAATAAGTACTGGGCGACCTTGTCCGAAGCTTTCGACGATGGCATGACCGTAGTTTTCTCCTTCGCTTGGTAATAACAAGGCATGGGCTGCGGTTAGTTTTGTAGAAACTTCTTCCGTTGGACAAACGCCATTATAGCGGACTTGGATATTTGCTGGCAACTGTGAAATGAGCTGCTCACATTGCTCCCAGTAGGCTGTATTGTAGCAAGTGCCATATAAATCGAGTTCAACGTTTCCTTGTAATTTCAGCAAGGCTTTGATTCCGTGCAAGGTGCCTTTCTCCGGTGCGATGCGGCCAATGGATACGAGTTTGACACTTCCTTGATTCTTGGTGATTTCTTGTATACTGGTGGACTCTTGTCGTGCCACATTCGGTAATACGGACACATTTGCGCGTTTTCCAATAACGGTTCGGATGTCTTGCGCTTCTTCTGGTGAGGTCGCGTGAAACTCTACCCCTGCATACGCGTTGATCCATCGCATGAAACTGAGGAATAGGAATTTTTTCATCGGTTTCACGGCCAATGCATGTGGACTCAACATCCCGCGGGCAGCAATGATCGTTTTGCTTCCTAAGGATTTAGCAATGGACACCGGCCACTGGGAAAAGGCCAAGGAATAAATCCCACTCACGTACACCGTGGATGCCTGAACGTCGTTCATCACTTCCTTCAACTTCTTCTTTGTGAGCTGATCCTCGGAAAAATAGTACACCCATACATTCGCTTCCTGCTGCACCCAAGTATTCGCTAGAATGCCTTCATACGGCTCTGTAGAACAGTAATCGGTATTGCGGGTAATGATGTAGAAATCGATTTCGGGTAAAGCAGATACTAGGTTTGCTATCGAACGGACAGGTCCGCCGGAATTGGTGCCGGGGAGGTACCAGTCTATAGTGAATGTGCTAATGTGCCTATGTGTTTTCAATGTGCTAGTGTGCTAGTGTGCTAATGCCTGTCCCGACCCTTCGGGATGCCAATTGGTTGCGGTTGGCTCCTCGCTATGCTCGGATAGGTTGTTCGCTTTGCTCACGTGGTATTAGCGCGGAGTTTGGCAGAGTTATTTGAGTTGCGCGAAGTTTATTATGTTTGTTTTTTGCCACGAATTCCTCGAATTTTCACGAATTTCTTGTTGGTTGTTTTTTGCTCTTTGTTCTTGCTCTACGCTCTGAATTCAACCCCTACAGGGTTGTGGTTTAATGTTGTATCGTTTTTTGTATGGAAATTTGACCCCTTCAGGGTCATTTCCTGTGAACTGTGAATCGTTTTTACAACGTGTTTTGTATCCTATTATCTGCTACTAACATTTCATCTCTTTCGCTTTAGCGGAACAAATCATTAGCAGACTGGCACATCGGCACATTGGCACATTCTATTTCCCCCTTTTCACCAAACCACTATAAACCTCATAATACATCGCGGAAATAGTCTCCGGTAAGAAGCGTTTTGTGTTCTCAAAACCTTCGTTAATAAGTGTATTACGCAATTTGGCATCCGAAATGAGTTTCTCCAGTCCTTCACGCATGGATTTAATGCTGAATGGATCCACTAACAAGGCGCCTTTTCCTGCGACATCGGGCATGGAGGAACAGTTGCTCGTGAGTACGACCCTACCGGTTGCCTGCGCTTCGATGATCGGCATTCCGAATCCTTCGAGGGTGGAACAAAGCATGACGATGTCTGTCTGTTGGTATTTTTCAAGCAAGGACTCGAACGAAATACTGGAAGCAACTTCGTAGGATTGTCCCGCTAATAAAGCTAAGTCTTCGGCGTCTAATTTCGCGACAATGGACAAATGTACATTCAGGCCTTTGGTGGCTTTCAATACGCGCTTGAGGTTCTTGTTTGGCGCAGATCCGAATAGTAAAATCGTTGGACGCTCGGTGTTAAATGCTTTATCGACCGGCGTAAATCGTGGATCAATCACCGTTGGAATGACATGGATTTTCTTTCGATACTTCGGGAAAAAGCGCAAGATATCATTCTTCGTCGCAACACTCACCGTGGTCACTGCATCGGCTTTTTTCATTGGACCCGTTAACCAAAAATATTTTAAAATCCTCTGTTTGATGCCCTTGGAATCCCGCAGAAATCCGAGATCGTGGATGGTCAAGACTTTCTTCTTATCCCGACGTACTCCCCAAATGAGGAAATGGGTGTCGCCGGTGATGTGGTAAATATCAGCGTTTCGCAAAGCACGCACCGCTTGCATACTCCAAAAACGATTGAAAAATCCTTTCGAGAAGAATGGAGCGTTCCAATGGTAAACTTCTACTTTTTTTGAAAGCTGCTCTCCGATGGTTTGGAAGTAGTTTTCGATGGAGAAGTTGCCGTAGGGACGGGGTTTTCTATGTAGGAATTTGATTTTCACTGTGGGGAGTGTCTAACGTTGGTTGTTTTTTGTGCCGAGGGTAATGTGCTAATGCCTGTCCCGACCCTTCGGGATGCTAATATGCCAATCTGCTAATATGCCAATGGGTTACTGTTGGCTCTTCGCAAGCGAAGATAGGTTTACCCGGAAATCGTCGTAGGCGCAGGGCATGCCCTGCGCCCTACATTGGTTTTTTTTAAAATATTCAACCCCTACAGGGTTGTGGATTGTCGATGAATCGTTTTTTGTATGGAAATTTGACCCCTTTAGGGTCATTTCTTGTTTACGGTTGTATCGTTTTTTGCTAGTGAAATTTGACCCCTTCAGGGTCGGTACTAATCGCTTTTCGTTCTATTTCTGTGATCTCTGTTAAGCTCGTTCGTAGATGGAAAAATCAAATGAGTTCTTATAAATCCGGCACTGAGCACTCGAGGAATAATATCTTGTATTATATGATCAGATACCCAAGGATGTGAATCTTACGTTGAATATTTACAATGAAAACGTCTAATTTTTCAAGATCGAGTCCGCTCTCTTTCTCTTTCTCGCTCCTCTTAATTGATCACATCAATACCATTCCTCTCCATCCAATCTTCAAGTGCAACGACTGACCACCACCTACTCCACGATATCTTACTTTTTCCTTGCAAGAAGCGATTCCATTCTGGTAGTAAATCTGGCGTATCGAGGCGATCGGAGAAGTTCATGATGCGGGACTGACAAAAGCCGCGGAGTTCGTTTTTAATCCAGTGTTCCCATGGAAGAGTGAAGCCCTGCTTCTGACGGTCGTAAACGGAACGTGGAAGTTCGGATGCGAAGGCGGAAATCAGGAGGTCTTTTGGACGCGTGCCGAGTTTCAGGTCATCGGACAGTGCGAGTGCGTAGTCGACCAGGTCGGCATCCATGAAGGGTGCGCGGAGCTCGAGTCCTACTGCCATGCTGTACTGATCGCTGTCGCGTAACAAGACGGGTTGTGTATAGTATTGCCATTCCTGTTGGGAATAGACCGCTTGCGAGAAGGGTCCTTTGTCCGCGGATGGAAAGAGCGTTGGTTTGTCGAGGTGAAATAGGTCCTCTATGCTTGTTTGATCGAACAAGAGACGTTGGAAGGCATAGGCGTTTCCTCCGAACTTGGATACTGCCGAGGCGATTTCCATTCCTTTACGCTTGTCGAAGGGTAAGAGGGACTGTAGTCCTGCTCCTTTGGAAAGCCAAGAGCGTTTTTGCCAGTCGGACATCCGACGGAAATACGGATAACCGAGGAACCATTCGTCGCCTCCGATTCCGGACAAGGCCATCTTGAATCCTGCTGCTTGGGTGTGTTTGGAAACCACGTAGGTATTAAGTCCATCGCCACTCGGATGATCGGTTGCGGCGAGTCCTTCGGGAAGTAAATCGAGAAAGTCTTGTGGATTCAAGCGAATCTCGTGGTGCTGACTTTGGTAGCGTTTGGCTACTTCGGCCGCAATGTGGTGCTCACTGAAATCGCTTTCATCGAAAGAGACCGTGAAGGTGTGTAGGTCCTTGCCAAGTCTTTGACCAGCAATGGCGGTAATGATGCTCGAGTCTACGCCACCGGATAAAAAAGCCGCGAAGGGAACATCACTCACCAAGCGCTTTTCAACGGCCGTGGTGACTTTGTTTTTTACTTCTTTCAGTGCTTCTTCACTCGAAATGGAAATACCAGCATATGGATTCTCAGGAACATAGCTTCCTTGCGAAATCATTTGTCCTGCTTTCACGTAGTCATAACTTCCCGGCGCCAACTCTTCGATGCCTTCGATGAGTGTTCCTCCCGGAATGGTTTGCCAGAACAACCAATTGCTGACTTGTTGGGTGGAAACCCGATTCAAGTAGGGATGCATGCGCATCAACACACGCACTTCACTTGCAAAACTAAGGCTGTGTTCACCTTGGTGGACATACAACGGTTTCTTACCGAAACGATCACGTGCAAGTAACAGATTTTGTTCTTGTCGGTCATAAAAAGCGAGGGCAAACATGCCTTCCAACAAGGCCAATGCCTCGACTCCTTTTTGGATCAACAAAGCCAACAATACTTCCGTATCGCTTTGCGTTTGCCACGGATAGCTCAAGCCTGCCTTTAGATGCTGAAAATTGTAAATCTCCCCATTGAACACCAAGACATAGCGTCCACTGTTATCATGAAAGGGTTGATTCGCACGCTCATCGGTATCGATGATGCTCAGGCGACTGTGGTACAGGTCAATTCCTTCCTCTCCCCAATGCGCTTGGGCATCTGGACCACGGTGAGCCAGTTGCGCTAAAATGGCGTCATTAGCAAAGTTTTTTTGTTTGGTGGTGTTATGTCCTGCTAGGCCACACATGTTGTTGGTGGGTTGATGTTATTATTTTTTTTTGATTTCGTATTGCGATTTGCTTAGACAGATCGGTCATCCTACACCTACTTCATTAAATTCAAATGCAACATTTTACGTTGATTTTCTGCTGAGTCGAGGGTAAATCGCTTCCTTGTAAAATACACCAAGGCACCAAATACCACAATACTTTTGACAAGGTGATTAATCGTCGTTTGCAACTCACAGTCTGGTCTTACGGCATAATTCAGCATAGGTAAAAGCAATAAGACGTAGAAAGGTGAGATTTTCGTCCAGCGTTCGACCAGTTTAAAAGTCAAGGAAAAAATCATTCCCAAGACAAATCCGAACGTATACACTCCCCAGGCCCCATAGGCAATGTAGCCATCGGCAAAGATACCCAGACCCATTGATGTACCTTCGTTGATTATATGACCAGAAAATGAATTGAAAATTTCTTTGTTCCCCGACTCCAGTTTGTTTGGTGCTAAAAAACGTGGAAGTAAGGCTGCCTCCATGTATTTATTGACATTTGTCATTCCTTGAAAATCCTTATACCCATCCATGCGATTAACCGTACTAGCAAAAATCCATGCTTGATTTCCTCGGTTTAGAGAAGAGAGTAGATTTTCTTCGCCAATCAAGGATTCTGAATTTGCTTTGGTTGAGCCAACACTAGAAATCGTTTCCAAACTTGCTTCCTTCCCATCTGTCCAAACTTGCTCACGATAGGCACCTTTAATCGCTTGGACAAATAGTACCAATAGTATCAAACTACTCGCTCCAATTAATTTAATCCTCAGTGTAGGTTTCGATGTATACACAAAAAATAACGCGAAAAATAATACCCACATGATGGCATCATGGTACATCCCTCCGCGGAAACCGTAAAACAATTCAATGAGAAGAGTCAACAGGACCAACCAAGTATATTTTTTTGTATTTGTCGCAAAAAGGGAAAAGGCACCTACAAACCGCATCATTGACAACAGATACACAAAAAAGCCTAATTCACCTGGGAAGAAATCAGAAAAAATGCGCAAAAAGATACCTGTTATCGTTGTTTGTAATAAGAAGCGTTCATTCATCACTGCTGCTTGATTTACCTTTTTAAATTCAGGTTTGAATAGACGATTGGGTATACTAAATATACCAACCGCAAATAATAAAAAACCGGGGAATGCCAGGGAGAAATAAGCATCAGAATTGATTTTCATTCCATATTTCACTAAATCAGGATTCAATTGATATGTTATGGCTGGTGAAAGCAAATAATTCGATGCGTACAAAAATAAAGCCCATTCACGAAACATAAAAGATTCGTTTGATTTTAGAATTAGTTGCAATAGAATTGTTAATGTTAAGCCAAAAGCTAATGCCGCATAAACATCTGGAAATAGAAGAATTCCAGATAAACTTAATAAAATGAAGTGTAAAATAAATTTCACGGAATATTTATAAAGTGTTGATTAGTTGATTTTGTCCTAAATAACCTTGAAATTGAACGGATTCAAAATTTTTAAAAGTTTCAATTATTTTAATATCCTCAATTTTTCTAAATTCAATATGATATGTACCATTCAAATTTGATTTTAGTAAAGTAAGCATAGCCTTGTCAAAAACCACTTGAAGTCCACAACTAAGGTATTCGAATACTTTATTAGGGACAATAAATACATAATTCGGAATATGACCTTTGTATAATACTAATCCAATATCATGTTTTATTAATTCTTTAGGTAATTCATAATAATCTAAGGCAGTTTTTAAATGAATATTTTCAGATTGAAAGCGGGTGATTAGTTTATTAGCACTTGCACTAATGTCTTGGCTAAAAAGTGTTAACTCTAAGTCATTCGGTTTTTCACTCACCAATCGTAGTATTTCTTCCAAATACATTGTTTCTGCATCTAGTACTCCGACATAAACCAATTTAATTTTACCATCTTCTCTAGGCTTTTTAAATTGTCCATAATCCCTCCACCAACTATTTGGAGGCGTGTTCGGGTATACATATATGTTTTCGGATTTTAAATTAGAATAATCTTTTAAAAATAAATTTTTTCTATCATCATTTGTTTGACTGATTGTACATTTCCGAAGTAACTTCTCTTCACAATCAAATAAAAACTTCATATATCGAGAAGCAACTTCTTTTTCAGGAAGACTAACATACTCGTGATAATGTATGTGAATTTTTTTTTCGGGAAAGAATTTAGCATATATAAATGCAGGAAATATTGAAAGAGACTCGTAAACAATTACAATATCTGGCCTTGTCAAGAGTAACATCAATGTTCCCAGTAAATTAAAAATGATATAATAAAAATAACGTATGACAGAATTCTCCGAAACTGAGCCAAACCTAAAGATTTTTACCTTAGAGTAATTAAGCCCTTTATAAGGAGATGAGTTTATACTGGTGAATACGGAAATTTTGTATTCAGGGTGCTGTGACAAAACATCCGAAATCAGGTTCATTGTTGGAGGATATTTCTCCATAATATTATAATGAAGAATTGAGAGTCTTTTAGTTTTCAAAGCACTTAGTTAATTGACTTACTCGATGGTTATAGGTATGCTCAATTAATGACCTGTGACGAGCCTTCATTCTAATCATTTGTCTTTCTTCGAAAGACATACTTAATATGCTTCGTGCCATCAGTAAAGCCTCATGAACATCTTTAAATAGGAACACCTCTGAATTGTTTTCATAATAAGTTGAGTGATCATTGGTTAATGGAGCTAACATTATCCCACCCGCACCTGGAATATCAAAACTTCGCATATTATGAGTTGTTAAATTGTGGGGTCTTAATAAATTAAGCTGAACCGCATATTTTTGAAGAGTTATCCAAAAATCTAAGCCATATTTAGCTGAGGCGATCGTCACTCCCTTATTCATTATATACTCGTGCCAATTTTCGCCAAATACATCAACCTTTAAACCTAATGTTGCTAATTCATTAATGAATTGAGCCCTAAGTTTATCTGCATTCCCTAAAAAGCATGTTTTAACGACTTCATTTGCTTTCGTCAATTCTTTAAATTCAAATCCGTTTGCATCAAAACCAAATGGAATTTTTTGACTTTTAACTCCTAGTTTGATTAAATCGTTTACAACATCGTCTGCGTATGAAAAGTAATAATCATACAAGTATATTGACTTTGAAACATTTGTATTTCCGCTTCCCCTTCCAGAAAAAATAAATGGGTGATCTGGGTTATAATTATATACCTTTTTCCCTTTGTTTTTAATCCATAATAAGGTTTTGGGTGTAATTTCCATTCCTTTGAATACAATAACAATACTTGGATTATTGGCTAAAATAAAAGCTTTCAGTTTTTTCTGAATTCCTTGAATTATGAAACTTAGGCCAAGTCTGTAAATGATTTTATTTAGAAAAGAAGCTCCGTAGAAATTTAGAAATAGCGTTTGTGCAGGAAAAAGTTGAACTGAAAACCCTAAGGCAGCCAATTCACTTTTAAAAATATGCTCGAGCGCTGCTTCGTGGTCTGAGCCAACTATTAGAATATTGTTAAATGACATAATTAAGAATTGATTCACAATTTCTTGTATAACTAAATTTATGACTATAACCTATTCTGATCCCACAGGTAATTTCTGAATTTAAATTTTTTAAATCATCTAATACCGATTTAAATAATGAATTAAATTTTTCTTTATTACTTTGGTTTTCATTCATAACAAACAAATCAGTCCCCTCATAAAATGAAAAATGAGAGGAGAAAATAACTTTTCCAGTAGAAAGAAATTCCAATATCTTATGACTATTTGATCCGCTACTTTGACCTTTTTGTGGATCGTAACATATAAGAAAGGCATCCATTTGATTCAATTCTAATGCTAATTCTCTTTTATCAAGAATACCATAAAAAATACAATTCGAACTTAGTTTAATTTTCTTTAAATAATCGATGTTTACTTTACTCGTGTCGGCTACAATATTGCTCTCAGTAGAGTGATTTCCATAAAAATGGAACTTAACCTGAGGATTTTCTAAAACGATTTGAAGTAATATAGGATAGTCAATATCATTGAATAAGAAATTACCCGACAAACCAATATTGATGCCGTCATCTTTTTTAGGCAGGCCTTTTGGAATATTTAAAAACTCTTCTGATAAACCATGATTGATCAATAATTTTTTAGTCTTCGGAAAATACTTTTCATAAAGGTCTAATATGTGTTGAGATACACTAACAATGAGGTCTGCATTTCGCGCAGAAACAAAATTCTGTACAGCGCGGGGTTCGTCCGCAGCAAAGAATATCTTTTTACATGTTAGGCCCTTTAATGGAAAGTTGTTTGTTAAGTCGAAGCTCAAAATTAGATCTGGCTTTCCTATCTTTTTTAATAGTAGCCAACGCTGAGTAAAAATGAGAATATGGTGAAGAAACGGCAAATGAAACTTGAGGTAGTTACTAAAAAATAAAGTGTGATTAACAGTAAATACATTTTCATAATCAGTAGCGTCAATTTTTATACGAGGCAAGCCTCCTAGTTTATTCTCTTTGGGTGGGTTTACAAAAAAAACTTCATAGCCTAATTTAGATAGCTCAACAGCATAATGATGCTTTGAAATAAACATTTTTCCCCATGATTGAGGAGAAACGACTATTGCTTTCTTACCCGAACCTAACTTTTTATTTAAATACACTATAATATAATTTCAACTCATCAATAATTCTCAAACTAGAACTGAATTCTTTATGAGAAAGCGCAGTTGTATTGATATAAGTGTCAAATGATTCGTTAGAAAAATTCAACTTCTTAAGTACAAAGTCTAAATCCTTTTTGAAAAGCACACTTGGATAAATTTCAGTTTCTAATTCCTTTAGTGCATCCTCTTTATTTAACTGCCCTGAAAAAATTAAGTTAGATAAATGTGCTTTTCGTTTATCAACCTTAAATTTGGTGGGTAGAATGTAACCTTGATAAAAACGTGTGAATACAGATTCATAATGTTTACCTCCATAATCTACCCAATTGAGTTCTTTTTCAATTATCCCCTTTACTTCTTTCGTGTTATAGGCCAAAAAGTTAAGGGGTTTGCTAACCTCAAACTTAGTTGTGCGGGCATAGATTCGACGTAGAATAGGATGGATTAATGGATACTTTTTAAGTTTAAGCGTGCCAAATACTTTTTGTATAGACATTAAGTTGCTTGTGTTTTTATAGGTCCATGCTTTTGGCAAAGTATATTCGGTTACAATATTATCACCACTTAATACATGTTTGATTTTTTTCTCTGCTGCAATTCTATTCACAACATTAGAAATCGCAATATCTGTAACCGCTTCAATATCTATCACATTAGCCTTGAAATAAGCCAGTTGAATATCCCTGAATTCTTCCCATTCAATAACATAGGTGTATAAATCAAATCCACATTTCTCTATAATATTTTGAATATTCTTGACAGCTAACTCTGAGTTCCAACCATTGTCGAAATGAACGCAAAGCACGTGCAAACCAGCTTGCATAGCAAGGTAGGCAAGGTAAGTAGAATCTACACCCCCACTTACGCCAAGAATACAATCGTATTTTTTTCCTTTACCGTCTGCTTTTATTTGAGCAATGATTTCATCGTACTTCTTTTCCCCTGCATCGCCTTTTAATATGTGTTGCTTTTCAGCCTCCATGTACTCATAGTAATAATTACAAATCCCATTTTCATCAAAGGTGATATCAGGATCGGCTAAGTTGTCCATCACAGACAAGCTACATTGCCGGTAATTTGGATCGTTTTTATCGAGTACCATCATAGGTAAAAATAATTGCTTGGATAAGAAATAAGTACGGCATTGTGTGGACGTTGGTAAACAAACATGCTGCCTGCAGCCATTCCAGATGCACCAAATTGTTTGGCAGCATCAAAATCTGCTTTGCCGTTGGCTCCACCTGAAACAACCACCGGTATTTGAACAGACGCCACAACTTGCTGAAGTAAGTTGATGTCAAATCCTTGGTAGGTGCCTTCTCGGTCTATTGCGTTAAGTATGATTTCGCCAGCCCCTGCTTTTTCCGCAATTAGGGCAAGCTCTTGTGGTGTGTAGCCAGACTTATTGGTTCCGTTGTTAAAGTATGCCTTAGTGCCACCAATAAAGCCTTTTTTGTAATCAATACTCGCCGCCACCGCCTGCGCGCCATAAATAGCGGCAATTTCAGCCAGGAGTTGTTGTTTTTTTTGGAGCGCCGAATTGATAATCACCTTTTCTACTCCTAACTGAAAAATTTTCTTAGCAATTGCCAAACTGGCAACTCCCCCACCATAGCCGATAGGCATAAAGGCTTCGCTGACAATTTCTTCAATAAGGGTATAATTAGGTTCTTTGTTTTCTTTGGAACAGTCGATGTCTAAAATCATGAGCTCATCCACTTCCTTTTCATTGAAAATGCGAACCGCATTGATGGGGTCACCCACATATTTCGGATTTTTAAATTGCTTGGTTTTGTATAAACCACCTTTGTGCAATAACAAGACCGGTATGATGCGTGCTTCTAAAGCCATTTAAATCTTGCAAAAATTAGCTAATAACTCCATACCGTACTTGTGGCTTTTCTCTGGATGAAATTGCAAGCCAAAAATATTTTCGTGTTCAAATCCCGAAACAAACTCTTTTCCATAATCCGTGGAACAAAGTACGTCCTCTTGCTTGTTACACTCCACAAAATAAGAATGCACAAAATAGTAACGTGGATTGGGTCTGATTTCGTTCCTTAAATTGGATTCTTTTTTAAACTGCACCGTGTTCCATCCCATGTGCGGAATCTTTAATTGCGGATCCTCCAAATTAAACCTAAGGGTTTGTGCATCGATAAAACCGAGTCCAGCCATGTTTCCTTCCTCACTATGTTTCGTTAACAACTGCATGCCTAGACAAATGCCTAAAATGGGTTTTTTATTTTCTAGTACAGCTTTGTTCAACACTTCAATCAGTCCCAACTGCTCCAATTGTTCCATTCCATGCTGAAAATGACCAACTCCAGGAAGAATCAATCGTTCTGCATTCGCAATTTCGTTTGGATCCGAACTAATGTGCGCATCAATACCTAGATAACCAAACATATTTTTGATGGATTTGGGATTGCCGAGGTTGTAGTTGATAATGGTTGTCATTTAATTCAGTGCCTCTTTGTAAATTTCGACTAATTTTTCACCTATGACTTTTGGGCCGAACTTTTCGAAACATTCATTTTGTATATTAATATGATTGAACCCTTCATAATTTTCAATCATTGACAACATAGCATTGGATAACTGATCAACATTATTTGGTTCGACCAAATATCCATTATTTCTATTAATAATATACTCAGGCCCTCCACTTCTTGTTGCAATAATTGGCCTGCCTAGGGCTAGTGATTCAATTAATACAACACCAAAAGTTTCAACATCACTGCTTAAAACAAAAGCTTGAGAATTTAATATTTCATTTGCAACTTCCTTCCTGTTGAGCCTTCCAAGAAAATTAATCTGACTTAAATTTAATTCTTGAACCTTTTCTTTAAGTTGTTTTTCTAGTTCACCTTCACCACCAATTCTGAGTTCAACATTCGGATTTTTTAATATGACTTTTTGAAAACTTTTAATTAACAAATCATGATTTTTTTTAGCGTCTAATGAAGCAATATTTAAAAAAACAAAACGACTTCCAATTTGGTTATTTTTAAGTCTATATGTAAACTCTGGATCAATAACATTTGGTAAAACAAAATACTCTTTACTAGGTCCTTTGTTCATAGATTTGAGTTTCGTTGAAATAATTTCACCAAGTGATGGACTCACGACAATCCATTTTTTTGATTGTTTAATAATTTCAGCATACTCATAATACTCCTTTTGAGTTACTAAATTTCGGTTATGACTTGTGCTGTGTTCTGTGAAAACATATGGTATCTGAAATAATTTAAAAATTTCTTTTGCAATTAATGCTGAATCTAAAAATCTTGAATGAGCATGAATTATGTCAGGTTTGCCGAATTCTTGAACATAACAGCGGTATGCTTTAACACCAGCTTTTACTTTCTCTTTTCTATATAATTTGAGAAATGACGGTGTTAAATACTTTCCCTTAACTTCTATTAGATTAATACCGTTTATATCTTGATGTGAAATTTTTAGCTTGTTGTATTTTGGAAACTTTTTATTTTTTATGGAATGTTTGAATTCAATGTAAACACTTCCTCCTAGATTCGTTGAAATAAATCCCACCTGCAAATTTAATTCGGACAAAGCTCTTGCCTGATGAATCTCAAAAACTGAACTTAATTGATTTTTTTCGTTAAGTTCTTCTCCCGGAATAATTAATACATGCATTACTTAATTACCTTGCAAATCAATATTTCTTGTGCTGGTGATTCCTTTATAATTGAAGTAAGCAACATTTCTAAAGGGTATAATAAAGGCCAAATAATAAAATCGAACCATTTCCATTTTTTTGAAAATTTTGTTAATAAATTCCAAATTCTTGGATAAAATTTTCCTTGGGCATCTACCGGGTCATTGAACAAAACATAATTAGCAACTCGATCGGTGACTTCAAACCCATTTTTATCTAAAATTCTTTCATAATCTTCCAAAGTTCGACAATTCTGATGGGTAATGTTAAAATTGTTTCCATGAATAAAATTATCTGAAAAGATAAAATAAGCTCCAGGCTTAAGCACTCGATGAACACTTTGCATCAGGAAATCTAGTGCTTCATCTTCTACTAAATGGTACAAAACAGATGATGCAGAAACGGCTTGAAAACTATTATCTTCAAATGGCAAGTTTTGCGATCCTGCGTCTATTTCATAAAACTTATGATTTGGGAATTTTTTATTAAGTTTTTTTACCGCTGTAGCAGAAATATCAATACCATTAATTTGAACATCAAATTGCTGCAGAAGCTCTATGACAAAACCTGTACCTGAACCGATATCTAAAACAACACCTCTCTTTTTAGGTAAATATTTCTGAAATATTTTTTTAAGACGATATCTAGTTACCTTATAACTCCATATATTATAATTCATCGTTAGTGAAATATCGCCCACACCAATTAGATTATAATGTTCCGCCAAACGCTCTTCCCAATATTTTTTTGGATTAAAATTATCATCCATAGTTATATTTTTTTAGATTAAAAACTTCTCTGAAGTTCTGAATTAAATAGTGATTAGTATTAATATTCACTCACTGAATAGTCTTCCGCATTATAAACTAAAGTAATTGAACTTTCCTTTAATTCTTCAATTCTATTTACTAATGAACTTGGCTTTATGTAGTTATTAAAATAATGATTTGAATTACGGCGTAAATAACTAATCTCTTCATCTGAAAGATTCATAGCAAAATTTATAACTGAAAACAATTCATTTTGATCTTTATATTCCAAACAATTCACTTTATCTACCAGACTAGGTGAAAACCATTTTGCATATTGTGTAATAAGAATTGTCTCAGTTAACATAGCCTCTATTGAATTGTGTGATTGAGGCATTATAACGCCGGGGGTAGCAATAAAAAAATCAAAAGATGATAGTACATTCAGCCATTTTTCTTCTGGAATCCATATTTTATTACTATCAATAAAAAAGAATTCATTTCTAATAGTTGGATTGTCCAAACGGTCTAAAAGGTCATCAATATTGTTCGGGTTTATGAAATTTATTTCAGATTGTTGAATACAATGAAAAACCTCAAATCTGCTTAAAAGATTAAATTTATTATTTATTTCATCACTGTTATAAATTGTATTATCACTTCCGTAAAATAATATTCTATTTTTTTTTACGGGTTTGTCAATTAAATAATATTTGTTCATGTTTGGATGAATGAAAAAAGGCATTATTATTGAACTTTTATTACCTTGTTCAAAACTCTTAAAATAATTAAGATCCAAACAAAACTTATTTTCAATTCTATTTTTTATTTTAAAACTGCTATCCTGTTTAAGAAACAAGTAACTAGTTAAAGTATTATTTGAACGTTTAAGATTTTTCCATATTGATATGTTTGGTATTTTGTAGATTAAACGATCATAACTTTTCAAAAATAATAGAAATTTAAAACTTCTATAAAATGTAACATCATAACCGGCTAGACTTAAATAATTTATTAGCTGGAAACCATATCTACCTTGATTAAATTCTTGTATATGAACAATAAGTAATTTTGTATTCTTTGATTTTTTATTCGAACGAAGGTACAATTTCAAAATAAAAAATAGGTTGTGTAAATACAGAATAAAACCCGAAAATACACGTCTTCGTAATTCTAAAAAAAAACTTTTAAAATTGTGAATACTCAAATCAAAAAAGGTTGAGACAGTAATTATTTTCAGAGAAATTTAAAGTCAAAACTAGTTAAATTTTAAAGTGCGAACAATTAATCTCCATATTTTGAATATTATATCTTTTTTTGAACTTTTTTAAAGTTCTCTATAATTCCAAATTTGGTTCTTTTAAAGAAATAAGTTAGGGAATTAGGTATATATCTTTTGTCAAATAAACCAAAATTTGAAATCCTATCTTTTTTAGTGCCTTCCGTTCTTTTCAATAGTTCCTTACTAAAAAACTTGGCATATTCTAACCCTGTATGATTACTCGAGTATGTTTCTTCAACAAATTCCTTAGATTTTATTTTTAATTTCATCAAATAACTTTTATTCAAACCAAGATTTGCAATGAAATCAGCAATCTCACGAAAATTTACTTGTTCTACAACCATACCGCAGTTACTGGGTAATAAACTATGAATTCCAATAGGCAGTTTTGTGATTATTGGCACAAGTCCGAATGACATCGCTTCTAATAATGAAATGCCATATCCTTCGAATTCTGATAAACTAATAAAAATATCAGAATCACTTAAAATCAACTTTAATTCATCGTTGTTAGGTTGCATAAAACTCACATTTGTTTTATATTTCCATTGTTTTAACAAATCAGTTTTAGAAGGCCCACCGCCGAGAATTAACCATTCTACATAAATGCCCATTTTTAAAAGTTCATTTTCAATTTTTATCAATTTCAAAACTCCTTTAGCTTCAACCAGCCGTGACAATGAAACAATTTTAAGTGTGCTATTGGATTTTAAAATATTATTAGAAACCTCGACGCCATATGGTAAATAAGAAACATATTTTTTTAAATCTGGGTCAGATCGTAATAAACTTGATATTTCAACAGTGTGGCAAATAAAATAGTCTATAACTTCACTATAATTTAATGCAACTTTCAAATTATACAAATCATGTACAATGTTTAACACTACCTGATCTGTTCCAAGATATTTAATACAATCTAATTCTAATCCATCATTCGTAACCAAATAACCAATTTTTAAATCAATTAATTCTTTAAGTGAGGAAAGTACATAATGATAATTATCAAAATCAGAGTACTTAAAAATTTCAATTTCTAAATTATTTCCAAATAAATTTATTCTATTTGCATTATCTAACTCTTTTGTAATTAATATAACTCGCACTTCAAAATATTTATATAGTTGTGCTTGTTCAATAATTCCAAAATTCATCGTTGCAACGCCACCAATAATATTTTTAAAAACAAAAGTGATTTGTTTTTTATGTATAGTTTCAATTCTCATTTTTATTCAATAATTCAGTAGCAGGCCACCAAGTTAAATTAGAACTATGTGGTGTACTTAATATTTTGTATTGAAGATCGGGGTTAAAAATAAAACAGCAATCACTCATAATTGAGGCCGTTTTTAGAAGAAAATCTGTTTTTGACAAAATTAATATATTCATCAATGCATCGTGATTGATTACTTCTTTATCATTTTCTATCTTTCGGTGAAATTGATCACCATCAGATGAACGATAAGCATCATGTCTATAAACAACAGGTACTGGATAGAATCTTCTTTTCACCTTCTCCAAAATGTTAATCTCATCTGTACTTATAAAAATCTTTGAATAACCGTTTTTTAAATATTTTTGAATTTCTACAAATAATTTTTCCTCTTGAAGTCTAGTTGCTTCCCCTTCTTTGTCCGTTCCTCGGTAATGGACACCAAGAACTCTTTCGTTTTTAAAATTTGCTTTAATAAATTCATCAAGTTCAATTTTTAAAGAATCACATACAACATATGTCTCTAAAAGCATTTGATTCGCACTTTTTAAATCCAACAATACATTTAGATCCGTACCTTTCTCTATTTCATTTGTATCTTCAATTTTTATGTATTTATTGTTTGAAAAGAACCTTTCTGAAATAGGTTCAAATAATCGAGAAAAGTACTTCAGCTTTTTTTTATCTTTATATCCATATTCAATATTCAATTCGACGTTGTGTATTTTTGCATAATTCAACAACTCTAAAGTTTTTATAAATCGTGCCCCAAACCCGAGCCAATCCGAATCTAGATATATATTCAAATACCCCTTTTTGATTTGTTTTGAAACCCTTTTAGGGTTAATAAAATGTTTAGATTGTTTTCTTATGTAAACACCACAGTTAAAGAAAAAAAAGTAAATGGATAATAACAAATTTTTCAAATGTAACTTAGTAAAAATATCTTTTAATATCGTCTTCAATTTATTATTTTCAGTTTTAGATTATGAAAAGTATTCATTGCAGATACTAAGATTCTAACAGGCCATTTTTTTAACACATTCCTATGGTAATCATAACTTATTATTCGATTATGTATTTCTGGAAAGTGAGAATTGTAGACCTCAAAGTTATTAAGAACAATGTTTTGAAGCATACTATCAAACTTTCTTGATTTAAGTAGTGTCATTCTACGTGATGATTTGGAAACTCTATAATTAAATAGAGGTAAATCAATTTTACAAACTTGGTTGTCTTCATATACACTTAACAATGCGATCCAGAAATCCCAATCCTCTAGACCATTAATCATATTTAATCTGTAACCTCCAACACGATTAAAGTCGTCTTTAAAAAACATAGCACAATTATCAATCATGTTAAAATGTAACATTGTTTTATAATTGTATTTGGGAAGATTCCAAAGTCCTGAATCATCACCAAATAGATTTGCCTCTGTATATACCAACCTTAAATTTGAATCGATTTCAAATTTTTTAATGCATGAGATTAGAAAATCACTTTCCAAGGTATTATCAGCATCTAAAGGGACTAAATATTTGCCACGTGAAAAAGAAACGGCCAAATTTCTTGCGTTTGATACTCCGCAGTTTTCACTATCAATAACTATAATTTTATCACATGAATATTTTTTTGCAATTTTTAATGTACTATCCTTTGAGCCATCATTCACAATTATTAACTCCCAATTTTCATAAGACTGATTTAATACACTTTTAATTGTTGATTCTATAGTGTGTTCACCATTAAAAACAGGAGTAATAATTGAAACTAGATCTTTCATTATTCTAAATTAGAATCCACCCGTTGGGATATATTTGCATTGCATGTTGATTTTTAATAGTATCATAATACCACTTTTTCGGTGCAATGATTACCTTTTGTGGGTTTGGATTTAAAAATGCCCCCCACCAACTAAAAGTACTGTTTGCTAAAATGTTGTGTTTGCATTTTGTCATTAAAAATATATCATCCCAAGAATTTTTTGGATTGTTCAAATCAATAACTTCATAAATTATTTCTTGTGGATTAAAATTTTCAACAACCCAATTTACATCATCTGAAAAAACATAAAATTTGAGGTTAGTCTGCAATTTCCTTAATCTGGCTATTGCCCTATTATAATATTCACTATCAAGATCACAAAACACCATCTTGGTAATACTATCTTTAACATAGTCTCCTTTCCGGATATGTATGGAAACAGAATTTTCTTTAACTAATAGGTCAGCTATTTCCAACGCCTTTTGAGAAATTTTCATCTTGTTAAATTGAAAAGTTTCCAACAACAAGGTCTCATAATTAGAGTAAAACTCATACTTTTGAAAATAACCAGAGAAATACATGTTTTTGTTAATTACTTTCCAATCCTCTTTAAACCCTTCTACTTGTTCATAATAATAAGCAGGTCTTCCCTTTAAAAGTCGTTTTATAGTTAACAGTCGGCCTGTACCTAGAAAATAATTTCTTTCCTCAATTGTTAAAGGATCAATATGAACATCAAAAACATCTAAATCAAAACTTCTTTTTATGTAACCTTCTCCGCCATCTATTATTTTGAAAAAATCTAAATCAAATTTGACATTGATTTTGTTTTCCAATTGTAATATTATGCCAATCGCATATTGAAACATCTGGTTTCCTAAACCACCAATAAGCTGAACTGAAACTAACTTTTTCAATGCGATAAATAAAAACGAATTACTCGATTAAAAATTTTAAATGGATTTTTCGTTAATGAACTATTTACTTTGAAGACATCTAATATGTTCAAAAAAGACAACTTTCCATAATGCATACTTGTAATTACCGAAAAATTAAAATAAATATTTGAAATCAATTCTTCACTCATTTTCTTTTGATTATTCAAATCATCAATCATCCATCTTAGAAAATCAGTGTATCCTTTTACTTTGTAATAATTATCTCTATACGCATTACCCGAAATGTTATGTTGACCTTTTCTCCAATTAACGAAAGAATTCGGTATTGTTAAAACATCACTAAACTTTAAACAACTTATTAAAGTTGCCCAATCTGCTGATTGAGCGTAATAAGTGAATCTATAGCCTCCTACTTTCTTTATTATTTTGAAGTTATAAATTGTATCGATAATTCCATTTCCTCTTTTTAATTGCATCAAGCCAGAAATAAATGAATCATATGTGTCTACTCTTGGAGATCTGATGTAATCACCCATTGATTCATTTTGATCATTAATTATTTTTACGTTAAATCTAAAAATTAAATTTTTTGTATCATTTTCCAATTCTTTATAGAATAAATCAACACAATTAGGATCCATTATATCATCGTCAGAAAATAGCCATACCCATTCTTCATCATTAATCAAATTTAAGCAACGGTTCCAATGGTTGACTAAATTTTTTGCGCCAATATTATTTTTAAATCTAACATAGTTTAAATCTATTGAACTTCGGAATTCATCTACAATAACTTCTAAATTATCAGGGCTATTATCATCTCCAACATATACTGTAAAATTTTTACAAGTTTGAGATGCAATTGAATTTAATGTTTCTCGGAAAAAACGTTTTTTGAAAGCAGGTATAATAATTGCTAAGGATTTTTTCATTTACGCTTAGCTAGGATAATTTGGTATCCGCAATTGTCAATTGTTTTCAATTCTTCGATATATTGCCCATTAAATTCTTTAATGAATGAATTTTTAAAATCCAAATTAATGTCAACATAACTTTTTTTCCTAAATACCTTATTCTTTAATCTTTCCAAAAGAGACTTTTTCGAGAATTGAAAGATTTTATGAGGGTAAAGTTGGACAAATATTTTTTCAATTTCAAAATAATTCTTTAAGAGATTCTGGAATTCCTCGAAACCCCATTCACAAACATGATAAGGATTCGAAGGATTGGTATTAATACTTTGGGAAGATATGGGCGTTGAAATCAATAATTGACCATCTGCTTTTAACGAATTTTTCAAAGCAATAAGATATTCATTATAAAAATCAATATGCTCAATTGTTTCAAAACTCACTATCAAGTCAAATTCACTATCATATTTAAGTTTTGATGCATCGGCCTCAAAAAATTCAATGCCTTCTACCTTATACCTGTGATTCGAGTATCGAACAGCATCCTGATCTATATCGTTTCCGATTACTTTAGATGCTTTCCCTTCAGTTTTTAACAGAAAACTTCCTTTTCCTGAACCGGAAGCTATATCTAAAACTATTTTATCTTTAGCGAATTGTGAAGCCAATTTATAACGTTCTAAATGAGAATGTTCTGTTGATGGAAATAAGAAATTTGGAATCCATCTTTCAGATTCATGTCTCAAGATTACTCCGGATAAAGTTTCTAATTCAATCTTCAAGCAAAACAACTCCTCTTCCAATGTTTCAATTTTTTTATTCATGGTCCCAATCTTGGTTAGTTAACATATATCCCTGACTACTGTCTGGAAATATTTCAGAAAATACATCGTTTGGATGTACTTCCAAAATCAAATTATTTTGATAGTAATCGTGGGTTATAAGATTATTTCCTATGAAAACTTTCAATTCATATTTGCCTGGCTTCAAATTAAATGATTCCACCTTGCACTTCAAGGTATTTCTACCAACTTTAATCTCAAATGATCTATTGCTGAAAGCACTATACAACGTTAAAATTCTCTCATCAAAACTATTATCAAATCCAACTGCTACATTAATCCCTTTAATGTTTATTTTTGATTCCAATTGAAAAATAAATATTGCACTTTCTCTACAGATAATTTTATTAGCATTATCACTTTCAATTGTTAAAGAACTCAGCCAAATTTCTTTATTTGGATTATCGTTTATGATTTTTGAATTTATTTGTGAGTCTTTTTTCTCAGTATATATGTCTAAAATGTTATTTATCGAGGATATTGAATTTACTAATCCTTTCTCTAGAAAAATACCTGTTCCACAAAGTGATTTAACCGCACTCAAATTATGACTCACAAACAACACCGTTCTGCCCTCACCCTTACTTACCTCACCCATTTTGCCCAAACACTTCTTCTGAAACTCTGCATCACCAACAGCGAGTACTTCATCTACAATGAGAATTTCACTTTCAAGATGCGCAGCAACGGCAAAAGCCAAACGCACATACATTCCTGAGGAGTAACGCTTCACAGGAGTATCGATGTAACGCTCCACACCAGAGAAATCAATGATTTCATCTAGCTTTCTGTCAATCTCACGCTTGCGCATGCCGAGAATGGCGCCGTTAAGGTAAATATTCTCGCGGCCCGTGAGCTCTGGATGAAAACCGGTTCCAACCTCTAATAGCGAAGCAACGCGACCTTTGATGTTAATTTTTCCAGTGGTGGGTGTGGTGACACGAGAAAGGATTTTTAAAAGTGTGCTTTTTCCTGCTCCATTGCGGCCTATGATACCTACTGCATCGCCTTGGTTGATTTCGAAATTAATGTCTTGTAAACTGTATACAAAATCGCTCATTCCTTTTGTGGAACGGTCGTTGCTTTCTCCAATTTTCAGGAATGGGTCTTCTTTTCCTAAGATTTTCGTTTTAAACCAACGATCTACGTCTTGGCCTATGCTTCCTGTACCTATTTCGCCGAGGCGGTAGATTTTGGAGAGGTTTTCGACCTTAATTGCAGTGTTTCCCATTTGTTAATGTGCTAAAATGCCAATGTGCTAATGTGCCAATTGGTTATATTCGAATCTTCGCTTTGCTCAGATAGGTTTTGTGTTTTGTATATTGTTTTTTTTGAAATTCAACCCCTTCAGGGTTGTTGTCAAAAGTGGATGCGTTTTTTGTACGGAGGTTTGACCCCTTCAGGGTCATTACTACTAGAACCTGGTGATTAGTGCCAAGTGTCAGTATCTAAACTAATTATGTTTCTGTGTTTCATTTCTGCCGTTAACATTAAACCATTTGCGGAGCTAACAAATCATTGGCACATTAGCAGATTGGCACATTGGCACATTTCTATACCGTATCGACAAAAGTTTTCTCCGTCTTATTAAAAATAATCACTCCTAGTACCAATGACACAAGCGTCACAATCACCGAGTAACCCAATGTACTCATCGTCATCTCCCCTTGTCCTAAAAACCCAAAACGAAAGGCCTCAATGATTCCAGTCATTGGATTGAGTTCAATGAGCCATTTGTATTTCGCTGGTGCGGCGCTGAGTGGATAGATCACTGTAGTTGCGTACATCATCAGTTGCACTCCAAAGGTGATCAAGAAGGCTAAGTCGCGGTATTTGGTGGTCATCGCGGTGATGATGAGTCCGAGTCCGAGTCCGAGCAGGGCCATCATTAAAACCAATACTGGAAAGAGCAATACATACACATTCATGTGGAAATCCGCACCCGTGAACGCGTAATAGCCAATCATTAGAAAGAACAAGATCATTTGCACCGCAAAGCGCACCAGGTTACTCACCACAATGCTCAAAGGCATGATCAAACGCGGGAAATAGACTTTTCCAAAGATGTTGGCATTGTCCCGGAATACGGTAGAAGTCTTGGTCAAGCAATCGGCAAAGTAATTCCATGCGGTAATCCCCGCCATGTAAAACAAGGGCTGTGGAAGTCCGTCTGTACTGAGTCCGGCCAAGTTCCCAAAGATAAACGTAAAAATGATCGTCGTAAACAAGGGCTGAATGAAGAACCACAAGGGTCCTAGAATCGTCTGCTTGTAAAACGAAACGAAATCTCGCTTCACCAATAACCAAAGTAGGTCACGGTAACGCCAGACGTCTTTGAGGTGAAGTTCAAAGAGGGAGGTTTGGGGCTCGATGATGAGGTCCCATTCTTCTGCGGAGTGGTTAGTTGAAGTGTTGATGGTTGTTAGTTTAATGTGCTAATCTGCCAATGTGCTAATCTGCTAATGGGTAGCTGTTGGCTCTTCGCAAGCGAAGATGGGTTTGGATATAATATATTTATTAAAGTACTTAGCTCTTCGCAAGCGAAGATTGGTTTTGTAATCGGTTTATTGTTAATCAGATGTAGTTTTTTTATTCTATTTCTTCTGCTAACATTTCATCTTTTTCGCTTTGCGAAACAAATCATTGGCACCTTGGCAGTTTAGCTAACTAGCACATTGAAATTGCTTCTAAGGAATGTGAGGAAACTATTTATTGGCTAGAAATCTGTCAAGCCAGTTATTCGTTAAATTGTGAAACCCTTCTTTCGGAGTCTCAACAAATTGGAAAATTGCTCAGTCGCATCATCTCTACTGCTAAACGAAATTCCTGAGATTTCACACGCTATGTTAATCGCAGAATCACGTAAGCAGACCCTATCTCTACAATTAACTATTAGCTCCGCCGCGGCGGAGCGTACAAATCATTAGCAGACTAGCACATTGGCACATTAGCACATTACCCGCGTTTCCAACGCCAATAACCTATTCCTAAAAGGACCAAGTAAACTATTTCAACACTCCAAAACAACACCGGAAACGAACTCAACCAATACATTCTCAAGCAAATCGTATCCGCGTAGCGTTCCCCTTTGAAGAGTTTGACGAGGGCGTAGTAGGGTTTCGTGATGCCACCGTATTTATCCCAGTTTGTATAACGAACGTCGTCGAATTTAAATCGTGCATTAAATTCTGCTGGCATTTGAGAACGGTACAAGTTGTAGTGTTTCGCTACTTCTTTTACCGAGGCCCAATCGCCGTTTTTTTGTCGGATAATCAGTTTGAACAGTGGATCGACAAAGACCCATTTGTTCAAAGTTTCGGAGTACAACTCGATGATGATGTGTCCTCCGTAACCTGTACTTGCCGTTTTCAATTGTCCGATGCGTACATCGTATACTTGCAATTGTAAAGTACGTGCCAAGACTTTCGAGTATCCCCCGCAGGCTCCTGATCCGTACATGAGGTCAATGTCCGCTGACTGAAAGACCGCTTGTTTCCAGCTATGTGCTTCCTGATCTTGGAACAAGTTATGCCTGCTTTGCATGATGTCGTTGATGGAAGTCATCGCTTCCTTTACCACGCTGGTATCGTCTCCATTTGCGGCATGTATGCGCGCTGCGTGTCCGATGTTGCGGTAAAGGTTGTTCTCGTGCTGCCATTCGATAAGAATGTATATGAGCAGAACGAAAAGGAAAAAATGTGCTATTTTAACATGTCGCTTACCTAAACAAAATCTGAGGTATTCAATGTGATTTTTGAAGAGATTTGGTATGCGCATTGTTGTTTGATAATTTTTGAGATTGTAAAGTTAACGAAAATGTTTTGTTCTATGAACGAGTGCCTAGTGCTCAGTGCCTAGTGCCTGGTTCAATTTATTATTTTTTTTGTTTCGATGAACAACTGGTTAATTCCTTTCAACTACAAACATTATTCGCGATGATTCAAAGTATGGTTAAGAATTTCCCCCATGAATCCAGCACTGAGCACTGAGTACTAATTTTCTTCCCATGAATCCAGCACTGAGCACTGAGCACTAATTTTCTTCCCATGAATCCAACACTAGTTACTAGGCACTAGTCACTGATCACTAGGCACTGATCACTAGTCACTCAATAATCCCAAATCACTTAAAACCATTTCTTTCACCAAAGAAGCCAAATCGTATTCCGGTTCCCATCCCAACTGCGTCTTCGCCTTCGTCGGATCGCCCAAAAGTAAATCAACCTCCGTCGGACGGTAATAACTTGGGTCCACGCGAACGACTACTTTGCCGATTTCGAGTTGGTAAGCTGGATTCGAGCATGATTCCACCTTGGCAATCTCGTTTTCTTGGCTGCCTTCGAATGTGAGGGTCACGCCAATTTCTTGGAAGGCCATGCGCACGAAATCACGGATGCTGGTTGTTTGTCCAGTCGCAATGATGAAGTCTTCTGGTTTCTCTTGTTGCAAGATGCGCCACATCGCTTCGACGTAATCTTTGGCATGTCCCCAGTCGCGTAAGGCGTTGAGGTTTCCTAAATACAGGCATTCTTGTTTGCCCAAAGCAATGGCAGCAGTGGCCATGGTAATCTTGCGGGTCACAAACGTTTCGCCACGGCGCGGAGACTCGTGGTTAAACAATATGCCGTTGCAGGCAAACATCCCGTAAGCCTCGCGGTAGTTTTTGGTGATCCAGAATCCGTAGATTTTAGCTGCACCGTAAGGTGAACGTGGATAAAACGCGGAGTTTTCGTCGTAGAATCCTTTGTCGTTTTTATTTTCTGGCAATCCACCGTACAGCTCTGAAGTAGATGCTTGGTAGATGCGTGTTTTCTTTTCGAGTCCGAGGATGCGAACCGCTTCGAGGATGCGAAGTGTTCCGAGTCCATCGACATTCGCCACGTATTCCGGAGAGTCGAAAGACACTTTCACGTGGGACATCGCGCCCAGGTTGTAAATTTCGTCTGGTTGCACTTCTTGAATGATGCGGATGATGTTCGTCGAGTCCGTTAAATCACCATAATGCAATTTGAAGTTGAGTTTCTCTGTATGCTGATCTTGGTAGATGTGGTCAATGCGCTGCGTGTTGAAAGATGATGCTCTGCGTTTGATTCCATGTACCATGTAGCCCTTTTCAAGGAGCAATTCTGCTAAGTACGATCCGTCTTGTCCGGTGATGCCGGTGATGAGGGCGGTTTTCATAATTTGACTTCTTTTAATGTTGTTTGGTTGTCCAATAACCATTGGTAGGTCAATGCGATTCCTTCTTCGAGGGAGGTGGTGGATTGCCATCCTGCCTTTTTCAGCTTGGTGACATCCATTAATTTGCGCGGCGTTCCGTCTGGTTTTGACGCATCCCACTCAATGTTTCCTTCGTGTCCAACCACTTTCTGAATGAGCAAAGCCAATTCTTTGATGGTGAGGTCCACGCCGGTCCCTACATTGTACAAGTGCTCCGGCAATGTATTTTCCAATGCAAAGACAACGGCTGCTGCCATGTCATCCACATACAAGAACTCCCGCATGGGTGTTCCTGATCCCCACAGTTTTACGGGTGCGTGTCCATTCAGCTTCGCTTCATGAAACTTACGCATCATCGCTGGCAACACGTGAGAGGTTTGTAAATCAAAGTTATCGTGGATTCCGTACAGATTCGTCGGCATCAAACTCACGTAATCGTGTCCAAATTGGGTACGAATTGCCTCACAGGCTTTCACGCCACTGATTTTTGCTAAAGCGTACCATTCATTCGTCGGCTCCAAAGCCGCTGTCAACAAACACTCTTCCACCAAGGGCTGAGCGGCCAACTTCGGATAAATGCAAGAGCTACCCAAGAAGATGAATTTTTCGATCCCAGCTTGAAAAGCACCATCGATCAAGTTATTCTGGATCTGCATGTTCTCCATCAAGAACTGATACGGATAATTGTTATTCGCTAAAATCCCCCCTACCCTCGCCGCTGCGTCAATAACAACCTCGGGTTTTTCTTGGGCATAAAACGCTTGCACCGCTGCTTGATTTCTTAAATCTAATTCACGGCTGGTTTTCCCGATGAGGTTTGTGTAGCCAGAGGTTTCCAACGCACGCCAGATGGCGCTACCGACCATGCCACGATGTCCAGCGATGTAGATTTTAGAATTTTTTGTGATCGTTTTCAATGGTGTTTTAATAATGTGCTAATCTGCCAATGTGCTAATGTGCTAATGGGGTTATGCCCAAATCTTCGCTTTGCTCAGACAGGTAATGTACTAACAGTTTGAGCGAAGAAAATATTTTTTTGTTTTTAGCGTTCTTAGATTTATGACTGAATCAAAGAACCCTTTATTGACTAAATCATTTGACTTTGCTCTAATGACCGTGTCTTTTTGTCAAGAGTTACAAGCTCAGAAAAATTACGTTATTGCTAATCAACTATTGAAATCTGGAACTTCAATCGGTGCGAACGTTAGAGAAGCTCAACACGCGGAATCTAAACCTGATTTTATTCACAAACTTAAAATTGCTTCAAAGGAATGTGAGGAAACTATTTATTGGCTCGAAATCTGTCAAGCCAGTTATTCTTTAAATTGTGACACCCTTCTTTCGGAGTCTCAACAAATAGGCAAATTGCTAAGTCGCATCATTTCTACCGCCAAACGAAACACCTGAGATTTCACACCCAATGTTAATCGCAAAACCACGTAAGCAAACGCTATTTCTACAATGAACTATTAGCTCCGCCGCGGCGGAGCGAACAAATCATTAGCAGACTGGCACATTAGCAGATTGGCACATTATTTCCCGAGCCTTATTTCTGCGATTAACCGAAAACTGTTTCGCGCAAGCGGAACAAATCATTAGCACATTGGCACATTGGCAAATTAGCACATTAGTAAAGTTCGCTCCGCGAACTTTACACGGCTTCGCCGCAGCTAGTCCCACTGACTAACCAACCATTTCACGTAAAACCGTGGCGGCTGCGCGCCTAAAGCCGTTTCACGTACGTCTTCGGCACGTTTACCGAAAACCCTACCCCCATGTTTTTAATCTCGATGATCAAACGCATGGAATTTTGTTGCTGAATGGCACAGGCCTGCATTCCTTTGAAAGGTCCGCGGGTGACAAGCACCATGTCTCCAGCTTGGATGTCCACCTGCTCAAGTTCGTCCACATGAACCTCTTGCAACAAAATGCGCAAGTTTTGGATTTCATGTTCTTGAACAATGGCTGGTCGTCCCAAATATTTTAAGACGCCTTGAATCCCCTGAACGGAATAAAGGTCGTTCAGTCCGCGTTCGTTCGTTTGAACAAAGACCACAGAATTGATTAAAGGCTTTTCGATTTTCTTTTTACGATCACTCCACTGACGGATGGTCGTGTAAACAGGCAAATAATAAACCACTCCCAAATTAGCGAGTCTTTCCGCAACCTTTTTCTCACTCAAGCGCTTGGTATACACCACATACCACTTCTGCTCCAGAGAAGGCTTGCGGTAGACGGATGCTTGTGCGCTTTGAGTATTAAGTATATTCATAGGTTCTTTACTATGCAAACATAGCATTTTTCGCCTATTTTACCCTAGTTTTGATTGCAATTTTATTTTTCTTAAAGATTTAATAACATTACAATAGTAGAGCAGATCCACAAAATGATCCCATTCCTTTTATTTACAATGGATTGATGCACATCTCGTTGGAAAAATATCTCAGAAATCAAACCAACTATATGCGTAAAAACGAGAAAAATAAATAGTCATTTTTACTGATTTTATTCCTTTATTTCTTGACTTGCCTAAATAGTTGAAAAAGTACTATATTTGTAATACGATTCGAATCTTGTTTGTTCATTTTCGCCTATTTTACCCTATTATTTTCAGGGTTTTTTCGGGCTCACAGCAAGGATGACCATGGTTTTAAGCTAGATTGAAACAAATTGGTTCGAAAAATAAAGTGTGCTTGACAAATCAGGTGTGCAGGATGCTGAACGAAAAGCAAAAACCACCCATACTTGTCTGCAAGAGTAGGAATTAAAAAGACATTCATTGTGTAGATTTAGTAGTATAGTTTGTATTAATCCAAGTTCAATCAAAGATTTACAACGAATTATGTACCTTTGTTAAAAAAATAAGCTTATGAAACATTTACTTTTTGCCTTTTTTAGTTTGATTTCCATTTTAGGAACAGCTCAAGACTACAACAAATGGTCCGTGGGACTGAACATAGGAGGTCACGATGGAATGCACAATACAAACCATACAACACGTGTATATCAATTCACACACTACGAGTTAAACTCTCGTTATATGTTTAATAACCGCGTTGGATTAAAATTCGATGCAGGATTTGATCACTTTAATTTTACTGACGGGCATCCAGCAACAAATGCTTTACGTATTTCTATTCAACCGACATTCAATTTAACAGACCTATTACACATGAATGACTTCACCACTCGTTGGGGATTATTGTTGCACATGGGTGGCGGTTACGCGACGATGTGGAACAAAGACATTTTAGCTGGTCCTAATCAATTATTCAGTGCAAAAGAAGGTTCCGTAGACGAAATGTTACAAGGAATCATCGGTTTGACACCGCAATTCAAAGTAAATGAGCGTTTTAGCATCAACGGTGACATTTCTTTCATGGGGAACATTCGCCAAAACAATGGATTCGACTTCGAAGCAACTCCTGTTCAAGGTGGCGGTTTCTCTGGATACTACGCTACAGCAACAGTTGGAGTTAGCTACTACATCGGAAAAGCGAAAACACATGCGGACTGGACATACACTCCACGTTTGAATCAAGCAGACTTGAACCGCATCGCAGCTTTGGAAAAACAAGCGAAAGAAGCAGCAACGAAATTAGGTGACGACGATAAAGACGGTGTCATTAATGCAGTAGACCAAGAAGCAAACACACCAGCTGGAAGCATGGTAGATGTTACAGGAAAAACAATCGTTCCTACACCAGCTCCAGACTTGAACACAATCGATACAGACGGAGACGGATTCGTTGACAGTAAAGATGAGTGTCCAACAGTGAAAGGAACTGTGAAAGGGTGTCCAGAAGAACATTCTCCTGAGAAAGACGCGAAAACATTGATTGAATCTGGAATTTACGATGTGATGTTCGTGAAAGGATCATACTACATTAACAATGCTTATCACGGAATTTTGGATAATGTCGTAGCATACATGGCTGCACATCCAAACCAAAAAATCGCAGTAAGCGGACACGCAGACATCGAAGGTGGTGATGAAGTGAACAACAAATTATCTGAAGCTCGTGTGAACACAGTCGTTGAATACTTAACGAAAAAAGGTGCTGACAAAAGTCGCCTAGTGATTTCATACAAAGGAAAGAAAGAAACAAAATACCCGGGTAACACATTGGAAGTAGATGCAGCGAATCGTCGTGTGCAATTTGCCATTGTTCGTTAATCCGCAACACAAACTACAGAAGGCGGTCATTTGATCGCCTTTTTTATTATTAAAAATTAGGATTCGATGAAGAAAATTCAAATGGTGGACTTAGTTTCTCAGTATGAGAAGATCAAACCGTCCATCGACACGGCAATTCAAGACGTGATTCAACACGCACATTTCATCAATGGTCCAGCCGTGTCCCGTTTTCAAGCGGATTTACAAGAATACCTCGGCGTAAAACACGTCATTCCATGTGCCAATGGTACAGACGCCTTACAAATCGCGATGATGGCTTTGGGATTGAAACCGGGAGATGAGATCATCACACCGAGTTTCACGTACATCGCCACGACGGAAGTCATCGCCCTCCTCGGACTCACACCCGTGTTCGTGGAAGTTGATCCGCAGACCTTTTGCATTGATCCAGCGGCGATCGAAGCAGCGATTACGCCAAAAACGAAAGCCATTGTTCCCGTTCACCTATACGGACAAGCAGCGAACATGAACGCCGTAATGGACATCGCACAGAAACACAACTTATTCGTCATCGAGGACAATGCGCAAGCCATTGGTTCCGATTACCATTTAACCAACGGAAAAAAAGTGAAAACGGGCACCATTGGCGACATTGGCTGCACCTCCTTTTTTCCATCCAAAAACCTCGGATGCTACGGCGACGGTGGTGCCTTGTGTACCAACAACGACGAGCTCGCGAAGAAAATCAAGATGATTGCCAACCACGGACAACAGCAGAAATACGTGCACGAAGTCATTGGTTGCAATTCCCGTTTGGACACCATCCAAGCTGCGATTTTAGAAGTGAAATTACGCCAACTGGACAACTACATCGACGCACGTCGCGAAGTAGCCGAACGCTACGACGAAGCATTCGCAAGTATTCCAGGTGTCCGCATTCCCTTCCGCGCCGACGATTCCAAACACGTTTTCCATCAATACACTTTGATTCTGGAAACCGCCAGTCGTGGGGCCCTTCAAGAAGCATTGACCGCAAACGATATTCCCAGTATGATCTACTACCCGATTCCAGCGCACAAACAACAAATGTTCGCCGCCTTCGGAAGCAGCAATACCGAATTACCCACCACCGATTGGTTAACCGATCGCGTGATTTCCTTGCCGATTCATACAGAAATGGACGAGGAACAGGTGGAATTTATTATAAACACAGTTAAAATGTTTTTCGTTAACAGTTAATCGTAGTGACTAGTGCCTTGTGACTAGTGCTCAGTGACTAGTGGGGGCTTTTGGGAATGAAATGAAAAAATAGAATAAAAGAACAATAATTAGAATAACACTAGGCACTAGTTACTAGGCACTAGTTACTAGGCACTAAAACGCACTAGCCACTAAAAAACTAGTCACAATACAATAAAACATGCCACAACTCGTTTTCACAGGAAATTCGAAAAATGGCACTGATAAAAAGATACGAAGACCTAAACGCGTGGCAACGGGCGTATGAAGTCGCACTAGAAGTAGATAGATTGACAAACGAGTCGTCTTTTGATAAAAAATGGTCCATAAAAGATCAAATGCTGAGATCCTCTTTATCCATTTCCTCGAACATTGCCGAAGGATTTGGCCGAAAGTCTAAAAAGGATTTTGCACGATTTTTATTGATTGCGATGGGGTCTACAGAGGAATTAAGATCTCAAATACGCTTTGCACGTGACACTGGATTAATCAAAGATTCAGATTTTAACTCCGTACATGACAAATTGTTGGAGATTGGAAAAATGATCACTGGGTTGAGAAAGTATTTATTGTCTAGTGCTCAGTGACTAGTGATCAGTGACTAGTGACTAGTGGGGGATTTTGGAAATGAAATGAAAAAATAGAATAAAAGAACAATAATTAGAATAACACTAGGCACTAAACGCACTAGGCACTAGGTACTAGGCACTAACATAAAACACCGCGCGCTAGCGCACGAAAAACGAATAACTATTCATATGACAAATATAGCAGTAGTAGGCACCGGCTACGTCGGATTAGTAACCGGAACATGTTTTGCCGAAACAGGCAATAACGTCATTTGCATCGACATCGACGCCAACAAAGTCGCCAAAATGCAAAAGGGCGAAATTCCCATTTACGAACCAGAATTGGACGTATTGTTCGAACGCAACATCAAAGCGGGACGCTTAACCTTCACCACAGACCTTGCGGCGGGAATCAAAGATGCAGAAATCATTTTCCTCGCTTTGCCGACACCTCCAGGAGAAGATGGATCCGCGGATTTATCGTACATTTTGGGTGTTGCGAAGGAATTAGGTAAAATCATGACCGACTACAAGGTTATTGTCGATAAAAGTACCGTTCCAGTTGGTACAGCGGACAAAGTGACCGCAGCGATTGCTGAACATGCAACGGTGGAATTTGCTGTGGTATCCAATCCAGAGTTCTTGCGCGAAGGATATGCGGTAAGTGATTTCATGAAACCAGACCGTGTAGTGATTGGTACCTCCGATGAGCGTGCACGCAAAATCATGGACAGCTTGTACAAGCCATTCGTTCGTCAAGGGAATCCCATCTATTTCATGGATGAAAAGTCTGCGGAGTTAACGAAATACGCTGCGAATGCCTTTTTGGCAACGAAAATCACCTTCATGAACGAAATCGCGAATTTTTGTGAAGTGGTTGGCGCAGATGTGGACAAAGTACGCATTGGAATTGGTTCTGACAACCGCATTGGAAAACGCTTCTTGTTCCCAGGAATCGGTTACGGAGGATCTTGCTTCCCGAAGGACGTGCAAGCATTGGCGAAATCCGGAAAAGAAAATCACTACGATTTCAAAATCCTCAACGCCGTGATGGAAGTCAACCAGGACCAAAAAACAAAATTGTTTCCAAAGATGAAGAACTTCTTCCGTGGAGACCTCACCGGAAAACACATTGCTGTTTGGGGCTTGGCCTTTAAACCAGATACAGACGACATCCGCGAAGCACCGGCTTTGTACATGATTGATTCCTTGCTTGCTGCAGGAGCAACAGTAAGCGCGTACGATCCAGAAGCGATGCCAAATGTGCAGCGTTTATTGGGTGACAAAATTACCTTCGCAGCAGATGAATACAGTGTGTTGAATGAGGCAGATGCCTTACTCATTTGCACAGAATGGAGTATCTTTAGAAATCCGAACTTCAACGAGTTGAAAAACAGATTGAAGGATGCTGTGATTTTTGACGGAAGAAATTTATACGAAACAGACGAAATGAACGAAAAAGGATTCTACTATTCGAGCATCGGTCGTCAGTTAATTGAAAAATAATATGAAGCGCGTACTCATTACCGGAGCAGCCGGATTTTTAGGGTCACATTTGTGTGATCGGTTCATCAAGGATGGCTACCACGTCATTGCGATGGACAATTTGATCACCGGACGCTTGAAAAACATCGAGCACTTGTTTCCCTTGGAACAATTCGAGTTTTACAACCACGACGTTTCGAAATTCATCCACATTCCTGGAGAATTGGATTACATCCTACACTTCGCTTCACCCGCGAGTCCAATCGATTACTTGAAGATTCCCATTCAAACCTTAAAAGTAGGTTCCTTGGGCATCCACAATTGCCTTGGATTAGCGAAAGCGAAAGGAGCTCGATTGATCATCGCTTCCACATCGGAAGTGTATGGCGATCCAACCGTGCATCCACAAACAGAAGATTACTGGGGAAATGTGAATCCTGTGGGTCCACGTGGCGTGTATGACGAAGCAAAGCGCTTCCAAGAGGCGATCACGATGGCCTACCACAATTTCCACGGCGTAGAAACACGCATCGTGCGCATCTTCAATACCTATGGTCCACGCATGCGCCTGAACGACGGACGCGTACTACCTGCGTTTATCGGACAAGCCCTACGCGGACAAGATTTGACCATCTTTGGTGATGGATCCCAAACGCGTTCATTCTGCTACGTCGATGATTTGGTAGAAGGAATCGTTCGTTTGTTAATGAGCGACTATCCATATCCAGTGAACGTTGGGAATCCATCGGAAATTACCATTGCACAATTCGCCGAGGAAATCATCGCCTTGACGGGAACGAAGCAAAAGGTCATCTACCAAGATTTACCAGTAGACGATCCGAAACAGCGTCAACCCGACATTACGAAAGCGCGCGAAATCCTCGGATGGGAGCCAAAAATCGACCGCAGCGAAGGATTGAAACGCACCTATGCCTATTTCCAAAGTTTATCGCAAGAGGAACTGATGGAAACGGACCATTATAATTTTGATAAATACATTACGAAGTAAATGAAGTATTTCGCACACGAAACAGCGGTAATCGATGAAGGATGTCAGATTGGTGAAGGAACCAAGATCTGGCATTTTTCGCATATTATGCCGAACTGCATCCTCGGTTCTTCCTGCAACATTGGACAAAACGTCGTGATCTCTCCGGAGGTCGTTTTGGGGAACAATGTGAAGGTACAAAACAACGTTTCCATCTACACAGGTGTCATCTGCGAGGACGACGTGTTCTTGGGTCCTTCGATGGTTTTCACGAACGTGATGAATCCACGCAGTGCCGTGAATCGCCATGACAGTTACCTGAAAACGATCGTCAAACAAGGAGCCAGCATTGGTGCCAACGCCACCATCGTTTGCGGACACGACATCGGACGCTATGCCTTCATCGGCGCAGGAGCCGTTGTCACAAAACACGTTCCAGATTACGCGTTGGTTGTGGGAAATCCAGCACGCCAAATCGGTTGGATGTCCGAATACGGCCACCGATTGAATTTTGATGAAAATGGATTAGCAGAATGCCCAGAGAGTGGAGATAAATATACATTGAGCGAGAACATTGTAGAGCGAGAAACAAAAAGAGAGTGAGAAACAGAGCGAAGAGCGAAGTTCGGCACTGAGCACTGTTCACTAAAAAAACAGATTGAAGAACGAAATGAACTAGCAAGAACAGAGTTCCAAACTAGTCACTAGGCACTAGGTACTAGTCACTAGTCACTAGTCACTAGTCACAAATTAATAAACTATGAACAACAAAATCAAATTTGCCGTCATCGGCGCTGGACACATCGGAAAACGTCATGCGGAAATGATCCGTCGTGATGCCGAAGGAGAATTGGTTGCGTTGGTCGATCCACGTGGAAAAGAAGCGTGCCAAGCCTTGGATTTCGATGTGCCGTTTTTTGCGACAATGGACGAACTATTCGCTAGCGGATTGGAATTCGACGTGGTGAACGTTTGTACACCAAATGGTCTACACGCGGAGCAAGCCTTGATGGCTTTGGAGCACAAAAAACACGTGGTCTGTGAAAAGCCCATGGGTTTATCCAAAGAAAGCTGTGAGCGCATCATTTACAAATCGTTGCAGGTGTCGAAGCAAGTATTCTGCGTGATGCAAAACCGCTATTCACCGCCATCCGTATGGATCAAAGATTTGATCGACCGAAAAGTCCTTGGGGATATTTACATGGTGCAATTAAACTGTTACTGGAACCGCGATGAGCGCTATTACAAAGCAGGTGGATGGAAAGGTACACAAGATTTGGACGGTGGGACCTTGTTCACGCAATTCAGTCACTTCATCGACATCATGTACTGGTTGTTCGGAGACATCGACATCATCCAAGGGAAGTTTGCGGATTTCAACCACAAAGACTACACAGACTTCGAAGATTCAGGCTTCGTGAGCTTTGATTTCCTAAACGGTGGAATGGGTTCCTTGAACTATTCGACTTCCGTAGCGAATCAAAATTTGGAGTCCTCCATGACGATCATCGGAAAAAATGGATCCGTGAAAATCGGTGGACAATACATGAACGAAGTGGAAGTGTGCAACATCACCGATTACGTGATGCCGGAGTTAGCACCGACCAATCCAGGAAACGACTATGGTCCATACAAAGGATCCGCAGCGAATCATAATTACATGATCACGAACGTCATCGATTCCCTAAACGGTCGCACCTCCCCTACGACAAACGCCTTAGAAGGAATGAAAGTCGTGGAGATAATTGAGAGAATTTACAAAGTACGAGACGAACAAATGAATTGAGAGCGAGTCCGCCGCGGCGGAGAGAGCGAGAGCGGGATAAAAGAAGGAGAAAGAGAGCGAAGAGCGGACATCCCGACCCTGAAGGGGTCAAACCTCAATACAAAAAACATAAATACAACGAATTTCGACCCTGAAGGGGTCAAACCTCAATACGAAAACGATTATACAATGAATTAAGACCCTGAAGGGGTCAAACCTCAATACAAAAACGATTATACAATGAATTAAGACCCTGAAGAGGTCAAACCTCAATACAAAAACGATTATACAATGAATTAAGACCCTGAAGGGGTCAAACCTCAATAC
>JBAWZN010000012.1:0-48203 GCA_037143015.1 Flavobacteriia bacterium
AAAAAACAAAAAGAGGAACAACTCTTGATTGTTCCTCTTCCTGCTAAACCATGCTAAAACTATAAAACTAAAACTACAACTATGAAATGTAATTCCATACAAAGTTAAGTGCTTTATTTTGATCAGCGAAAGTTAAATGTAAACTTTACATTAATTTTTTGTTGCGCGTGTCATCGCACGTTTTCCTGGAGGGCCCGGTAATTCAGTTAACTCAAATCCGAGTGACTTCAAATTCCGCTTCATTTGTCCTTGAGCGCAATAAGTGACAAAGACTCCACCCGGTTTTAATAGCTCGTACATTTTAGTCAGAACAGGAATTTCCCACATTTCGGCCTGCGCTCGTGGTCCGAAAGCATCGTAGTAAACAAGGTCAACTTGTTCGTGTAGTTCTAATTGAAGAACATCACGTTCAATTTTTCTCAACTCAAAGTATGGATGAATATCTTGGTAATTCTCCCATGCTGCTGACATGATTTTCGCATACTCCTCTCCTTCTGACTTCCCTTGAACATAATCCATTTGTCGCCAAATTTCTTCGGATAGTGGATGAAGTTCAACTCCGGTATACTGTATCTTTTTTTGGTGCTTTTCTCCCCACTGAGCGGTCAACAAGGCATTTAGTCCGGTACCGAAACCCATTTCAAAAATAGAAATTGATTTTTTGTCCTGCGCAACAAACGTTAATCCATGTTCGATGAATACATGAAGTGCTTCTTGCATAGCTCCATGATTAGAATGATAAGTTTCATCTAATTCTGGTAAATAGAGCGTGTTGGATCCGTCCGCTGTTTGACGTACTTCAATCTTTTTCATCTTATTTTTTACGAGCCATCATAAGTCCATCGCGGATTGGAAGCAAGACTTCTTCCACACGAATATCGTCGTGAATCAGTGCATTTAATTTCCGCAGCAACACGGTATCCTTGTCGTTTTTATCTAATTCGGCCACTTTTCCCGACCATAACACATTGTCTAAAATAATGTATCCGCCAGTTTTCACCAAAGGCAACACCATTTCATAGTATTCAATGTAATTCTGCTTGTCCGCATCAATGAAAACGATGTCCCATTCTTCCTGCAAAGTTGGAATCACTTCCAATGCTGGAGAAATCACATACCTTATTTGTTCTGAGAAGGGTGATGCATCGAAATACGATTGAACACGCCCTGCAAGTTCTTCGTTAACGTCTATCGTAACAAGTTTACCATCCGGAGTGAGTCCTTCAGCTAAACATAGGGCTGAGTATCCCGTGTACGTTCCGATTTCCAAAATGCGTTTAGGCTGAATCATTTTTGAAAACATGCTCAGCACGCGTCCCTGAAAATGTCCGCTAAGCATACGCGGCTGCAATACCTCCAAGTGCGTTTCGCGGTTGATGCGTTTTAATAAGTCATTTTCCTCTGCTGAATGATTGCAGCAATACTGATCTAATTCTTGAGCGATAAATTCCATGTCCTTCAATTCTGAGTTACAAAAGTAATGGAATTTACTTCTTTCGTTTAATCGTGTGTTTCAGCTTCATGACGGCAAAATTAAATTCGATCGACGTTTCCGTTTCATCCGTATTTAAATCCGGTCCAAGTAACTCATTTAATACTCCAGTGCCTTTCTGTAGTAATTCCGCCGTTATTTGCTCATCTTTGGAATGCACACCTTTCTGAACCAATCGTGTAAATTCTTTGATACGTGCATAGGTTTCAATTATGGCAATCGTAGTTTCCGTCGCTCGTTCACTTCTAAGTATGGTAGCCAACATGTATAATCCCTTTTCTGTAAAAGCTTTCACTTGATATTTTGTGTGTTTCCCTCTACTTGAATTCTTTAAGGTCGAAAATTTCGACCTTAAAGAATGTGATTCTTCTTCATCCAGAAACAATACATATCCTTCCGGGAATTTCTCCAAATTGTTGCGATAAGCTTCGTTAACTCGTTTTGTTTCAATTCCATATAACGCAGCAACATCGCGATCCAACAAAACTTTTTGCTTGCGGACAAGAATTAGCTTGGACTCAATTTGACTCAATTCATTCATATTTTCAGGTATTTCGTACAAAACGGAAGACTAAATGGAGTAATTATTCCTATTTAGAACGTGATATGCCCATTTTCATTGCCTATAGTTCTTTCAATTTCCTAAATTTGCAAGCAAACAAACGATACAATGACGGTTTCTGAAATACGCCAACAATTTTTTGACTTTTTTGAAAGTAAAGGACATCAAATTGTCCCCTCCGCGCCAATGGTGGTGAAAAATGATCCTACGCTGATGTTTACTAATGCAGGAATGAATCAATTCAAAGATTTTTTCCTTGGACATCAACAGGCGAAGCAAAAGCGCGTGGCCAATTCACAAAAGTGCTTACGTGTTTCCGGAAAACACAATGACCTCGAGGAAGTTGGTGTAGATACTTACCACCACACCATGTTTGAAATGCTCGGAAACTGGTCGTTCGGAGATTATTTCAAAGAAGAAGCCATTTCTTGGGCTTGGGAGTTATTAACTTCTGTCTACAAGATTCCAGTTGATCGTTTGTACGTGACCGTTTTCGAAGGCGACGAAAAAGATGGCGTGCCAATGGACTCAGAAAGCTTTGAACTTTGGAAAAAATTTATTGCCGAAGATCGAATCATTTTAGCTTCCAAAAAGGATAATTTCTGGGAAATGGGTGATACAGGACCATGTGGACCTTGTTCGGAAATTCATGTGGATTTAAGAAATGAAGCTGAACGAATTGCCGTGAATGGATTAACGTTGGTCAACAACGACCATCCTCAAGTCATTGAAATATGGAACAATGTTTTCATGCAGTTCAACCGCAAGGCTGATGGCAGTTTGGAACCTCTTCCTTCCACACATGTGGACACTGGAATGGGACTTGAGCGTTTGGCCATGGCTCTTCAAGGAAAACAAAGTAACTACGATACCGATTTATTTCAAACCTTGATACAATTTGTTTCAAAGGAAAGTGGAATTCCTTATGGTCAATCGGAAGAAACGGATATCGCACTACGCGTGATTGCCGATCACATTCGAGCAATTAGTTTTTCCATTTCCGACGGACAATTACCATCGAACACCGGTGCTGGATATGTCATTCGTAGAATCTTGCGTCGGGCTGTTCGTTACGGATACCAGACTTTGGGATTGAAAGAACCATTCTTATGTAAATTGTCCGGCGTTTTGGTGCAATTGATGGGACATCCTTACGAGGAATTAATCAAACAAAAAGACCTGATTGAAAAAGTCATTCGTGAAGAAGAACAAAGCTTTTTCCGTACATTGGAGCAAGGAATAAAACGCATGGACGACTTAATGCTCTCTAGTAAGAACGCAAATAAGACCATCATTTCTGGTGAAAATGTATTTGAATTATACGATACTTACGGATTCCCTGTCGATTTAACATCCTTGATTGCACGCGAAAATGGATACAGCATCGATGAAGACGGGTTCCAAGCACAACTTAAAATTCAAAAAGACCGTTCAAGAGCGGCTTCTGTTATTGAAACAGACGACTGGATTCAAATTGGTACAGATGTACCAACCTCTTTCATCGGATATGATCAGAAAGAAGCGCCAGTTCAATTGACCAAATACCGAAAGGTGAGTCAAAAAGGCAAACAATTCTTTCAACTGGTATTGGACCAAACGCCATTTTACCCTGAAGGCGGTGGACAAGTTGGTGACAGAGGGATTTTGAAAGGTGCAGATGAAACCATTCGCATTTTCGACACGAAAAAAGAAAACAATTTGATCATTCATTTGAGTGAGCAATTACCAAGTGACTTCACGCAAACGTTCACAGCGATTATTGACCTAGACAGTCAAGATCAATCTGCAAAAAACCATAGTGCCACTCACCTACTTCACCACGCCTTGCGCACGGTACTTGGAACGCACGTGGAGCAAAAAGGATCTTTAGTGAACTCCTCGAACTTGCGCTTCGACTTCTCACACTTCTCAAAAGTAACGGATGAAGAAATGCAACAAATTGAGCAATTAGTTTGCGAGGCGATTGCCGCGAATATTTCGCTAGACGAACGCAGAGCCATGGCGATTGAAGATGCCAAAGCACTTGGTGCGATGGCGCTTTTCGGTGAGAAATATGGTGACCATGTTCGGGTGATTAAGTTTGGAGAATCCGTAGAACTTTGTGGAGGAATTCACGTTCCGGACACATCGAAAATCGGATTATTCAAAATCGTATCGGAGTCCGCAGTAGCAGCTGGTGTGCGTCGCATCGAAGCCATTACAGGTAAAGCCGCTGAAGCGTACTTCAAAGAAAAAGCAGAAACATTAAGTCAAATTCAAATCGCGCTCAAAAACCCGAAGGATATTATAAAATCGGTCGAAGATTTAATGTTCAAGAATCAACAATTACAGAAAGAAATCGATTTACTTATCCGAGAAAAAGCCGGACAGTTAAAATCAGAACTTAAATCACAAATTGTGAAAATTGGTGACATTTCTTTTTTAGGAGCTATTGTTGATTTAGATGCAAATTCTGTCAAGGATATTTTATTTCAATTGAAAGGAGAAAACGAGAATTTCCTTGCAATTATTGGTAATAAAGAATCTGATAAATGTGGATTGAGCTTGATGATCGATGAAAAGTTAGTTGAATCAAACAGGTGGAACGCAGCCCAATGGATCCGTGAAGTTTCACCACTTATTCAAGGTGGAGGTGGCGGACAGCCTTTCTTCGCTACAGCTGGTGGGAAAAATCCCGAAGGATTACAAACAGCTATTGAAGCGTGTAAGGCAAAGATTTAGAGAAAAGTTAAAGATATAATCGAAATAGAATGTAGGTTTATTGAAATAAGCCTACATTTTTTTTTCCTTTCCACCTCCTAATTTTGAACCAACAAAAGCGGTTCCTTTCTTTAGATAATTCACTGATTCCGGTTCCAATTTGAACAAATAAATTGGAACGAAGAATAATGAGAAAACCAAGAACGATTGAACTATTAATTCTACGTACTGGTTGTTTATTAGATCAGATGTCAACCAACCCACCAACAAACTTAATGTACCCAATGAAATAATGACAAATTGATTTTTATGAAATGGATGGATTTTGAAAACGAACCAAACAAAAAGTAAGCGTCCAAAATTATAGATTAAAATGGCCACTGAAGTAGAAATGGCAGCACCAACAATTCCAAAAATCGGAATTAACCAAAGGTTTAATAAGAAAACAGCCAATATCAAAAAGCACGTAAAATAGATGTCGTATTTAAATTTTTTCGAGGTTGTGAAAATGGCACCATTAATTCCAAAATACATATCCACCAAACGTCCTACCATCAGAAAGAAAAATACCCAAATTCCTGATTGAAATTCTGGTTTTAAAAAGGAAAATAGAAAATCGATATTATTCCAAATACCACAGAATAAGCCTAATCCAATGACTAAACTCACTGAACTTACTTTTCGGTATAACTCTTTCATTTTATCTATTTCTCGCGATTTCCAATAATCGGACACCAAAGGAGAACTTACACGAATGATTGATTTATATGGGACTTGTAATGCTGATGTTAAGAAAATAACAGTTGTATAAACGCCGGTACCTTCCAAGCCAATCATTTGCGCAATCATGATTACATCCATGGAACCAACAAGCACAACACCAAGGGTGTTGATGTAATTAAATGCAGAAAAAGAAAGGATAATCTTTCTGAAGCGTTTGGATAGTTGGATCGTAGAAGGAAGTAGGTTTAATTCACCCATTTTCTTTAAATACAACAATAATATACCGGTTGGAATTAAATAAATTAAACTGTGTAGAATTACAAATAAATCAAATGAAATCACTTTAAAATATAGCATAACCAATAACAAAGTAACCGCTAAACGCAATACAATATCATAGGCCACTACTGAAATGATGTTTTTATAAAAGCTTCTCAAATACATTTCCAAGACCATAAACAATACATAAGAAATGCCAATTGGAATAAACCAGTAATAATAGGAAACAAACATCGCGGAATGTTCGGAGTACAATTCTTCAATTTGTGGCCTAAAGATTAGCGAAAGAGCTGTAAATAAGGAAATCCCAACAAAAACGATCAATAAAATTAACGGTAAAAAACCATGGTGCTTTTTCGCTTGATTCTTTAAAAACGGCAAAAATTTCCACGTAGAATAAATCGTTCCCAGATTCGAAAATTGGGCAAACATCGTACCGAAAGAAATGATGAGATTTACTAGTCCAATTTGTTCCGTCGTCAGAATGAGAAGGAACAATAATCCCTTATTCAAATAACCAAGTCCAATTCCCCCGTAGGAAATTAACATGGTACGAAATGCATCTTTTTGAACGATTCCCATAATCTTGTGCTACAAATATAAGCGATACCGAGTTAACGGAACGTTCTACTAATAATTTGCTTATTTTTGTATCTCTGAAATTCACGTGTTTTTCAGCAAGTGGTAAACGTGAAAAAAGTATTAATCATTACATATCATTGGCCACCTTCAGGCGGGATTACAGTACTTCGCTGTTTGAAATTTGTGAAATATTTGCGCGAATTCGGATGGGAACCAATTGTATTCACTGCTGAAAATCCTTCTTATCAATTTTTGGATTATACAAATGAAAAGGACATTCCTGAAGGATTAGAAATTCACAAAGTTCCCATTTTTGAGCCAATTAATCTGTTTAAACAACTCTCTGGACGCAAAAAAAATCAACCTTTACAAAACATCACGTCGAATTCAACGAAGAAAAAAACGATTGTGGACACTTTAGGAATGTGGGTCCGTGGCAATTTCTTCATTCCCGATTCGCGTAGCCCTTGGATTAAACCATCGGTCAAGTATTTAAACCATTACCTTCAGAACAATCGAGTGGATGCCATTTTAACAGATGGACCACCGCACACGAACACTGTTATCGGACTTCAGTTATCCAAAAAGTTTAACATTCCATGGCTGGCAGATTTTCAAGATCCATGGACTCAAGTCGACTACTACAACAAATTGTACATTGGTAAACGAGCCGATCGAAAACAAAGATCATTGGAGCAAGAGGTATTTAAAACCTCAAAAAAAATCACTATTGCAAGTCCAACATGGAAGAGAGAATTAGAATCTATTGGAGCTCAAAATGTTGATGTCATTTATTATGGATTTGACGAACCTGAATTCGCCAACTTTCAATCGAACGAATGCGAAAAGTTTACATTTTTTCATGGTGGGTTATTGGGAGAAGACCGCAATCCAACCTCCTTTTTAAGTGCCTTAAATCAGCTCATAGTTGAATATCCACAATTGAAGTCTACTATTAAACTCAAATTGGCAGGAGAAGTTGACCATGCCGTTCGAGAATCCATTCGCATGAATGATTTGGATGGGTTAACTGAATATATGGGAATGATTCCGCGTCAGCAAGTATTGAATGAATACGCAGAAGCGTCAATGCTTTTACTACCAATCAACAAAGCAGCAAACGCGAAAGGTCGAATTCCTGGTAAATTATTTGAAATGCTAAGAACGGGAAAACCGATTCTCGTTTTTGGTCCGAAGGACGGAGACGTAAAACAAATTGTTGAAGGTAAACAACTAGGTAGGTCATTTGATTACTCAGATGAACTATTTATCTATTCCTATTTAAAAAAAGCATTGCTTTCAAAAGAAATAGACAATTTTGAACCTATTAAAACGGTAGATGAGTTTTCAAATCATGCCATTACAAAGAAAATCGCAGAATATTTGGATGAAATCACCAACTAAAAAAATAGCCTATTGTTTCCTTGTTTCAAACGAGGCTAGAGACTTTTATCTATTGGCTCCGATTATTTATTATTTGGAAAAATTTGAAAATTATTCCATTTCATTTGAGTTTATTTGGGATGCTCATAAAATTCGAAGAAATAGACCTGATTTAGTCATTCTTCCAAATGCACGAGGACATTTACTTTATTATCAAGTTGCGAAATATTGCGTAGACAACGATATCGTGTTATTCAATCATGATTCTGAAGGTAATTTCAATTCAGAGATAGATTATGACTTTTGGGCTTACAACCACGACAAAAGAAATCTCTGTCCGATACAGTATACGTGGAACGAACGTGTCAAAGACTTTTTAATTAAAAAATATAAACTAGAAGAATCAATAATCAAAGTTTCAGGTGCACCTGGATTTGATAAATACGCTTATTTAAAACCTATCGACAGAAAAACACTACTATCTAAACACGGTTTTGGTCGATTTAATAAAGTCGTTGGGTACGCGGGTTGGGCATTTGGAAAACTGTACAATCAAGAACTAAATGATGTTTTATCAAACATCAATAAACCAGGTGAAGCTGGCAAGAAATGGCTGGAAGAGCAACGTGATTTCGTCGAAAACTGTTTGAAAATTGTCATTGAAAAATATCCGGATGTCCTTTTTATATTAAAGAAACATCCCAGAGAAAACTTTGAATCCGATTACCGTGATTCTAGAAATGAAATGAATCGTTTGGCGCATTATCCGAATGTATTTTACCTAAAGGATGAAATAGAAATTCAAGATTTGATTCAAATTTCCGATTTGTGGATGGCCTTTGAAAGCACGTCCATAATGGAAGCTTGGCTAATGAATATTCCAACTTTAATGATTAACGGGGATTCAAGTTTTGACCGAGTCGATTTATATACTGGTTCCTTGAATGCCACAAATCCTGAAGAAGTTTTAATGGCATTTGAAGAACTATATATAAAGAAAAATATCGCTTATTTTCATGATGATGCCGTTGTGAAAAACCGCAATTCTATTTTTTCTAACTCAATAGGATTTGCCGACGGATTAAATCATTTGAGATGCATGAACTATTTTAGAGAATTCTTACCCACTAAGGAATCAAAAAAAACACCATCTCTAAATTTTAAATTTTTAAGATTATTTATCCTTTTGCATGTAGGGAAGCATTTTTATATTCCAAATTTGTTCAAATTCCTTCCAAAATTAAAAAAAACAGTTTGGGTGTTTGAAAATTATACGCTTCAGAAAATCAAAACCCAGAAAACAGATGTTTTTAACGATTTGGATTCCTTTTACGCAAAACACGATTTGGATTCCAAAATTAAAAATGGTTCCATTTGGAAAGAATTAGAATAGCGTATAATTTATCTTTTTAACTCTGAATTGAATATATTTGTAGTACATCAAACTATTTTACGTGAAAGACAAATCAATTTTAATTACAGGAGGAACTGGATCATTAGGAAAGGCCTTAACTAAACATATTTTAACAAATTTCCCTGAAATTAAGCGACTTGTTATTTTTTCAAGAGATGAACAAAAGCAATTTGAGATGGAACAAGACTTTCCTCATCGCAAATACCCACAAATGAGGTACTTTATTGGTGATGTTCGCGATCTAGAACGACTTGAAAGGGCTTTCACAGACATTGATTATGTCATACATGCAGCAGCTATGAAACACGTTCATATTGCAGAATACAATCCGGACGAATGCGTAAAAACAAACGTTGGCGGAGCTGAAAATGTAATAAAAGCAGCTTTAAAATCAAACGTACAACATGTCGTAGCACTTTCTACAGACAAAGCATGCGCACCTATTAATCTTTACGGGGCAACCAAATTAACATCAGATAAACTTTTTGTTGCCGCAAATAATATTCGCGGTAAGAAAAATATCAAATTTTCAGTCGTACGCTACGGAAATGTAATGGGTTCAACTGGTTCTGTAATTCCTTTTTTCCTGAAGAGAAAAAAAACAGATGGTGTATTACCGATAACCGTTGAATCAATGACTCGTTTTAACATTTCCCTTCAAGGAGGTGTTGACATGGTTATGCATGCCCTTGAAACAGCATGGGGTGGTGAAATCTTCGTTCCTAAAATTCCTTCCTATCGTATTTTAGATGTTGCCGAAGCAATTGGGCCAGAATGCGAGAAACCTGTTATTGGGATACGACCAGGTGAAAAAATCCATGAGGAAATGATCACCTCCTCAGACTCGTTCTTCACATATGATTTAGGAAAATATTATGCGATTCTACCTCAAACAACTTCTTGGGATATGCAAGCATTTATTCAGGAATTCAATGCAAAAAAAGTTCCGGAAGGATTTTCATACAATTCAAATAATAACGAAGAATGGGAATCTATTGAGAGCCTAAGAGAATTGATTAAAGAACATGTTGACCAGACATTTGAATTATGAAAGCAATTCCCTACGGAAGACAAGAAATTACCGAAGGTGACATTTTAGCTGTAACAGAAGCGCTTCAGTCAGATTTTTTAACGCAAGGTCCTCGGATTTTAAAATTTGAACAAGAATTTGCTAACTATGTTGACGCAAAATACGCTGTTGCTGTGAGTAATGGGACAGCTGCTTTACATTTATCTGTATTAGCACTGGGTATTAAAGAGGATGAATACGTTATCTGTTCCCCGATCACCTTTGCGGCATCCGTAAATTGTGTCAAGTATTGCGGAGGAAATGTGCTTTTCGCAGATATTGATCCAACCAGCTATTTAATGAACATTGAATCTGTAAAACAGGTTTTAGAAAATAATAAAGACAAAAAAATTAAAGGGATAATTCCAGTTGATTTTGCTGGTAGAGTTTCTCAATTGGATGAATTTCGAACCTTAGCAGATGAATTTGATCTTTGGATACTTGAAGATTCTTGCCATGCGCCCGGAGGTTATTTTATGGATATAAACGGTAAAAAGCAAAAAGCGGGTAATGGGAATTTTGCCGATTTATCCATTTTTTCTTTTCATCCCGTAAAACACATTGCAACAGGTGAAGGAGGAATGATCACAACAAACAATGAGCAACTCTATCGTCAATTATTGGAATTACGCACCCATGGAATCACGCGTGATATAGCCAAGTTTGAAAATAGCATAGAATTCGCAATTGGGAATAGTACGGAGGAGCCATCTGATTTTCCCATGTGGTATATGGAAATGCAAAATTTGGGTTACAACTATCGTTTGACAGATTTTCAAGCCGCCTTAGGAAGTTCACAACTACTAAGAGCAGATAAGAACCTTGATCGTCGGAAAGAAATCGCTAAAAAATATACAGAAGCTTTTAAGCATATTGATGCTGTGATAAATTGTTCTGGTTACATGGAAGGGCATGCATATCACCTTTTTGTTCTAGAAGTAACCAATCGAAAAGGATTATATGACTTTTTGAGAGAGAATAACATTTTTACCCAGATACATTACATTCCTGTACATCTCATGCCTTTTTATAAGAATCTAGGCTGGAAAGATGGTGATTTCCCAAATTCGGAAGCCTATTATTCTCGATGTATAAGTGTTCCAATGTATCCTACATTAACGGACAATGAACAGGAATATGTGATCGATAAGATAAAATCATTTTATAGTTAATAAGGAAAAATGACTGTAGCAATAATCCCAGCTCGTGGTGGAAGCAAGCGCATTCCCAAAAAAAACATTAAAAATTTTCACGGAAAACCGATTATTGCTTATTCCATAGAATCAGCTCTGGAAAGCGGGATTTTTTCAAGAGTTATTGTCTCAACAGATGATATTGAAATCGCACAAATAGCCAAAGATTACGGAGCTGAAGTGCCATTTTTACGTTCCTTAGAAAATGCAGATGATTTTGCAACTACTTCTTCTGTTTTGTTAGAGGTACTTGAACAATTATCCAATAGCGGTGAATCGTACACTTCTGCTTGTTGTATTTATCCGACAAGTCCGTTGATTGATTTACATGACTTGAAAAACGCGAACGAACAATTTGTCAGTAACAAATATGATGTACTCCTGAGCTGCGTGGCTTATGGTTTTCCTATTCAACGTTCCTTTCATTTGAATGACACAAATATGGTTGAATTAAACCATCCAGAAGCAATAAATAAGCGGTCTCAGGATCTTCTAAAAAATTACCACGATGCTGGCGCTATGTATTTTTTCAATGTAGAAAAATTTAACGCATCAAAATCACTTTGGATTGGAAACATCGGTGCCTTTGAATTAAATGAATTAAAAGTGCAGGACATTGACACGCTGGAAGATTGGAAAATTGCTGAATTAAAATATTTAATTCTTCATCCATGAAGAAACAAATAAAAATTCGCGTTGATGCTTCCAGTGAAATTGGTTTTGGCCATTTAACACGATGTTGTGCATTGATCAACTCACTGACAGAAACACATGTAATTTTCTATTCTACCGAACCAATTTCAAACATCGTGCGTCAAATGTGTACGATAAATTTCACCGTGATTACATTAACAAATTCAAATGATTTCACAAATCACATTGAAAGGGAAGATTTGATTATTATTGACGGATATCAATTTGACACTTCCTATTATGCAAAACTTAAACTCAAAGGGGCCAAAGTTATCTGCATCGATGATCTTGCCAATCAGCATTTACCGGTTGATTCCATTGTCAATCCTACTCCTGGATTTGATGCGAGTACTTATTCATCATTACTTTCTACTCAGTATTTTTTAGGTCTAGATTTTGCCCTGCTCAGAAGTTCTTTTCAAGAGCTCGCATGCACTCAATCCAATACTAAAATTGAAAATAGTTTATTTATTTGTTTTGGTGGTTCTGACCCCCTAAACAAAACGCTTATTGCGTACAAGGCAGCCCTTGATTCTCAGAACTTTTCAGAAATTCATATTGTTTTAGGCCCAGGTTACTCGTTTGAACTTCAGCTTGAAAATTCTACAGTTCCAGTTACCATTTATCGCGATTTACAAGAAAAAGAAATGGCAAGCTTAATGAGCCAAATGGAATATGGAATCATCCCAACAAGCGGAATACTTCTCGAATGTTTGGCCGCGAAAATCAAGTTGATTAGTGGTTATTACATAGAAAATCAACAATTTGTTTACGCAGAGCATTTGAAATTAAACTCTTTTGTTGATGCCTCTGATTTATCCTATAAAGCAATTTTATCTGGGATGAATGAGGTGAAAAGAATCCATTCTACACAAATTACAATCGATGGTAAATCAACGGAACGCCTGATAAAAATGATACATTCGATTCAATCTGAATCGCATTACCATTTACGATTGGCAACTGCTGAAGATAATGACACCACTTATGAATGGGCGAATCAGGAAGCAACGCGTAAATATGCGTTCAGTAAAGATTTCATTCCATTCGAGAATCATACAAATTGGTTTCTATCTAAACTTGCCTCAGCTCATTGTTTGTATTTCATCCTAACTGAAAGAGAAAAACCAATAGGTAGTATACGATTTGATTTGAACGGTTCAGTTGCAACGATAAGTTACTTGTTAGATCCGATTACACATGGAAAAGGACTTGGCACCATTCTAATGAAAAAAGGTCTCGAAATGTTTGAACATTTAATCGATTTAAATGAAATTAAAATTATTCAAGGATACGTTTTAATGGAAAACATTCCATCGGTAAAGTTATTTGAACGCTTCGGTTTTAAAGTGGAAATCGAATCAAATATGTATCTTTTCAAAAAAAATACGCGCATTCATGTTTAAAATTGGTCAATTAAATTTGGACAAAGAAAGTCCTTCATTTATAATCGCTGAACTTTCTGCCAATCATAACGGGAGTTTAGAAACTGCACTGGAAACAGTTCGAGCTGCAAAAAGAGCCGGTGCTGATGCCATTAAACTTCAGACATACACTGCTGATACGATTACCTTGAAAACTACGAAAGATGATTTTAAAATTCAAGGTACAATTTGGGACGGAAAATACTTACATGATTTATACCAAGAAGCCTATACGCCATGGGAATGGCATAAGGAAATTTTTGATGAAGCCAGAAGTGTTGGACTAATTTGCTTTTCATCGCCTTTCGATTTTACAGCTGTGGATTTCTTGGAAACATTGAATGTTCCCGCATACAAAATTGCTTCATTTGAAATTACAGATATTCCTTTAATTCATTATACTGCTTCGAAAGGCAAACCTATAATTATATCAACTGGTATTGCCGATTATGAAGATATTGCTTTAGCAGTTCAAACGTGCAGAGATGCGGGAAATAATCAAATTGCCTTATTGAAATGTACTTCGAGTTATCCAGCTCCGATTGAAGAAGCAAACATGCGTATGGTACAAAAAATAGCGGATGATTTTGATGTTTTAACAGGATTATCAGATCATACAATGGGAGCAATTGTTCCAATTGTATCTGTCTGTTTTGGAGCAAAGATTATCGAAAAACACTTTATTTTAGACCGCTCTATTGGTGGACCAGATGCAAGTTTCTCTATGAATGAAGCTGAATTTAAAGAAATGGTCGTTGCAGTGCGCCAGGCCGAATCAGCTATAGGGATACAATCATATGAATTAACAGAAAAACAAAAAGCTGGAAAAGTATTTTCAAAATCCTTATACATAGCTAAGGATCTCAAGAAAGGCGATATACTGGATGAAACTACCATACGCTCAGTTCGGCCAGGTCACAGTTTACATCCAAAACACTTGCCTGAACTGCTTGGTAAAAAGGCATTAAGAGATTTCACCATTGGTGATCGCATAAAAAAAGAGGACTTTGAATAAGTCCTCTTTTTCATCTGTACATGACGACATTTAAGATTCCGCTAAAATCTGTTTATCCATTTTTACTCTTTCTATTAAAGCCTTTCCCAAAATAAGTGCAACTGATACTAACAAAAGAATTGAACCGATGAGTGCAATTTTACTTGCTCTAAAGTAGGACTCCGGTTCAAATTTCCAAACAACAGTTTTAGATCCTGCTGGAATAACTGCACCACGCAATAAATAATCTGCCCTGAACGATTCGATTCGTTTTCCATCGGCGTAGCAATTCCAACCATCCGGATAATGAATTTCACTGAATATCGCCGGTAATTCATATTTGTTATTGACTGAATATTTCAATTCATTCGTGCCATATTGTATCAATTTAATAGCAGATGAAGAATCCATTTGATAACGGTCTTTCAATACAGCATTTGTTTCTTTCGTATTTACAAGAGCTGTTTCTAAATTGTTTAATTTTCCCAATCCTAACATTTCTTCGTTGGAAGATTGTACTTTTTTAATCGAACGAACGAACCATGCAGCCCCATTTGCATTTTTATTTTTGGTGGCTTTGACATTACTTCCAGAAATAAAGTAATTCGTGTTTAGCATATTCAAAACCGGTGTCAAATCCGCATTTACTTGAACAGAATCAAAATTGGTCGTTTGGAAAAACTGATCAATAATCTGTGACTTCATATTGGGGTCCTTTTCCGTTTGATATTTCATAAGGATGTCTGGATGCTTTACAATTTCTTTATTTATAAATTCTTGTCTTAATTTCATCATTTCTTCCGACAGATAGAAATCTATAAGCTCTTGGTAACGTTTCAGTTTCGCACCGTGATATCCACCTATGCTTTTATGAAAGTAACTCGTTTTGGTTTCATTGAATGGATTAGCAAAAGATAACACACGATAATCCGAATTCAAATTTAACACACCGAATTCGGCTATGGAACGCTTTGTTTCATTGTCCATTAAGACATAATTCGGATGCTCTTCCATTCGCTGTACCAAGTTGTTTACTTTTGAATCGAGTCCGGAAATTTTACTCTTTTCCTGGTCTAAAATACTTTTATCTGCAATATCCGGGAGGTACGGAGTGGAGAAATTCGTGGACTCCTCCCAACTTTTGGATGCGATGTCTAAATCTTCATTATTTAAATAACGTTTCGATACAGACATATTATCAGCAGTGACCACTACGATTCCGATAAGTGATAAAACGATTGTAGAAACTTTGGAATAAATAGAAAGTAATATCAAACCGCAGGCAAGAATGCTCAAACCAATTGCACGACCAAAATCAGATTTGTAGATTCCTGTTCGAACATTAATTAATTCGTTTTTCAATCCATTAAAAAAACTAGCTTGTGCAGGATCATTTGATCCATTCATAGCTTCAGCAAATTGTTTTGTTTCTTCCTTACTTAACATAGATCCGGAAATGGAAGGCACAGCATAAAGAACGATTAACATAAAAACAATTCCTCCACACGCAATCAACCACGTTTTCTTTGTGCCAAGTAAGCCTTCCTTCTTAAATAACTTATCCAAAAACAAGACAGCCAACGCAGGTAGAATCACTTGGATCAGCACCAAAATCATTTTAGAATCACGGAATTTATTATAGAATGGAACCTTATTGATAAACACATCATTCATTCCACCTGGATTATTCGATGCCAACAATAACGCTAGAATTCCGATAAGTAAAAAGGGCCATTTGATACTGTCCTTCAAAAAAAGAAGTCCAAAAATGGCGAATACAAGCATTATTACTCCAAAATAAAATGCACCTCCACTCATACGTTGGCCACCCCAATATCTGTTCATTTGCGCAATATTTTCAGAATACTGAGGGTCTACATTCATCATTACATCTGAATCATTCCCCATCATTTCTCCTCGCTCTCCCTTTGCATTTGGTGCTATGATGGATAACAATTCACCAGGACCATAATTGTATTCCAAAATGTAATTTGTCTCTAGTCCTTCTTTTACTTTTGAAGTTAAATCACCTTTCGGTTTGATACTTAAATCACTTGCCCCACGAGTCGTATATTTACTATACTCTAAGGTTGACGAAAGATTTCCAAAGGAGGGCATTATTGCCAAAATTGAACCAATTATCAATGCTACAATCACTTTACCTAGCTTGATAAATTCTTTTAAAATGAATAATCGAATGGACTCACCAATGGCAACTGCAGCTAATAAAAATGATAAATAATAAGTCATTTGAAGGTGATTCGCAGAAAGATTCAGTGCAAAGAATAGAGCGAAAACAGAGGCTCCTAAGAGAAACCTCCCTCGAAAAGCGAGTATCAGTCCACCCAAGGCAGGAGCCATATAAGTAATCGCATTTACCTTGGTAACGTGCCCTGCACCGATATATAAAATATTGATTGTAGAAAGACCAAAGGCAATTGAGCCAAGGATTCCAACCCAAGGATTGACCTTCATGCACAACGTAAAAATATAAAACCCCAACATCGCCATAAAGAGTAGTCCAGCGGGACGAGGTAAACCTAATTTCAAAAAGATGTCTACCTGTGAAATAAAGTTATTTGGATGTTTAACATTGATTTGATAAGCAGGCATACCACTAAACATTGAATTTGTCCAAAGTGCATTCTTTTCATTCATTAAATTATGATCGGAAATTTCTTTTTCCATTCCACGATACTGTTGAATATCACTTTGTTTCAAAGAGTATCCATTGAATATTGGTGAAAAATACATGCAAGACAGTGTAACAAATGCAATGATGGCAATAACATGTGGAAGAATCTTTTTAAAATTCATTTTGTTCATTTTAGGAATGGATAGTTCGGTTATCTCTAACAAATTTAATCAAGAAATTGAATATGAAACTTTATATTTTAGTCAAGTATTTAAAATCTTAAATCTTTTTGATTAAATCGAAAAAAGCATCATTGAGCCTAAAATTATCATTCAGCTAAACAAATATGAATGCTCTGAAAATACAAAATGTCGCTAAAAAAAGTACTAATGGTATTTTTGTTTAAATTTAAGCTTAAAATTAATTAACTAAAAACGAACAGAAATGAAAAAAACTTTGGTCCTAGGAGCTTTTGCTTCTTTAATGATGGTTTCTTGTGCAAAAGACTATTCTTGTAAATGTGTGATTTCTGATACTACTTCAGGATCTAGCAATAGCACTACAACAACTATTAACGGTAAGAAAAAAGATGCGAAAGCGGCTTGTGAAGGTCAAAATTTGGTGGTTGGAACTATTACAAAAACATGTACTATTCAATAAGTTGAAACAGAGAATCATCAAAAGTGCAACAAATAATTTAGCACAATTCTTACTTCTCTTTTACTTGTAGAATAAGTTCTAATATAACCATAAAAGAATGCCGAAAAAAGTTTGAGTAATAATTTAATTTTTATTTTTACTAAGTATTATTTATCCTTTAAATTATTTAACATGAAAAAAACAATTATTTTAGGAGCTTTTGCTTCTTTAATGATGGTTTCTTGTGCAAAAGACTATTCTTGTAAATGTGTGATTTCTGATACTACTTCAGGATCTAGCAATAGCACTACAACAACTATTAACGGTAAGAAAAAAGATGCAACATCGGCTTGTGAAGCTGGAAGTTCAGTTCAAGGAACTGTTACTACAACATGTGCCATTCAATAATTTGATATCACAATCATTTAAGGGGGCATTGCCCCCTTTTTTTTTTAACTTCAACGCATGAATTTTTTCGAAACAATCTTTTTAAACTTAGGATTTTCCTGGACGGCAGCAAAATTAATCCCTTATTTAATGATGGCTCTACTTGGATTTATTCTTGTTTATACTTTTCATAGAAAAATCCAACACCGCGTTAAAAAGTGGTTAAGTATGGCTATTCTTTGCTTGCTGCCTTTTGGAGCTTACTTTGCCATTTATCCCATTTATCAAGGTGATTTCATAAATGTTCATTTTCAACCAAAACAATTAGAGAAATTCCCTTCGAAGCTCACCTTAACTATCGTTGTATTACCGAGCTGTCCTTACTGTCATGAAACCATCAAACTCATGAACCATTTAAATAAAAGTTATCCAAAACTTCATATACGCTATGTTGTTGTGGCAGAATCGAAACAAGCGATGCACGCATTTCGATCGAAATTAAATCCTCAAATAGACGTTCAAACCTCGAAAAAACCGAAAGATTGGATCATCATGGCACAGGGAGGGTTTCCTTGCATGATTTTAAGTAAGAACAAGAACATCATTTACGCATGGGAAAACGGTTCCTTCGGTGTGCGTGCAATAGATGACGTAATAAACCGTTTGGACGATTCTAACATTCATTGAAAGAAACTAATTAATCATCCATTAGTTTTCAACAGTTTAAGAAAAAACCCCAATTTTGAACTAGGATTTAACATTGGCATATTTCTGTACATCTTTGGCGTCAATTTCTTGATCACACAGAATTACTAAACGTTCAACAATGTTTCTCAATTCACGAATATTCCCTGTCCAATCAAGTTCTTTTAATGCAGCTAACGCGGAATTATTCAACACTTTACAAGGTATACCGTGATCTTGACATATCAGTTGCAAAAAGTGATTTGCCAATAAGGGAATGTCAGAACTTCGATCGTTTAAAGCGGGTACGTGAATTAAAATGACGGCCAAACGATGAAACAAATCCTCCCGGAACCTACCTTCGGTAATTTCTTTACGCAGGTCTTTGTTTGTTGCTGCAAGCACTCGACAATCAACTTTGACATCTTTTTCTCCACCCACACGTTGAATGACATTTTCCTGAAGTGCTCGTAATACTTTCGCTTGAGCGCTCAAGGACATATCTCCAATTTCATCTAAAAACAAGGTTCCACCCGATGCCAATTCGAATTTTCCTTTTTTATCTTTGACCGCAGAGGTAAACGCACCTTTTTCGTGCCCAAACAGCTCGCTCTCAATTAATTCCGAAGGAATTGCTGCGCAATTTACTTCGATGTAAGGCATTTTTGCACGGTTAGATAATTCATGAAGTGATCGCGCCACTAATTCTTTACCGGTACCATTTCCACCTGTAATTAGTACACGCGCATCGGAAGGAGCTACTTTTTCAATCATGGCTTTGATCTCCAAAATCTCCGGAGTTTCACCAATGATGGCACTTCCCTTTATTTTTTTAACGGTCGTTTTTAGAATTTTTGTTTCTTGCACCAATTGATTTCGGTCCTTCACATTTCTCAAAATGAGCAATATGCGATTTAAGTCCAAAGGTTTTTCAATGAAATCAAATGCTCCTATTTTAATCGCTTGAACAGCCGTCTCCAGTGTCCCATGACCACTAATCATGATAATCGGAACTTCATTTCCTTCATTTTGAACTTGTTGCAACATTTCCATTCCGTCGACTAACGGCATTTTGATATCGCAGAAAATAACATCTAAGGAATTGGATCGAATCAACTCTAATCCTTCTTTTCCATTTTCCGCTTCTAAAACTTGGCAGTTTTCGTACTCCAAAATTTCTTTCAATGCTCTGCGTATCGCACGTTCATCGTCAATAATGAGAACTTTCATAACTTATTTTTTAGTGTTCACAGTACGCTCCAACATTGGAACAAACTTAAAGGTTCCAAATTCTTCTTTCGTAAATGAGATGTCACTTTGCTTGATGATTTTCAACATCTTTTGTTCCTTTCCTTCGCCTACAGGAATAACCATGATTCCATTCACTTTCAATTGTTTCAATAATTCCTGGGGGATTTCAGGAGCTCCACACGTCACCAATATTTTATCAAATGGAGCGTTTAGCGGACTGCCTTTGTATCCATCACCAAAAAACAGCTTGGGTGAGTAATTTAGGAAGTGAATGACGTGTTTTGCCGACAGCAACTCGCTTTGACGTTCAATGGAATACACCTTTGCACCCATTTCGCATAGAATGGACGTTTGAAATCCTGATCCGGTGCCAATTTCTAATACCTTCTCCCCTTTTTGGATTTCCAATAATTCCGTTTGAAAGGCAACAGTGTACGGATGAGAAATGGTTTGTCCTGCGCCAATTTGAAAGGCCATATTGGAATAAGCCTGGTCTTCGAATGCTGTATCGAGAAAATAATGACGAGGAACGGCATCAAAAGCATCTAGAATACGCTGATCTTTTACCCCCATACTCGCGAGTTCAAGAATTAATTGTTTGCGTTTTCCTTTGTGTTTGAATGAATCTTTTAAGTGTTGCATCCTTGAACTTATAGTTGAATGCCCACAGGACAATGATCCGATCCAAATACATCGGTTAAAATGAAGGATTCCCTCACATGAGGTAAAAAAGACTTCGATACGAGGAAGTAATCAATCCGCCAGCCTACATTTTTCTCGCGCGCACCGGCACGGTAACTCCACCAAGAATAGTTCACCAATTCCGGATTCAATGTTCGGAACGTATCAATCAATCCATTTTCGACAAATTGATTCATTCCATCTATTTCTTCTTGCATATATCCCGCCGCCTTGTTGTAATTTTCTTTCGGACGAGCCAAGTCAATCGACTGATGTGCGACATTGAAATCCCCACAAACAATCACTGGCTTTGTAGATTCTAATTTTTTCAAGTATGATAGAAAGGCTGAATCCCAAGACTGACGATACGCTAATCTCAATAATTCACTACCTGAATTCGGGACATATACAGAAATAACGAAATAGGAAGCGTACTCAGCACAAACAACGCGTCCTTCTGAATCATGTTCTGCAACACCGATTCCATAAGTGACATTCAATGGTTGAACTTTGCTTAAAATCGCCGTACCAGAATAACCTTTTCTTTCTGCTGAATTGGCAAAAACATGATAACCTTCCAAAGTTGCTGTTGCATCTTGAACTTGTTCTGGTGTTGCTTTCGTTTCTTGTAAACAGATCACATCGGCATTCACACGCTGCATGTCTTGAATGAATGTTTTTCCAACAATTGCTCGGATTCCATTGACATTAAAGGAAATAATTTTCATGGTCGTCTTTTTACTAGTATGTCGCTTTGCGAGGATTCAAATTTAATCAGAATTTAAGCTGAAAAAACAGAAACTGATAGGGTTCGAACGCTTTTTTTTCAGAATGGAAGCAGCGAAATTCAGTTCCAATGCTCATGACATCCGTTAATGCATAATTCACACCCATACTTTCCGATGCTAATTTACCGGTTGAAAGTTGAACTGTATTGAGGTCACTGAAATATTCTACACGTCCGTAAAGCCTTGTCTTTGCGGTTGCCAAAAAGGCTAATTGCGTATTTATTTGCCACCAATTATGCGAAAAATTGATTCCTTGCGTCCCAACAAAAGCGCAACTTTGAATGGTCCATTTTCCTTTTGAGTATTGCATATTCCATTCACTTAACATACGTGTTTGGAGTTCTTTGGCAAACGTTGGTTTTTCTCTTCCAATATAGGTGGACCAATTCACTTTCCAATTTCCTTTTTTAAACTCTAAAAGAGAACCAAAGGACAGCGAAAACTGATCATAATTCATTTTTTGCCAACCATTCATGGCAAAAAGCGATAAATTCAAATAGCTAGATAAGGTTCGTTGATATTTCAACCCACTGATGTAATAAGGGACATATTCGGGCGCTAAACTTCGGGAATAACTCAATTGATCTCCACTTTTAGGCGTCTCCTGTGTATATGGCGAACTAAAAACTCCCGCTGCAATACTCGATTGATTGAATTTACGCTGCACATACATTTCGTAAATCCATCGTTTATACCCTTTCTCTGCAGCATAATTTTGCTGCATGTATGACCCAATAGCTGGAGACAGCGCATATTTCCACTTTGAGTTCTCTAAGGTAAATTCCATCACATTCAAGTTGATTTGAAAGGAATTTAGGTTTGATGAAGAGACCAAATATGGCACCTTTCCTAAAGGATTGGTCTTGCCAAGTGTTGAATAACCATCAATAAGTCCATGCATTTGGAAAATCAAGGTATCCATGTTTTCTGCCCAAACTGCAGTATTACAAATTTGAGATAGAATTATGAGCCATCTTTTCATCTTTATTTTAAAATTAAATCACCAGTTGAATAGCGAACTTTTTGAATACCTGAAGGAACACCATAAGCCCAAATATCACCTGTGTTAGATAATTCAGCTTTGATTTTCAGTTGATCAACCGACATAAAGGACCTTCCATTGGACGCATACATGACAGAAATTGAATCCTGAACAATCATGTCGCGCGAATCAAAGCAACCATTTCCATCGATATCAAGTCGCAGGTATGAACAGGAACCTTTCAGAAATAAGTTCGCAAAACCATGTGGATTTTGAATGTTTACGGAATTCGCTTGGACATTTAAACTTAAATCTCCAGCCCCATCGTTCATTAATACATCCAAGTGATTTGTATGGATCGTATCAACATTCGTTAAAAGTTCAGAACCCCAATAGGTCAGTTTGGATAATTCTACGAAGTGAATTCTTAAGGTAACATCTCCATTTTTATAGCGCAAATAAGGACATCTATTTTCATTCCATACCTCAAGTTTAGCATTCGAAACGGTCCAATCAATAAAATTAACAAGATTTTCACCTGCAACAATTTCCAAAAAGTCTGCCGTATCCTGAATCAATTCAATTTTCATGCGTTGATGCAATTCCAATTCATGAAATGCTGGAAGTGGAATAATCTTGGTGATTTTATTTCCAGCTGTTTTCCAACAGGGCCTATTTTCTGCTTTTTTACAGGAGCTTAATTGAAAAAATAAAAACAGTAGTAATAGTGTCTTTGAGGCGTTCATTTTTTCAGTTTAATAAAATGATAGGATAAACCAAATTCCAAATAATCTGCTTTTGCATAATGTGTTTTTAATCCAAAGACAGCACTGATGTTTTGGGTTAGGTAATAACGGCATCCCAATCGAATGTACAAGGGTCCATCCGCACGGTAGCGATCACGAATATACATTCCAGCGCCATAAACAAAATTAAAGCGATCAAATGGAAGAATATAAGAGGCTGAAATACCCACTTGAAGAATATCCAACTGCGATTTATTGACCATTGGTTCATAATTCATTAATGCCTGTTTTGAAATAACATCAAGGTTCACTTCCACTCCAGACTTTTGGCTTCTATAGCGACGCAGCGATATCGATCCTGCGTAAACAGGGTATTTTTTTCCACCGATGGGCATGGTTTCTTTGCAGGTTAAAATTCCATTTACACTCAGTTGCCATTGCTGGTAAGTTAAGAAATTTGGTTTTGGTTGCGGATTGATTCTGTATGCTACATCCTTCTCGAAATCTGCACTGTGTTGTGAAATTTTGCCTCGGAAATAATGTTGAAATCCAAGTGAAATATAAGGTAAATTAATTCCCAAATTCGGAACCTTAAATGCACCGTTACTAAAGTGCGTCATGTCCATTGCCAAGGTAATTCCAGAATTTCTAAATCCAAACGTTTGCTTTAGTGCAAAACACATCAGTGCGTTAAAATGAGAACCAATGGCCATATTTTTTGGATTGGTGATTGGATCATACGGTTTGTTGGTATATCCCAACCCGGTGGAGAATTTCCAGTCCATTCGGTACTTTTTGTATTTTATAATTGGTAATTCAGCAAATCCATATAAGCCAACATAATGCCCGAGTATGTCATTATTCCCAACAGAACCAATGAATAACGTTGAACCAACAACTGGTTGACGGTAGGACTTCTGCCAAAGCTTATCACCAGTTAAACGCTTCAAATAACTCAATTCAGTTGCTACAGCTAATTGTTTTGGAATGTGTGCCATGCCGGCATGATGGGCAGCTAAGAATCCAACTTTAGCACGGACTTCAAATCCCGATTGGGCAAAGTTGAATTTGCTGAAAAATAAACAAAGACAAAAAAGTAGGCCACTTTTTTTCATATTCCAAAATTAATGAATTATTGGATGGCAGAATAACTTTAACTTTGCTTTATGGATTCTAGACTTGTAGCGTTTGAACGCTTATTGAACATCATGGATGACTTAAGGGAAAAATGTCCTTGGGATCAAAAACAAACCTTCGAAACGTTAAGAAATTTAACGATTGAAGAAACGTACGAACTGACCGATGCCATTACAAAAAATGACATGAAGGAAATCAAAGGTGAACTTGGAGATTTATTCCTTCACCTCGTTTTCTATTGTAAATTGGGCGATGAACAGGGTTCATTCGACGTAACAAGTGTTTTGAATGCAATTTGCGAAAAATTGATTTACCGTCATCCACACATATACGGAGACGTAACCGTTTCAGGCGAAGAGGAAGTAAAAGCGAATTGGGAGAAATTGAAACTCAAAGAAGGAAAGAAATCTGTTCTGGAGGGAGTTCCCTCTTCCCTACCGGCACTCGTGAAAGCGACCCGTATTCAAGAAAAAGCAAAAGGCATTGGCTTTGAATGGGAACACCGTCAAGATGTGTGGAAAAAAGTGGAGGAAGAAATGCAAGAGCTGCAGGTCGAAGTGGAAGCAAACTCTGAACATGTAGAAGAGGAATTTGGTGACGTGTTGTTTTCTCTCGTAAACTATGCGCGCTTCATTGGCATTTCACCTGAAAATGCTTTGGCTCAAACAAATCAGAAATTCATCCAACGGTTTCAACTAATGGAAGAAATGATTAAAGTGGCAGAAATCGACATCCGCAACATGACATTAAATGAATTAGATGTTTTTTGGGATCAGGCAAAACTTAAATTAAAGAAATCATGAATCAATTAGAATTCCAACTTTTAGAGACCGTTATCTTAATTGCATTGACCTTGTTAATAAAGATATTCGCAACAAAATCGGTCAATCGCTTCTTGGCTCATTTCGACTTCGATCTGAAAAGAAAACGAATTACCGTAAGGATTATCAATCTGTTCTTGTGGATTTTCATTGCCATTGTCATGGCGGGGATTTGGAACATCAATAAAGAAGGATTGGTTGTTTTTATCACTTCCATTATTACCGTGATGGGCGTCGCTTTTTTCGCCCAATGGTCGATATTATCAAATATCACCGCGAGTTTGATTCTCTTCTTTAATCACCCTATGAAAATTGGGGAAACGATACGTATTTTGGACAAAGAATACGATATCGAAGGAGAGTTGATGGACATCAGTTTTTTCTTCATGTACATTAAGACCAACGAAGAACATTTGATCACCATTCCAACATCTGTTGTACTTTCAAAAACGATCATCCGAAAGTAATTACAAACGAATGGATAACTCAAGTTGTCCACCTAATCCTAGCTCTACAATTTTCTTCAAGGTGGAAAAACGGACTTCTTTCATGTCGTTTTCCAATTTAGAAATATACGATTTTGTGGTACCCACCTTGGTGGCTAATTGTTCTTGAGTCATCCCTTTCTCTAATCTTGCACTTTGTATCATCGCTCCTAAACGAAATTCTTGATAGCCTTTTTCTAAGCTATCACGAGCTTCAGAACCTGTTGGACCATAATGCTTGTCTTTGAACTGATCTAATGTCAGTACTTTACTTGTTGTTTTCATAATCCTTTTTTATTTGAATGGCACGTACGATTTCTCTTCGTGGAAGTTTTTGTGTTTTCTTCTGAAAGGCGTTAATGAGTACCACTAAGCTACCATCATCGAAAAAACAAAAAATCCAAAAAATATCTCCTCCATGTTGAATGCGAATTTCATAGAGACCATCTATTCCGTGAATGTGCTTTAGGTATTGTGCAGGAATCACTGGCAACTCTTGTAGCAACTCGAGTGTCCAAATGATTTTTTCCTTTACTTTCGGCTTCTGCTGAACAAAAAAATCTTCAAAATACGATTCAAAAAAGAGGATGTCTCTTAACTTCTCTCCCACTTTCTCCATACAAAAATACAATTAGTTTCACTTTAGTACAACTTTTCACGTATTTTTTTACCATATTTTGATTTTTTAACCAAATGAATAACGTAGAATCGAGAAATTATTGTGTAAAGGGCCTACACTAAGCGGGGAAACAAAGAAAATATTTTTCTACCGGTTGGGCTAATGCGGATATATTCAAGTTATCAGAAGCTGCGGTCAAATCAATGATTTCACCATTTTTCTTTAACAAATGAATGTTCTGTTTATCTTGATTGTATGCCTTATTTGTCAGAATATCCGAATAAACGAAATAGTCTACCTCATTTTCATTCAGGTTATACGCATCTTGAACGCGTTTGCGTTCTGCGGCAATCCGTTCTTCACTAAATGGTTCCTTAGAAATGACGATTTTGAACAATTTTCGATTCACCAAACATTTGGACAATTGCGACAAAATAAGGTCTGGATGACTTTGCCAAACTTTAATAGCTGACCAAATGTCGTAATCGTCTAACTGGGCAAAATTTTCTAGAACTTCTTTTCGCTGATGGAAATCGTTTTCAGTGATGTCTTGCTTCATGAAAAAAGTCAATGCCGGACTCGCAAAAATAGTTTCGCCTCTTTTCGAAAGAAATTTAGCGCGACGCAATGCATGGATTAACATAAACTCCGAAGCAACAACCGTTTTGTGCAAATAAACTTGCCAATACATTAATCGTCTAGCCACGATGAACTTTTCAATCGAATAGATTCCTTTTTCCTCCAGCACCAATTGCCCATCGCGCACGTTCAACATCTCAATTAAACGATCTGTTCCGATGATACCCTCACTCACACCAGAGTAAAAACTATCTCGGTTCAAATAATCGAGTCGATCCATATCGAGTTGACTAGAAACCAATTGATGTAAAAACGGCTTGCTGTATTTATTTTCAAAAATCAATAAGGCCATATCTAGTTGACCATTAAATTTCTTTGATAATTCTTCGATGAAAAAAGACGATATTTTTTCGTGACTTACACCGCAAACAATGTCATATTCCAAGGCATGACTAAACGGACCATGTCCAATGTCGTGTAATAAAATAGCTAAACAAACAGCTCGTTCTTCCTCCGATGTAATCTCATGCCCTTTGCGACGAATGGTAGAAACGGCCTGACTCATCAAATGCATCGCTCCCAAAACGTGATGAAAACGTGTGTGATTTGCGCCCGGATAAACAAGGTGACTTAAGCCCAACTGCATAATACGGCGAAGTCGCTGCATATGAGGATGTTCCAAGATATCGAAAATTATTTCGTCCGGAATTGTAATAAAACCATAGACTGGGTCGTTAATAATTTTCTTCTTATTGTTTCGATGTTGATTCGGTTGCAATTGAGTACCTTTAGTTAAAATCATTCAAAACTATTAAAAATAAGGCATATGCAGGGTAAAATTCTTTGGGCGGACGATGAAATTGAATTGTTGAAACCACACATTTTGTTTCTAGAGGCAAAAGGATACAGTGTTGATCCTGTCACGAATGGTCAAGATGCCATCGAAAAAGCGCTCCTTCATTCGTACGATATTATTTTCTTGGATGAAAATATGCCAGGTTTAACCGGACTCGAAACCTTGTTTCAAATCAAAGAACAAAAACCACTTGTTCCGATTGTGATGATCACGAAAAGTGAGGAGGAGCACATTATGGAAGAAGCCATTGGGAGTAAGATTGCTGATTACCTCATCAAACCAGTAAATCCCAATCAAATTCTGTTAAGCATTAAGAAAAACTTGGACTTGTCTAAATTAGTAAGTCAAAAGACCAATTCAAACTACCAACAAGAATTCCGTCAACTCGGCATGCAACTGATGGGAAGAATGGATGCAGAAGAATGGAAAGATTTCTACGCGAAACTTGTCTATTGGGAATTAGAATTAGATAAAATTGAAGATTCTGGAATGCGTGAGATTTTCGACATGCAGAAAAAGGAAGCTAATAAACTTTTCTGCGACTTCATTGAGGATAATTACTTGGAATGGGTGAACGGTACAGAGGAAGCTCCTCAAATGATACACACACTTATGAAGGATAAAATCGCATCCTTTATCGGCAAAGAAAAAACAGCCGTTCTCGTGATCGATAATTTAAGATTCGATCAATGGAAAATGATTGAACCCATTTTATCAAGATATTTCTCTAAAGAAGAAGAGGAGATTGTTTTTTCCATTCTTCCAACCGCGACGCATTATGCACGAAACGCGTTTTTTGCAGGATTATTACCTTCTGAAATCGAAAAAAGGTTCCCAACATTATGGAAGAATGAAGATGATGAAGGAGGTAAAAACATGCACGAGAAGGAATTCCTTGAAGCACAATTAAAACGTTTGGGTAAAAACGTAAAATGGACTTACAATAAAATCACGAATGTGGAGGCCGGAAAAAAACTTGGCGATTCTTTTCATACATGGAAAGATAATGACGTAAACTTTATTGTGTATAATTTCGTCGATATGTTGTCTCACGCTAGAACGGAAATGGAAGTTATCCGAGAATTAGCGGATAATGAATCGGCGTATCGATCCATCACCGTTTCTTGGCTCGAGCATTCTCCCCTACTGGAAATCATTAAAAAAATTGCGGATGCAGGAATACGCCTGATCATCACAACCGATCACGGCACAATCAAGGTGAACAAACCTGTCCGCATCGTAGGTGAACGAAATACGAATTCCAATTTGCGCTACAAAGCAGGACGCGGTTTAACCTACGAAGCAAAAGAAGTGTTTTCAGTGAAGAATCCAAGTGAAGCATTTCTTCCCAAACTGAAATTATCTGCAGAGTTTGTTTTTGCAAGAGAACAGGATTTCTTTGTCTATCCAAATAATTACAACCATTTTGTCAATTATTATGGAAATACCTTTCAACATGGAGGGATTTCATTAGAAGAAGTTTTAATTCCCTACATTTCTTTAAAAGCAAAATAATCTTGTAATTTATCCTTCTTTAGAACAATTCAAAATAAGGGAATTCGTACCTTTGTACGAATATGAGCAACCTAGAACAAAAACCATTTAATGTTCGTGAAATTCGAGAAGAATTTCCTGCACTTCGTCAACAAATCTATGGGAAGAATCTCATTTATTTTGACAACGGAGCAACGTCACAGAAACCTAAATTGGTATTAGACGCGATTAACCTGTTCTATTCGAAGGAAAACGCAAATATTCATCGTGGAGTTCACTATTTGAGTCAAAGAGCCACAACGGATTACGAGGCAGCAAGACAGCGAATTCAACATTACCTGGGTGCTAGAAAATCTGAAGAAATTATTTTTACGAAAGGAACAACCGACAGTATCAACTTAGTTGCCTATTCCTTCGGTTCAACATTGTCTGCTGGGGATGAAATTCTCATATCAGCCATGGAACACCATTCGAACATCGTCCCATGGCAAATGCTGTGTGAGCGTCAAGGCTGCGTGCTAAAAGTTGTTCCGATTAACCAACGTGGTGAACTGATCATGGAAGAGTTTGATCAACTCCTGTCTAAAAAAACCAAACTCGTTTCCATTACACACATTTCCAATACACTTGGAACAGTGAACCCAGTTAAGGAAATCATTCAAAAAGCACACGCAGTTGGAGCAAAAGTATTGATCGATGGTGCACAAAGTATTCAACACATGCACATCAATGTGAAAGAGTTGGACTGTGATTTCTACGTGTTTTCGAGTCACAAAGTATTCGGTCCTACAGGAATTGGCGTGCTTTACGGTAAGGAAGATCTTTTAGACCGAATGCCACCATATCAAGGTGGAGGCGATATGATTGCTCGTGTCACATTTGAACGAACGACCTACAACGAACTTCCATTCAAATTCGAAGCAGGCACACCACACATTGCCGGTGGAATTTGCTTAGGAAAAGCATTTGAATTCTTAGAATCCATTGACATGGTCGCAGCAGAAAAACATGAACGCGAATTGGCGAAATACGCGGAGGACATGTTGGATACGTTCGAAGGACTTCAAATCATTGGAGAAGCGAAAAACAAAACCTCTGTCGTTTCCTTTTCCATTAAAGGCATTCATCCATTTGACATCGGTACATTACTCGATAAACAAGGGATTGCCGTCCGAACAGGACACCATTGCACGCAACCATTGATGGATTTTTACGGAATTCCTGGAACAGTTCGTGCCTCTTTTGCGTTTTACAATACGAAACAAGAAATTGACACCTTTGTCGGAGCAGTTGAACGCAGTTTAAGCATGTTGAAATAAAATGAACTTAACAGAAAAGCAAGACGAAATCATCCAAGAATTCGAAGTTTTCGATGATTGGATGGAAAAATACGAATACATCATTGACTTAGGCAAGGACCTTCCCAAAATTGACGATGTAAACAAAACAGATGACCGACTCATTGAGGGATGTCAATCACGCGTATGGTTGGATTCCCATTTTGAAAACGGAAAAATGCATTTTACTGCAGATTCAGACGCGATAATTACCAAGGGAATTATTGGATTGTTAATCCGAGTATTGGATGGCGAGGAGCCAAAAGAAATTGCAACGGCAGATCTATTTTTCATTGCTAAAATCGGACTGCAAGAGCACCTTTCTCCTACCCGTGCGAATGGATTACTTGGCATGGTGAAACGATTAAAAATTGAAGCAATTAAACATATTTCAGCAGCATGAGTGACTTAGAAGACCGAATAGTTCAAATGATGAAAACCATATATGACCCAGAAATTCCTGTGGACATATTTGAACTTGGACTGATTTATGAAGTGAAGGTGGAAGAGGATAACCAAGTTTTCATCGACATGACCTTAACTTCTCCGAATTGTCCAGTTGCGGAAAGTTTACCGAAAGAAGTTGAGGACAAAGTGGCGTCTGTTGATGGTGTTACTTCAGCAAAAGTGAGCATTGTTTTTGATCCACCTTGGGACAAAGACATGATGAGCGAAGAAGCGAAATTAGAACTTGGATTCCTTTAATTCTTTCTCAAGGCAAAACGGCGCAATCGGTATTGTTGGTAATCGTAATATTCTAATTCTAAATTTTTCTTTGAAGAAAGCAATATGCGTATATCAATCGTATCGTTTGCGCGAAAAACTTTCATTCGATCTCCCTTTTCATTTAAGGTAAATGTAGCATTGTTTGTAACGAAGGAATCTAGAACTTGCCCCACACCGAATTCACTATAAACGAAATCTAAGCGACCATTGATTTTTCCTAAACTTGAAGAAATGCTCAGCTCTCCATCTGGCAAGCTATCATAAAAGGTGAAGCCCTCACCAACAGAAATTCGAGCCAATTCAACCCGCCAGTTTCCATCAATTCGTTTAAGCTGTGCCTTCGATTTGTTACACGATGTTACGAGGAACAAGAGTGGAAATAATATGTAAAAGGTGTTTCTCATTCTTTAAATGCAATGCTACACATGGCCATCATGCCCATTTTCAAGGAATCACTATCAATATCGAAACGTGGGTGATGAACCGCATGGGTAATCCCCTTGGCTTTATTTCCAACACCCAAACGAAAGAAACACACAGGGATTTCCTGACTGTAAAAGGCAAAATCCTCCGCTGTCATGCGCAGTGCTAATTCGTGAATGTGATCGGATCCAAATACTGACTCAAAAAGGACTTTTAATTCAGCGGTTAGCGTTTCATCATTCTTTAAAAAAGGGTACCCCTTTGATATGTTTAATGCAATTTCCCCTCCGAATAGAGTGGAAACTTCATTCGCTTCTTCCGCTAAAATGACATAGGCTTTTGACCTCCAAACTTCATCCATCGTCCGAAAGGTTCCTTTAATGAGCGCTTCAGATGGAATGACATTTGTTGAACCGAGCGCTTCAAAACGTCCAAAAGTTAACACATGTGGCACAGCTTCTGGACATTCTTCAATGAAACGCGCTTTAACGCGACTCATCCAAAGTGCACCCATCTCAATTGGATTCACACATTTCTCGGGCAAAGCTCCATGTCCACCAACACCTTTGATATCGACATGCAATTCATCGCTGGATGCCATATACAATCCTGAACGCAAACCAATGTTACCAACTTCCATTTCTGGAAAAACATGCAGCGCATACATTTTTTCCACTTTCGGATCATGTAGCACTCCTGCTTTCATCATTAAACTCGCTCCACCTGGATTCATTTCTTCCCCAGGTTGGAAAATCAATTTTAACGGTTGTTTCAATTCATTGCGATTAGCGTGCAAAATCACCGCAGAACCTAATAAAATGGAGGTGTGAACATCATGTCCACAAGCATGCATCCATCCATCAATTTCTGACTTATATGGAACATCGTTTTCCTCTTGAATCGGCAAAGCATCTAGGTCGGAACGCAATCCAATACAAACGTCATTTTTTGTATGATGATCCGCTCCAATCCATGCCACAATTCCTGTTTCTGCGACATTCGTTTCATGTTCAATTCCATAAAGAGAAAGGATTTCAGAAACAAAACTCATCGTATTTTTCTCTTGAAAGGAAGGCTCTGGATGACGATGCATGTGCTCGCGCCAGGAACGAACCTCATCAAAAAGTTCTGCAACTATGGACGTGAGTTTCTCAGGATTCATTGGATGAAATAGATGAATAACCAGATAAGATTAGGCGGAAAGAAACGTATGCTAAAAAAATACCAAAAATCAACTTCACCATTCCAGGTGAAAGCTTCAAGGATAATTTGGAGCCAACGTAGGCACCAATGAGAAACGTAGCAGCAATGACTAGACCATATTTCCATTCGACATTTCCTGACTTCCAATAATTAATCACCGCAAAAAGCACAACAGGCATGGAAAGCACGAAGAGACTTGTCCCTTGCGCTGTGTGTTGCGAAAGTCCAAGGAAGAAAACTAAGGCTGGAACAATAATAACGCCGCCACCTACTCCAACGAATCCGCTAAGAATTCCTGCGAAGACGCCAATGATGGCTAGAATGAGTATGGTTTGTGGTGTCATTTCCATTCAAAGATATCAAAAATAGCTTACTGATCGACGAGAAGATTACAACCGCGAACATCGGCTTCATCAAAGCGTCCTTCTAAATAGAATCCATCACCTGCAAGCCGACCCAAATCCTGCGTTTGTATAAACGCACAACTATGTTGATTCGCTAAGTCGATGACATTGATTCCGCCGGAACGTTCCTTGGGAAAAAGCGTAAATGGATCATAGGGATCACGAATGAGAATTTTCATCCACGGAACGACTTGAAACTTTCCATCCTTCATGGAATAACCTTGGGAGAGGAGTTCCGTCATTCCATATTCTGAACGAACATGATCGACACCCAATCCCTTTATTAACTCCGAATGTAATTCCTCCTTCGTTAATTCCTTTCGACGTCCTTTCATTCCGCCTGTTTCGATGATGATCGCCTTAGAAAGATCGATATTTAATTCAGCCAAATCCAGCAAGGCATACGAAACCCCAAAAATAATTACTTTTTTACCCAAAGAAATGGCCGCTTGATATCGCTCCACAAGGGATGACGGTTCATTCAACAAGAATCCAGAAAGCGCTTGTCCTGATTGTTCAATGAGTCCATTAACCATATACACCAAAGAAGAATCTCCTTGCTCAACATAATTTGGCAACAAGGCCAACACAACATAATCATCAACCGGTCCAAAAAAATGCGTGAATCCCATGAAAAAGGAATCATCGTACCACTGTTTGTTTACTACAAAATGCTGACTTCTACCTATGTTCCCCGTTCCACTGCTTTGAAAATGAAGGTCTATTTCCTTTGTTTCTTGATCCATAATCTGTTCCGTTTTGAAAAACGAAATGGGCAGAAAAGGAATTTCTTCCAATGATTGTGGATTGTTCCGCTTAATTAAATCCACGTAGGAACGATAAACAGAAACATGTTCGTATTGGTATTGAAATAATGCCAATGCACGTTCCTCAAAGTTTTCTGGATTTGTGCTCAGTAAATATTCCATTGGATTCATGCAACAAAGTTAAGATGAAAAGTCTATTTCACATCGTCATGCCCGGAAATGTGTGTAATTTTGAACAAGCGTTGAAAAACGTTGTTAGATTAAAAATACACAAACAGTATATGAAAAAAACGGGAGTCTTATTGCTTCAATTGGGAACGCCAGATAGTCCAAAAACGAGTGACGTTAGACGTTACTTAACCGAATTTTTAAACGATCCACGTGTCATTGACATTCCGTGGATTTTACGTAAAATATTGGTAAATGGCGTCATTGTTCCATTTAGAGCACCAAAATCAGCAAAAATATACAAAGAACTATGGGAACTAGGTGATGGCGTTTCACCATTAAAGACGCACACTTTAAAGGTTCAAGAAATGTTAGCTGAAGCATTCAAGAATGAAAATGTCACAGTAGAAATGGCCATGCGTTACCAGAATCCTTCTATGGAAAGTGTTTTAGAGCGCATGCATCAAGCAAATTACGATGAAATCATCATCCTGCCATTATTCCCACAATACGCGAGTGCCTCAACCGGATCCGCTGTAGAAAAAGCCATGAACATCATTCGCAAATGGTGGGTTATTCCCGAAATTAAAATCATCAGTCAGTTTTGGGACAATGAAGGATACATTGATTCGATCGTTGAAAATACCAAACAATTCAATTTCAAGGATTACGATCACGTGCTATTTTCCTACCACGGATTACCGGAAAGACAAGTGGATAAAGTATACGAAGGCACAGACTTATGTGCAGATGAACCATGTGAAACAGAATTGAATGACCGTAATAAGTTCTGTTACAAAGCGACTTCCTTTGCAACCACTCGACTCATTGCGCAAAAAATTGGATTAACGGAAGACCAGTACACCGTATGTTTTCAATCCAGACTGGACAAAAAATGGCTTACACCATTTTCAGATAAAGTAGTCGAAGAATGGGCTAAAAAAGGAGCGAAAAAATTATTAGTGTTTAGTCCAGCATTTGTTGCCGACTGCTTAGAAACCTTAGTCGAAATCGGTGAAGAATACCAAGAGATTTTCGAGGAACATGGTGGAGAAAAAGTACAATTGGTACCAAGTTCGAATAGTCACCCATTGTTTGTGAACGGATTAGAAAAATTGATTCGTCAAAAAATGAACTAGGATAATTATGGTATCCTTATTACGTTTACACATTTAAGTAGTAAATTTGCAACCGATTATACAAAACAACTAGATAAAATAAGTATGGCTTATAAAGTAAAAGACATCAGCTTAGCTGAATGGGGTAGAAAAGAAATTAAATTAGCCGAGGCAGAAATGCCCGGACTTATGGCGCTTCGTGAAGAATACGGAACAACAAAACCATTAGCTGGAGCAAGAGTTGCTGGATGTCTTCACATGACGATTCAAACAGCTGTTCTTATTGAAACATTGGTAGAATTAGGTGCTGAAGTTACTTGGTCTTCATGTAACATTTTCTCTACGCAAGATCACGCTGCTGCTGCTATCGCTGCTGCTGGAATTCCAGTTTTTGCTTGGAAAGGTATGAACGAAGAAGAATTCGATTGGTGTATTGAACAAACATTGTTCGCATTCGAAGATGGAAAGCCATTGAACATGATTTTAGATGACGGTGGAGATTTAACGAATATGGTCTTCGATCGTTTCCCTGAATTAACAAAAGACATCAAAGGATTATCCGAAGAAACAACAACTGGTGTTCACCGTCTATACGAGCGTGTGAAAAACGGAACATTGGTGATGCCTGCAATCAATGTCAACGATTCAGTTACAAAATCGAAATTCGATAACAAATACGGATGTAAAGAGTCTTTAGTAGATTCTATTCGTCGTGCTACAGATACAATGATGGCTGGAAAAGTTGCTGTTGTTTGTGGTTACGGTGATGTAGGTAAAGGTTCAGCTGCTTCATTGAAAGGTGCTGGTGCACGTGTTATCGTTACGGAAATAGATCCAATCTGTGCGCTTCAAGCTGCAATGGATGGATTCGAGGTAAAACGTTTGGATACAGTGGTTCATTTAGGTGATATCATCGTTACAACTACAGGAAATAAAAACATCGTTGTTGGACGTCATTTCGAAAACATGAAAGACAAAGCAATCGTTTGTAACATCGGTCACTTCGATAATGAAATCGATATGGCTTGGTTGAACAACAATCATGGTGCGTCTAAAATTGAAATCAAACCACAAGTAGATTTATACAATATTAATGGTAAGGACATCATTATTCTTGCAGAAGGACGTTTGGTAAACCTTGGTTGTGCGACAGGACACCCTTCATTTGTGATGTCGAATTCATTTACTAACCAAACGTTGGCTCAATTAGAAATCTGGTTACATTCAGATAAATACGAAAACGACGTTTACACGCTTCCTAAGCATTTAGATGAAAAGGTTGCTCGTTTACACTTAGCAAAAATCGGTGTTGAATTAGAAACATTAAGTACGGATCAAGCTGACTACATTGGTGTAGCAGTTGAAGGTCCGTTCAAAGCGGAACATTACCGTTACTAGAATAAAAGCTCATAAAAAAAGCCCGGACGATCTGTCTGGGCTTTTTTTATGTCTATAAAATTCAGTTAGAACTTGTACGAATATTGAATAGAGAAAAGTGGTCCACCCACTCCGATTTCTGCCCCTAACGCTGAATTGTAGTTAAAGAAATAACGGAAACCGTAACACAATCGTGCGGAAATGGGAACTACAACTAGGTCTGTTGAATTATAATCTACAGCCAAGGAATCATTCACCCACTGCTTTTGCCAACGGTTATTGGTGCCAACGGCTAATCCAATATAGCTGTCCAGATTTGGACTTGCATTCGGTAACAAAAAGTTAAATCTCGCCTGTACTCGTAGACGAGATTTTAAATCTGTATAATTAGAACTAACGTATGTCCATTGATTATTGATAAAAACGGTATCTGTTGAGAGATAGGACTGACGATATGAATTATACATCACATCGACACCAATGCTCACATCGTTCGAAATCATGTAGGCATAACGAAGTCCACTTGGTGGAATGCTCCTTGTTCCATTTATACTCGTTGAGTTTGTACCAAATCCAAAAAAATCAAATTTCAAGAAATTTGGGCCACCACCATAAAGTTCAAACGAATGATCTCCTTGATAAGAAGCCTGTCCATGAACAAATCCAAAAGTTCCAACAAACAATAGTGTCAATAATTTCCTCATTTTACTTATGCCTCCATTAATTTGATCAAGTTCAATGCTGAACCAGCTTTAAACCACTCAATTTGAGATGCATTGTAGGTATGATTCAACATGATTTCTTCACTTGTTCCATTCGAGTGATTTAATTTCAATGTCAATTGTTTTCCAGGAGCAAACGATGCTAAATCTGTAAAGTCAAACGTATCATCCTCCATGATTTTATCGTAATCTGCTTCGTTGGAGAAAGTCAAACCTAACATCCCTTGTTTTTTCAAGTTGGTTTCATGAATACGAGCGAATGATTTAACGATTACTGCACAAACACCTAAGTGACGCGGTTCCATTGCCGCATGTTCGCGAGATGAACCTTCACCGTAGTTATGGTCACCTACGACAATTGTTGGAATCCCTGCTGCTTTGTATGCACGTTGTACTGCAGGAACTTCACCGTGTTCACCAGTCAATTGATTTTTCACAGAATTCGCTTGTCCATTGAATGCATTTTCAGCACCAATCAACAAGTTATTTGAAATATTATCTAAATGTCCTCGGTAACGCAACCATGGTCCAGCCATTGAGATGTGATCCGTCGTACATTTTCCTTTTGCTTTGATTAACAAACGAGCTGACTCGATATTTTTTCCATCCCAGATTGGGAAATTCTCTAACAACTGTAAACGAGATGAATCCGGAGCCACCAAAATTTCAACGGCACTTCCATCTTCCGCTGGAGCTTGGTATCCGTTATCGTCTACAGCAAATCCACGTGTTGGCAATTCATCACCGTGAGGAGGATTCAATTTCACTTGCTCTCCTTTATCGTTTGTTAATGTATCCGTTAATGGATTAAATCCTAAGTCACCCGCGATTGCCAATGCAGCCACCATTTCAGGAGATGTTACGAAAGCATGCGTATTTGGATTTCCATCTGCACGTTTCGAGAAGTTACGGTTGAATGAGTGTACAATCGTATTTTTCTCTTGTTTCTCTGCTCCTTCTCTGGACCATTGACCGATACATGGACCACACGCATTCGTAAATACTTTCGTACCCATTTTTTCAAAGTCAGCCAAGATTCCATCGCGATCCGCAGTGAAACGTACTTGCTCAGATCCTGGATTGATTCCAAATTCTGCTTTCGGTGAAATACCTTGCGCAACTGCTTGTTGAACGATGGACGCTGCACGCGCTAAATCCTCGTAAGAAGAGTTTGTACAAGAGCCAATGAGTCCCCATTCTACTTTCATGGGCCAATTGTTCGCTGTTGCTTCCGCACGCATTTTCGAAACAGGTGTTCCTCTATCTGGCGTAAATGGACCATTGATATGCGGTTCCAATTCACTTAAGTTGATTTCAATAATTTGATCGAAGTAAGCCGAAGGATTATCATAAACTTCTTGATCACCTGTTAGGTGTTCTGCAATTTGATCAGCCGCTTTCACTACTTCTTCTCTACCTGTTGCCATTAAATAGCGACGCATCGACTCATCGTATCCAAAAGTCGAGGTTGTTGCTCCGATTTCAGCTCCCATATTACAAATAGTTCCTTTTCCAGTACATGATAAAGAGATTGCACCTTCGCCGAAATACTCAACGATTGCACCCGTTCCACCTTTAACAGTCAATATATCTGCTACTTTCAAAATAACATCTTTCGCAGATGTCCACCCGCTCAATTTCCCTGTCAATTTCACACCAATTAACTTTGGAAATTTCAATTCCCAAGCCATTCCTGCCATAACATCTACAGCGTCAGCTCCACCAACTCCAATCGCAACCATTCCGAGTCCACCGGCATTTACCGTATGTGAATCCGTTCCAATCATCATTCCACCAGGAAATGCATAATTCTCCAACACAACTTGGTGAATGATTCCAGCACCCGGCTTCCAGAATCCGATTCCGTATTTGTTAGAAATCGAAGACAAGAAGTTGAACACTTCATTGTTTTGATTTAATGACTCTTGTAAATCCTTGCTCGCACCTAACTTCGCTTGAATAAGGTGGTCGGCATGTACTGTGGAAGGTACCGCAACGCGTTTTTTTCCTGCTTGCATGAATTGCAACAATGCCATTTGAGCAGTTGCATCTTGCATCGCTACTCGATCTGGAGCAAAATCAACATACGAATTTCCTCTTTCATGCGCTTCTTGTGCATTGCCATCCCAAAGGTGAGCGTATAGAATTTTCTCAGTTAAAGTCAAAGGTCTACCAACAACTTTTCGTGCTGCGGCAATGCGTTCAGGATATTGTGCGTATACCTTTTGAATCATGTCAAGATCGAATACTTTCATAGTGCTAATGTAATTTTGATGTGCGCGCAAATTTAGTGAATTTGATGCATTAAAGAAATTGAAAAGGAGTGAAATATTTTTTATTCCATTGGATTCAGTGTATCTTACCTCCCAAAACATAAAATAATGCGCTCATTTTTCTCTATAATCACCTTGATTTTACTTCTTTCCTTCCAGCAATCAGCTTTGGAAAAGGGAACTGCATCCTATTACAGTAGTTCGATGAATGGACGCAAAACATCCTCCGGAGAGGTTTTTCAAAACAGTGGATTTACTGCGGCTCACAAATCCCTTCCTTTGGGATCGTATGTACGTGTCACCAACCTTAAAAATGATTCCATTGTGGAGTTAAAAGTCAATGATCGACTTTCAAAAAGTTCAAGTCATGTCATTGATGTGACCTTGGCTGCTGCAAAAAAACTTAATTTTGTGCGAAATGGGATAACAACCGTAACCGTTGAACCCATGTCCAAACGAGATGAAGAAACTAAACAGCGTTAAAGATTTAATCATATTGGATGTTTCCACTGTGTTGGCAGGTCCATCGGTTGGAATGTTTTTTGCCGAACTAGGCGCAAAAGTGATTAAAATCGAACATCCAACGCAGGCAGATATCACTCGGTCTTGGAAACTTCCTTCCGAAAACAATGCTTCAACTGTTTCCGCTTACTTTTCAAGTGTAAATTTTGGAAAGTCCTATTTACAAAAAGACCTAAGCGACAAAAATCAACACGCATCGTTTTTGGAATTGGTTCGAACGGCCGATGTCTTAATCAGTAACTTTAAAAAAGGAGATGATCAAAAGTTACACCTTGAAACATCCTTTCTTCATTCCATTAATCCGAAATTAATCATCGGGAAAATCAGTGGATTTGGCAGCGAAAGTGATCGCGTTGCTTACGACCTCATCCTTCAAGCAGAGTCCGGCTTTATGTCCATGAATGGCACAAAAGACTCGGGACCAGTTAAAATGCCTGTTGCGTTGATAGATGTCCTTGCTGGACACCAACTGAAAGAAGGAATTTTGTTAGCACTGATGGAACGACAACTTTCCGGAAAAGGCTCAGAGATCAGTGTTTCATTGTATGACGCTGCTGTATGCAGCCTTGCCAATCAGGCATCAAATTACTTGATGTCTGGACATATTGCACAAAGAATCGGGAGTTTACACCCAAACATTGCGCCTTATGGAGAATTGTTCACAACGAAAGATCAAACATTAGTAACTTTTGCCATTGGATCAAATGCGCATTTTCAAAAACTAACGATGACCTTAGGACTTCCTGAAATCGCCACAGATGAGCGCTTTGTGGACAACCAGAACAGACTAAAAAATCGAACCGAATTAGAATACATCCTTCAGCAAGCTATTTCGAAGATGGAAAGCACAACGCTACTTTCGAACTTGCATCAACAACATGTTCCGTGCGCAAAAGTGAAGACCTTGGATGAAGTATTTATGGACGAAAAGGCACGAAACTTGGTGCTCTCTGAAACAATAGATGGTGTTGACACCAAACGCGTGCAGTCTATCGCTTTTAAATTGTCCGATGATTCGCAGTCCTAGAACATCCGAAGAATGGGATCAGTATTATGATCTTCGATTCCGCGTTTTGCGGGAGCCTTGGAAGCAAGCGCGTGGATCCGAGCGAAATGAAGGAGACGAACAAGCAGAGCATTTTGCCTTTTTCCTCGAAGACCGAATAGTTGGCGTTGGAAGGTTAGACGTCATGAGTACCACTCAATGTCAAATCCGTTTCATGGCAGTTGACCATCATAACCAAGGAACTGGGATTGGAAAAGCCCTCATGCTGCACATGGAGAAAAGAGCGTGGGAAGAAGGTGCACATAAAATGGTTTTGCATGCACGAGAAATTGCCATCCCGTTTTATGAAAACTTAAATTACAGAATAATCGAGAAATCACATTTACTTTTTGGTGAAATTCAACATTATTTCATGTCCAAACAACAAGCACAATGACCCAAGACGAATTTGTTTTAAAAGAATTCTACGAAATTATCACACCCAATAAAATCAATTTATTTGACCGCATTGCAGCTGATCGCACCCGTCATTTGACGATCGCACTCGAAAACATCTATCAAGAACACAACGCTTCCGCTGTGTTAAGAACCTGCGATTGTTTTGGCATTCAAGACTTACAAGTGATTGAGAAAGATAATCAATATCAAATTCAACGTGACATCGCTCTGGGCTCTGGACGTTGGGTTGACATCCACAATTATAGCGACGAAGTTGGTCCGACAGAAAAGTGCATCAGCGCTTTAAAAAAACAAGGATACCAAATCGTTGCAACCACGCCTCATACGGATGCTTATACCGTACATGACTTACCCATCGATAAACCACTCGCATTCTTTTTTGGGACGGAACGAAAAGGACTCAGTGAAGAAATGATGCAAGCAGCAGATTTGCATGTTCGTATTCCCATGTATGGATTCACGGAAAGTTTTAACATTTCCGTATCCGTTGCCATTTTACTTCAAACAATACGTCAACGACTCGAAGTTAGTCATCATACATGGAAACTCTCACAAGCAGAACAAATTGCGCTAAAAATTCAATGGTGCGAAAAAATTCTTAACGGTGGAGAAGCACTTAGTAAAGAATTCCGCGCGAGGTTTCAAAAAGATTGATAAATTTGTGTAGTTATTGATCAAGATAAACAATTACATTATGGGAAGAGGAGATAAAAAAACAGCAAAGGGTAAACGTGCGATGGGTTCGTATGGCATCACCAGAAAACGCAAAGAGGAAAAAGTAGCGATCGTTCCGAAAGCGAAAAAAGAAAAAAAGGCTGAAACTGCTAAACCAGCAGCAAAAAAACCGGCAGCGAAGAAAACCGCAACCGCAAAATCTGAATAAAAAAAAAAGCTGTCAATGACAGCTTTTTTTTTAACAAATTCCCACTTTATTTCACAATCAAGATGCTATGTAAAAAGTAATCATGAATTTTAACTCAAATTAATCAACATGAAACATAATTTCGGAGCAGGACCCTGCATTTTACCTCAAGAAGTATTTCAACAAGCGGCAAATGCCGTGTTGGACTTTAATGGACTTTCCATTCTAGAAGTTTCTCATCGTCACAAAGATTTCGTCGCGGTAATGGATGAAGCCATTGACCTAGTAAAAAAGGCATTGAATGTTCCCGAGGGATATTCCGTTGCATTTCTTCAAGGCGGTGCGACATTAGGTTTTACAATTGTTGCGCTGAATATGATGCGAGACAAAAAGAAAGCTGGTTACATCAATACTGGAACCTGGGCTACAGGAGCCATCAAAGAAGCGAGAAAAGTGGGCGTTGATGTGGACGTATTTGCCTCCTCTGAAGATAAAAACTTCACATATATTCCGAAGGGATACACCGTGCCAACAGATGTTGATTACATTCACTTTACCTCAAATAATACCATTTTCGGAACTCAATTTAAAGAAATTCCCAAAACAGATTTGCCGCTAGTTTGTGACATGTCATCGGATATCTTTTCGAAAGAAATAAATGTCGCAGATTTTGACATTATTTATGCCGGAGCTCAAAAAAACCTAGGTCCTGCAGGTGCGACGTTATACATTGTTAAGGATGAAATCTTAGGGAAATCTACTTCGCCTTTTATGCCGACGTATTTGGACTTAAAGCAACAAGTGGAGAAAGAATCTATGTTAAATACTCCTCCCGTGTTTTCTGTTTATGTTGCCATGCTGAACCTACGTAATTTAATTGCTAATGGCGGAGTAAAAGCCATGGAACAACGAAACAACGCAAAAGCAGCCTTACTTTATAAAGAAATTGACGAGAATCCGTCTTTCCGCGGTGCCGTGGAAACAGAAGATCGTTCTCACATGAATGTGACATTTTTATTGAACGACGAAAGTCGAACAGAGGAATTCGATGCCATGTGGAAAGCAGCTGGAATTGTTGGATTACCTGGACATCGCTCCGTTGGTGGATACAGAGCTTCAATCTACAATGCTTTACCAATCGAAAGTGTTCAAGTATTGGTCGATGTCATGAAGGCATTTCATCAAAAATAGTTTAAAATAGACCTATGAAAATATTAGCAAACGACGGAATATCAGCCCTTGGACAACAGTTATTAGAAGCGGCGGGACACATGGTCATTACGGAAAAAGTAGCACAAGACGAATTAGCTAACGCGATTAACGAACAAGAAATCGAAGTGATTTTAGTACGAAGTGCGACGACGGTTCGCAAAGAAGTGATTGACGCTTGTCCAAATGTGAAAATCATTGGTCGTGGCGGTGTTGGAATGGATAACATCGATGTGGACTATGCACGTAGCAAAGGAATTCATGTCATAAATACACCTGCTTCCTCATCACAATCGGTTGCAGAATTAGTGATGGGACAATTGTTCTCCCTTTCTCGTTTTCTACATGATTCTTTCAAGAATATGGAAACAGGAGATTTTTCCACCTTGAAGAAAAACTATGCGAAAGGAGTTGAACTTCGAGGGAAAACATTGGGTATCGTTGGATTTGGTCGCATTGGCCAAAGTTTGGCTTCCTATGCATTAGGAGTCGGAATGAACGTAATTGCCATCGACAACAAAAAACAGGATGTTTCCATTGAAGTAAAGGTTGGAAATCAAACCGTTTCTGTACCTGTTTCAACGGAAACAGATCTACTTGCCCAATTAGGTCACATGGATTACATTTCCATTCACGTACCGAAACAAGCTGATGGAAGCGCTGTACTAGGAGCGAACGAATTTGGTAAAATGAAAAAAGGAGTGTTCATCGCAAATGCTGCGCGTGGTGGTGTAGTGAATGAAACAGAACTTTTGGATGCCCTGAACCATGGAATCATTGCTGGTATTGCGTTGGACGTTTTTGACAACGAACCGAATCCACGAAAAGAGCTATTGAATCACCCGAAAATTGCTTGTACTCCTCACATTGGAGCAGCAACACTAGAAGCGCAAGACCGCATCGGTGAAGAATTGGCACAATTGATTATTGGATTGGCTTAAATCTAATTTTAACGCATAAAAAAAGGGACGCATTTTCATGCGTCCCTTTTTAGTTTTATGTGCGTTTGATTAATCTCTAATGATTTCAATCGATTCGATGCTATCACCTTCGCGAATATCATCAATAACATCTAATCCTTCTGTTACTTTTCCGAAACACGTATGTGCTCTATCCAAGTGTGAGGTATTTCTTCTTGAATGACAAACAAAGAACTGAGATCCACCTGTATTTTTTCCAGCATGAGCCATCGAAAGTACTCCACGGTCGTGGTATTGGTTGTCTCCGGTTACTTCACAATCAATTTGATAACCTGGTCCACCTGTACCTGGCATTCCTCTTTCCCCTTCACGTGTGTTTGGACAACCACCTTGAATAACGAAATCCGGAAGCACTCGGTGCCACTTTAATCCATTGTAATAACCTGATTCAGCTAACTTTACGAAGTTCTCAACTGTTTTTGGTGCATCGTTTTCGTAAAATGTCACATGCATTTCACCTTTGTTCGTTTTAATGATTCCTTTCATATGCTAAATTTGATGTCACGAAATTACGCCTTGAAGTTGGATTGCTAAAATGGAGTTTTGAACAATCGACTATGGGAATACTTGTTGAAAACTTAGTTGATAACGTGTCGATAGGTAGTTTCGAGTGGCTTTAAGGTAATGTTAAATTTGTAAAGAAGGAACCAACAAACGAATACCTATGTTCAGTACACTTACCAAACGAAAACTTACCGACAATCAAGTTGCCAATGTTTTCATCAATGCTATTTTCGATAGTGTTGATAATGGCTTTTCTGAAGTGTCATCTATTATCAACGAAGATTCAGCTTTCGTTTCATCACCAGCTATTGACGCAAGTAATAACGGTGAATTTGGAATGATTGTCCTTGTAGGAAATTTATCTTTTCTAGAAAGTACATTCGAGGCTGATCAAGCTGAACGTGTTGAAAACATCATTTTCGACAAAGTGTCAAAAATGTACGAGATGGACACAAATTCGTTTAAAAGTTTAGTTCGTGAATACCAATCTTTCATCATGCGCGTAAATCATCCTTCGAAAAACTGGATTTACGGAATGTCAAAAGCTGTTTTTCACAAATACAACTTGAACGAATGTCAAGATGAATATTTCCGCCGCATGCAAGCACCGAATCCATTGTTCCTAAAAAGAATGGACGAAGTGATGTCCAACTTCATTTGGAATTGGGATGCATTTTTCAAAAAATACCGAATCTAAGGATTTTAACACATAAAAAAAGGAGCGAATTTCGCTCCTTTTTTGTTTCTATTCACTTATGCTTCTTCTGCTTCGACAATCGGTTTTCGAAACACTATTTTTCCATCAAAGACATCCATGACGATGTTCTTCGTCCGATCAATGGTTCCACTTAACAAGGCTTTTGATAACTCATTTAATACCTGTTTCTGAATGACACGTTTGATTGGACGAGCGCCAAAGAACGGATCATAACCAATTTCAGCAATGTGCTCAAAGGCGTCCGTTGTTACATACATCGTTAAATCCATTTCCTTCAATTTATGTTTCAATACATCCAATTGAATTTGAACGATCTTCCTAACGTTATCCATCGTTAACGGCGTAAACATAATGACTTCATCCACGCGATTTAAGAACTCTGGACGTATGGTTTGACGCAACAATTCCATTACTTCCACCTTCGCTTTCTCTGCCGTTTCTTCGAAATCTTTTTCCTTCACCTTTTCAAAGCGATCATGAATAATGGAGGAACCTAAATTCGAAGTCATTATGACAATCGTATTTTTGAAATTCACTAAACGTCCTTTGTTGTCTGTTAAACGTCCATCATCAAGTACTTGCAGCAGCACATTAAATACATCCGGATGTGCTTTTTCGATTTCATCTAAAAGAATAATGGAATATGGTTTACGTCGAACTGCTTCTGTTAATTGTCCACCTTCCTCGTAACCGATGTATCCCGGAGGCGCACCCACCAAGCGACTAACCGTATGTTTTTCTTGGTATTCACTCATGTCGATGCGCGTCATCGCATTTTCATCGTTGAACAAATATTCCGCAAGTGCCTTCGCAAGCTCCGTTTTCCCAACACCTGTTGTTCCAAGGAAGATAAAGGAACCAATTGGACGTTTTGCATCCTGTAATCCAGCGCGGCTGCGACGAACGGCGTCCGACAATGCCGTAATTGCTTCTTCTTGTCCAACGACGCGCTTATGCAACTCATCTTCCAACTTCAATAACTTAGAAACTTCACTTTCTAGCATTTTATTTACTGGAATACCCGTCCATTTGGACACCACATCGGCTATTTCTTCCACATCGACTTCTTCTTTAATCATTTTTGAATTTGCTTGAAGAAGCATCAGCTGTTCTTTAGCTTGCTCTAATTTTAACTCAGCTTCTTTCGTTTTCCCGTAGCGAATCTCTGCAACCTTTCCATAGTCGCCATTTCTCTCAGCTAAATCTGCTTCATATTTTAAATTTTCAATTTCTTCTTTTACGCGTTGAACCGAATCAATCACATCGCGCTCTGTTTGCCATTTCGACTGCAAGGAATTTCTTTGTTCATTAAAGTTGGCCAATTCACGTTCAACATTTTCCAATTTCTTGGAGTCATTCTCACGCTTCAAAGCTGCACGTTCAATTTCCAATTGCATGATTTTACGTTCAATCTCATCCAATTCCTCTGGTTTGGAATTAATTTCCATGCGTAATTTGGACGCAGCTTCATCAATTAAATCGATTGCTTTATCTGGCAGATGTCGGTCCGTAATGTACCGTTGGGACAACTCCACTGCTGCGATAATCGCCGCATCTTTGATAATCACTTTGTGGTGATTTTCGTATTTTTCTTTAATACCACGGAGGATTGATATCGCATCTTCTGTGGTTGGTTCGTCAACTAACACTGTTTGAAAACGGCGAACTAAGGCCTTGTCTTTTTCAAAATACTTTTGGTATTCATTCAAGGTTGTTGCGCCAACAGCTCTTAATTCTCCTCTCGCCAAGGCAGGTTTCAAGATATTCGCAGCATCCATTGCTCCTTCTCCAGCTCCAGCACCAACCAAGGTATGAATCTCATCGATAAATAAAATGATTTCACCTTCCGCCGCGATGACTTCTTTGACCACCGCCTTCAGTCGTTCTTCAAACTCACCTTTGTACTTTGCTCCAGCAATTAATGCTCCCATGTCTAAGGAATAAACAATTTTGGATTTCAGATTTTCCGGAACATCACCGTTCACAATTCTGTGAGCGAGTCCTTCAGCAATGGCCGTTTTACCCACGCCAGGTTCTCCAATTAAAATGGGATTGTTTTTTGTCCTTCTGGTTAAAATCTGTAGCACTCGTCGAATTTCATCATCACGACCAATCACAGGGTCTAGCTTTCCT
>JBAWZN010000013.1:0-48064 GCA_037143015.1 Flavobacteriia bacterium
AAAAACGCTGTTTCCTTATTTCTCAATACTTCAAAGAACTTCTTTAGACATTAATTGAACTCACGTTCTAATCAACATTAAGACTTTGTTACCACTAGATTAACCGTTGTTTATCTCACTTGCGGGGTGCAAAGATAGGTACTCTTTTTGGATCTGCAACACTTTTTTAACTTTTTTTTATTTATTTTTTGGTTAGGAGACCCGAGAATTTGAAACGGAAATTGTTTCATTTGGTTACTCTTTTTCGCAAATAATTGTTAACTCCTTGATAACATGGCATGAAATTGAAAGAGCTTGCATATTTTTTCGCCATTTTTCCTTATAAAAAAATGAATAAAGAATTTAATTGTACTTTTGTTAACCATTTGGTTAAACCATGAAGTTAAAAGATCAAAATACGGAAGCAATCATTTTAGACGCTGCTAAGCGGATCTTTATGGAAAAAGGACTTTATGGAGCACGAATGCAAGATATCGCGAATCAGGCTGGTATTAATAAAGCTTTGCTTCATTACTACTTTAGAAATAAGGAACGTTTATTTGATGAAGTTTTTGGCGGTGCGCTTGAACGGTATTTCCAAAACATGGAAATAATATCAGATGAAACACTCCCTATCCTAGAGCGCATTCTTATGTATTCAAATCGATTTGTACTTTTCTTGGCTGAGTATCCTCAAATGTCGATTTTTCTTATCAAGGAGATAAGTAGTAATCAAGCGCTTTTTCATTTAAAGGTGAAAGGAATTAAAAAGGATCAAAAACACTCCTTGCTTACACTGTTATCAAAAGGAATGGAAAACGGAGAAATTCCAAGCTTGGATCCTGTCATCTTTCTGATGAATTTACATTCGCTTTGTGCCTACCCGTTCGTAGCTGCACCCATATTTAATGCCATTTGTCAACATAGTGGCATTCAGTGGACAGATGATCAGCACCAAAAACTATTGCATTCTATTCATGCATTTATCCGCACTAACTTAAGTAAAACCAGTATATGAAAAAATCAACACTTATTGCCTTATTTTTATTACTCTGGTCTCAAGGCCAAACACAGCGAGTCATAGCACTAGATTCATGTGTCATTTGGGCCAAAGCAAATTATCCCCTTATCAAACAAAATCAATTGTTCAATGAGGTTTCGGCTTTAAATGTTCGAGCCATTAACGAATCTTGGTTGCCAAAACTTACAATGAATGTTCAAGGTGTTTATCAATCAGAGGTTGTTCAATTAAATTTACCTGGGGTGAACACTCATTTCCCACATGACTCCTATACTAGTTCACTTGCCATAGAGCAAACTATTTTTGATGGTGGAATTACGAAAAAACAGCGTGAAATTGAAGCATCCAATCTTAGTATTGAAAAGCAAAGAAATGAAATCGAACTTTACAAAGTAATTGATCGCATCAACCAACTTTATACCTCCATTCTTTTAGGTCGAGAAAACTTAAACATGTTGGCCATCTTTAAGGACAATTTAGTAAACCGTAGAAAGAACATTATTCCAGCAGTTGAAAATGGCTTAAGTTTATCGAGTAGTTTGGATGAAATTGACGTGGAATTATTGAAGTTGGATCAAAACATGATTGAAACGGCTCAAAATTTGCAAGCGCTTTACAATGGACTTTCCATCTTAACAGGAAGAACAATCCAAGAAGGAGATGAGTTTCCGCTTATTGCTTTAGGTGGACCATCGAAAACCAAGGTTTCGCGTCCAGAATTGATTTTATTAGAACAACAAGAATCACTATTGGATAATAAATATTCTATGGCGACGAAAATGGCTTTACCCAAAATAACGCTGAATGTTGCCGGGAATTATGGTCGGCCAGGACCGAATTTTATCAACCAAGAACTTCGTGCTTTTGGAAGTGCTGGAATAAATGTCCGTTGGAATATTTCAACCATATATGGATTATCCCGTGAAAAAAGCCGCTATGATCTAAACAAGGACTTGATCCAAATTCAACGTGATGCCTTTTTATTAAATACCACCCTTGCTAGCATCAACTATGAGAAACAAATGGATGCAATGAATGAACTCATTCAAAAGGATGCACAAATCATTGAAAAACGTGGGGCAATTTCCAAGGTATATTCCACCCAACTAGACAATGGGAAAATCACCGTGAGTCAATACCTTTTCCAATTGAACGAGGAGATGACAGCAAAACTTAACCAAAAAATTCACGAAATCAAACGCATGAATGCTCAATCAATGTACAACACAACGATGGGTCTTCCTTATTAATCTGATATACAAAGAACAATGACAACAGAACAAAAACCAAAAAAGAAAAGATTCATCGTATTAATTGCTATTGCGGGAATCGTATTAATCGGTGCATTTATCACATACTTGGTAAATGCAGGATATGAAACAACAGACAACGCGCAAATCGACGCGGACATTATTCCGATTCGATCAAGTGTGACGGGCTATGTGAAACATGTTTATTTTAAGGATAATCAATTTGTACACAAAGGTGATTTATTAATCGATATTGATGACCAAGAATTCCAAGCTCGTGTCATGCAAGCCACTGCTGCTTTAGAAAATGCCAAAGCAAATTTAATGGCTGTGAGAAACAATGCGGATGCGGGTTCGAAAAATGCCGATGCTGCGGTATTGAGTAGCGAGTCTTCGAATGAGAATATCGATGTGGCAAAAGCGCGTCTGACGAAAGTGAAAGAAGACCACAAACGCATTAAAAATATGTTTGGTCAAAATGCTGCAACGAAAGCAGAAATGGATGCAGTCACAGCAGAATTGGATGTCGCTCAAGCACAATTTAACTCCGCTACCAATCAATACAAAGCTAGTGCCGCTCAATCTTCTGGTGTTCGTTCACAAGCAGAAGGACAAAAATCGATGATTTCATTGGCTGAAGCGCTCGTAAAACAACGTCTAGCGGAATTAACGTTGGCAGAAACACAATTAACCTACACAAAGATTCTTGCTCCCTGTGATGGACTCGTTTCAAAACGAAGTGTCGATGAAGGTCAATTCATAACAACAGGTTCACCGGTGTGTTCAGAAATTGATAATCAACATTTATGGATTACCGCAAATTTCAAGGAGACTCAAGTAAATCGCTTGCGTCCAGGTCAACGCGTAGAAGTAAGTATTGATGCTTATCCTTCCTTGCACGTTGTTGGGAAAGTTGAGTCGTTCATTGGAGCAACTGGCGCAAAATTCTCTTTGCTCCCACCAGATAATTCAACCGGTAATTTTGTGAAAATTGTACAACGGGTTCCTGTTCGTATTTCATTGAATGGTTTATCCAAAAAACAAACAGCGATACTTTTTCCCGGTTTAAGTGCATTTGTATCCGTAAAAGCGAACTAAGTGAATCCAGCAGCAGGAATAAAAATTGAATATCCAACTGGGGCAACAAAGTGGATTCTAATTCTCACAGCAATTAGTTGTGCATTGTTGGAATTGATTGACGCAACAATTGTAAATGTTTCCTTGCGGGAGATCAGCGGAAGTATTGGAGCTACCACAACTGAAATTGCATGGGTAGTAACCGCTTACGCAGTTTCGAATGTAATCATCATTCCATTAACGAGTATGCTCTCCGATTTCTTTGGACGGAAAGTTTATTTCACTGCTTCGGTCATCATTTTTACGTTTTCATCCCTCATGTGTGGCATGTCTACAAGTTTGTGGATGTTGGTTTTTTGGCGTTTTGTTCAGGGACTTGGTGGAGGTGGACTTTTATCCACTGCACAGACAATTATAATTGGCGCATTTCCACCAGAAAAAATAAGTACAGCAAATGCAATTTTTGGAATGGGTATTATTTTAGGTCCAACCTTTGGGCCTACATTAGGTGGATTAATCACCGACAACCTTTCGTGGAATTGGATCTTTTTTGTGAACATCCCAATTGGAATATTGGCTACCGTGCTTGCGTGGACTTATGTTGGCAATCGCATTGGGGCTGTAAAACCAAAACGCATTGACTATTGGGGTATTTTATTCTTGGTTATTTCGGTAGGAAGCATTCAATTCGTTTTGGAAGAAGGAACTTCAAAAGATTGGTTTCAAAGTTCAGAAATTGTCATAGTCTCATTAATGGCCTTCATCGGACTCATCGCATTTATCATACGAGAATTAAGCATTGATTATCCAGCTGTAAATATCTGCTTGTACCGCAGTTATAACCTAGCGTTAGGAAGTATATTAAATTTTCTGCTCGGATTGATGCTCTTTGGATCAGTGTTCATATTTCCGCTTTTTGTTCAGATTTCACTGGGATGGACAGCCACTCAAACAGGATTGTTTATGATTCCTGGAGCCATCTTTACCGCCTTTACCATGCCAATGATTGGTATGTTGCTAGGTAAAGGAGTGAATCCTAAACGCATCATCATTGTAGGTGCAGTCATGACTTTCTTTTTTCTTTATATTTTGTCCTTTGCCTCTCCAGATTCTTCCGAACGGAACTTTTATTTTCCGTTTATTTTACGCGGGATTGGCATGGCCTGTATGATGTCACCTATTTTATCCCTGGCCATTTCTGGATTGCAAGGTAAAGATATGGCGCAAGCGGTTGGACTTTCGAATATGATTCGTCAGTTGGGCGGATCTGTTGGGATTGCTTTAATCAATGTTTTCTTGATTAATAAAAATGCAGAAGTACGTGGAAATATGCTTTCTTATGTTACTGATTATAGTCAGCAAACTCAAGAACGCATCATGGGAATAAAACAAAGTTTTATGCTAAAAGGGTATTCGCTACAAGAAGCAGAAATGTTGGCGAATCGATCCATGGAAGGAGTCATCTTTAAACAGCAAGCATTATTAAGTTATGTACAGGGTTTTTTCGTGGTTGGTATTTCCATTTTGTTGATAATTCCAGTCGTTCTATTGATTCGATATAAAAAACCTTCAGGAGGAGCAAAAGTCGTAGATGCACATTAATGGAATTAATTGCACATGCAATTGTGGAAATTGATGGATTTCAACATCTTTGTAAAAGATGCTATTAAACAGAAGGTTATTTGTGCGTAAATTAAGTGATGAGGATATTATTTCTCTTTACAAGGAAAAGCAATGGACCAGTTGCATCGATGAGTTATACCAAAGGTACAGTCACATGGTTTTTGGTGTTTGCATGAAATATGTTAAACAAATAGAAAATGCGGAAGACTTAACACTTTCACTTTTCGCGTCCTTATCCGAAAAATTATTGCACCATCAAGTTCAACATTTTAAAAGTTGGCTTTATGTATCCGCGAGAAATAGCAGCTTGATGTTTATTCGTTCGAATAAAAAAGATGTGAGTCTTATTGAGGATGACTTCTTTGCAGATGAAAGCGACGATCGTTTGAATGAGAAATTGGAGAAAGATGCGTTAATCGATCAATTAACGATGGTTCTGGAAGAATTAAAACAAGAACAGCGTCTATGCATTCAATTATTTTACATCCAAAAGAAAAGTTACGAGGAAATTACACAAATCACTCAATACAACTTGAAAGAAGTGAAAAGCCATCTTCAAAATGGACGTAGAAATCTAAAATTACTACTTGAAAAAAGAAAGGAAGACCATGAACGTTAGTCGACATAAGCTAATATCCTATTTTGGAAAGATGTCCAACTCGGAAAAACATGCCTTTGAAAAAGAGAGCCTGAAGGATCCCTTTTTATCCGATGCACTCGATGGTTATTCTGATAATCCGAACGCACTATCCGCATTGAAACGCATGGATCAAAAACGCAGTACTCGTTCAAAAACTTGGGTCAACATCTCGTTTGGATTATTCTTAGTAATAGGGTTTCTGTACTACTTCTCTCCAGCTTCGAAAAGTCCTACCCCAGCGAAAAAAGCGACTGCGTTAAAAACACACTTGACACAACTCAGTCATGAAACATTGAAAACGTTGGAGAAAATCAATCCGAAAGATGAAATTGTGCCGAGACGTTTACAGTCCGATTTTAAAGTAAAAGATAAGCAGAGTAACTTTCAAATTCAAGAAAATCCAGCGTTTCCAAGTGAAGAATTAGTTCAACTGCCGATTCAACCCAAAGGAAAAGTAGACCGTGCACAGATACAACGTAGAAGAAATTTTGCCATGGAAACCTATATTCAAGATTTAAAGGTACTCGATTATCGATACTATCGCACGAAGGAAAAATCTGGTCGTTCTTCTTTACTCACTGGAACTCCTGCTTCACTAGAATCAAATCCAGCTGATATCAGCGTAAAAGAACAATTAGAAATCAGTTACCTAAATTACCTCAGTACTACCTTGGCTGATTTTAATGAAGGTGAATACAAGGCAGCATTACTTGGATTTAATGAAATACTTAAAAGCTATCCAGATGATGTGAATGCGCTTTTTTATAGTGCGCTTTGTTTGTTCAACTTACAACAATTTCCTCTTTGCGAGCAACGACTTGGGCTGATTGATCTGGTGAAATTTGATAATTTCGACGAGGAGCAAAAATGGTACTTGTTGCTTTGCTACCGCGCTCAAGGAAAAACAGAAGCCTTTCTTGTCCTAAAAAAAGATATCGTTTTCCAAAATGGATTTTACGCATCAAAGGCAAACGTACTGACATTAAAGTAAAAGGTATTTTCTTAACTTAGGAGCATGAAAACTACGCTTTTATTTTTGTCGTTTTTTGCCTTATTATTCACCGTAAATGGCCAAATCGAGCCAATGAAATTAGTAGGACAAGCGCAAGGAACAACTTACCACATTACCTATTTTGATGAAAAGCAACGTGATTTGCAGCAGGAAATTGATCATCTATTAAAGCGCTTCGATAAATCCGTTTCTACCTATCAAGCCAATTCCTTGATTTCAAAAATCAACCACAACCAATTTTATTGGCGAACGGATCGTTATTTCAACGTTTGTTTTAAAAAAGCGAAGGAAATTTGGACCTTGACGAATGGTACATTTGATCCGACTGTTTATCCTTTAGTCAATGCGTGGGGATTCGGTCCAGAAAAGAAAAGCAGCTTGGAGCAATCGAAAATTGATAGTTTGCTTGCATTTGTTGGTTTTGAAAAGATTGAATTAAAACACGGACGCATTTTGAAAACAGACCCACGAGTTTCACTAGATTTTAATGCGTTTGCTCAAGGATATTCAGTGGATTTGGTATGCGAATTTTTACGGTCAAAAAGAATTACATCTTTCATTGTTGAAATTGGCGGTGAAGTGTACGCCCAAGGCAAGCGATTTGAAAAATATCCTTGGTACATCGGATTAGAGCAACCCATCGAAAATAAAACCAACATTAATCCACTGAACGTAATCTTTCAAATAGAAAATATAGGCGTGGCAACATCAGGAAATTACCGCAGATTTACGATAGAAAATGGTGTGAAGATTGCCCACCACATTGATCCCAAAACAGGAAAGCCAACGAGTAATCAATTATTGAGTGCATCCATGTTCACCGACAAATGCATTTCTTCTGATGCGTTAGCAACTGCTATTTTGGTGATGGGTTTGGAAAAAGCAAAAGAGTTTTTAGCTGCGAATCCTGAAATTCAGGCGTATTTAATTTACAGCGATGCTGAGGGGAAAAACCAAGTTTACATTACACCTAAACTTGAAGATTGGATAGCCGATGAGCAATAAAAAAGGGGAGCAATGCCCCCCTTTACTAAATATTGTAACGATTGTTATTTGTTAATCACAATTTTGTGTTTTGAAATCGACGTTCCGTTTTCTACACAAATAAAGTAAACTCCGTTCGGGATGTTGGAAAGGTTCACAATTTTTGAATTCTCGCTCATTTTTACATCTTCTGTATATACTTCTTCACCTGCTAAATTCATCGCAGAAACTCTGATGGCATAATTGAATTCAACAGTGAAAATTCCGTTCGCACTTGGATTAGGATGAATGGAAACAATGATGTCGTTTTTCGATTCTTGAACCCCTGCACCGCTTGGGTTCCATGCTAAGGATACCCCAGTGAAATTCGCATCATCTGCTGGAGATTGAACGTCCGCCGCAGCTCCTTTTGTAAACGTATACGATTTAGTTACTGTTGCAGAACCACCGTGGTTCCAAGTACTTTGAATCGTCACTTTATAAGTTCCATCAGCAACTAAATTTCCAGAAGCATCAGTTCCATCCCAAGTAAAAGTTCTTGTTCCGAAGCTTGTTAATGTCGCTCCAGTTGTAGCGCCCACTTTGTTACAAGCAGTAGCCATACAGTTTGAAGCAGTACCACCAGAATTTACCGCCCAAGTTGGAAGGTGGTCAGAAGTTCCACCACCCGCATAACGCATACGTGTTTTGATAAAAGTTCCAGTGCTGGATTGAATCCAAACTGCCATCACATTTTTTGTTCCTGTATATGAAGTGTGAGCTGTTTGCGTGAAGCTAAATGAAAGTGTTCCTTGGGTTTGTGCTTGTAATAACGTGCAAACTAACAAGGACATTGAAAGAAAGATTGATTTCATAGTTTTAAAAATTAGTAAACAAAGGTAATTTATTTTAGTTTAAGTTTAAAAGTGTTTATTGCAATAGAACGAATTTGAATTAATTCTAGATAATTGCTTTTAATTGAATATCTGTTGCATTTTGGTAGCTGCTTCGTGGTTTGGATTCACATTCAAACAAGATTTTAATCGTTTTCGAATGAGTCTCTTCGGTTTATTTAATTCATGACACATTTGTGCTGCAAAAAAATATGCGTCTGCATTGCCATCATCTAAGCGGTTAACGGTATAGAAATCCGATAATGCTTGTGCATACATCCTGGCCTTTTGATATAACATGCCTCGAAGAAAGTAATTGTCTGCGTTTTTCGGGTCAATTTCAATTTCCTTCGATAAATCAGAAAGTGCACCTAGCGTATCTCCTAGGTTTTCACGCATGATTGCTCGGTCAAAGTAAGCCATAGAATCATTGGGATACAGTTCGATGATTTTTGATAAAACACGTTCTGATTCCTTGAATTGATTTCGGTAGCCAAATTCTGTTGCTTGCTCATATAAGACTGATCGCTCGGATTGAGCATAAGTCAATGCTGAAAACAATAAGAAGGGAACTAAAAAAAAACGCATCGAAACAATACTAGTTATCCAATTTTCCTTGGTAAATCCAACATTCGATTAATTGAATGCTAGAATCTGGAAGCGCTGGACCGCCTTGTGGCATCAGTTTATATCCTGAATTACGCATCGAACCTAAAACTGCATTTGCATGAGATGAAATGCTTGTGTAGTCGGAAAGATTGTATCCACCAGAAGCGTTTCCAGCATCGTGACAGCCCGTACATTGTTGCTGAATGAGTGGCAGCACATCGTTTGCAAAGGAAACCGTTCCATTGCATGTCGGTATTTGCGAGAATGGTGTTTTTTCCTTCGTACATGAACTTGCTAGGAAAAGGGAACAAACGGTAATAAAAAGGATTCGATTCATTTTTGAGTATCTAATTGATGAAAAGTGAAAAACATAAGCATTGGCAAAAAGTGCAGTGGAATTACGAATCCTGGATAGAATTCGGCCGCATCCACATAAACTCGCTCCATTATCGGATATAAAATACTGGCAAATGTCCCGATAGAAAACGTTAATCCAAACCAAAACGTTGGGTTTTGTTTAATGAGCTTTCTAAACGCGAGGTGAACATAAAACAAAATCAAGGTAAACGAAATGAGTCCAAAAGCGACTTTCCAAATCGGTAACACTTCCGAGAAATCAAAGAGCAAATGATAATAAAAAGAGGTGTAAAGCATTCCCAAGAAACTAGCACAAAGTGCACTTGTTATAGAAAGCTTTGCATTCATTTCTTATTTTTTCACGGGTACTTGAAATGAAACCTTCATTAAATCTGGAACAATATCACTTTTGTGTCCGACTTTAAATTCAATGCGATTTACGTTAAATGTACCTTTAAAGGTAATTTGTTCGCCATTCTTAGTGTATGTTGCTGGAATCGTGTATTGTTTTGTAATTCCTTTTATCGTAAGATCACCAACTATGCTCAAATCAGCCCCTTTTTTCGTTACTTTGGTTGACTTGAATTTGGCGAAAGGGTATTTAACCGCGTCGAACCACTCTTCAATTTGCGATTTTTTGTTCATCATTCCGTTTCCAGTGGAAATAGATTTCACATCGATTTTTAAATTGAATTGTGTCGCTTCAATATTCGCTTCGTCAAATTCAACACTACCGTCCATCGTTTTGAAAGAACCAGACGGATCCTTGCTCTTAAAATCAATGGCATACCCATCCGTTACTTCGTAATGTGCACTTGGCATCCAAGCCAACGATGTGGAAAGCGCCGTTAAAGCAACAAGTCCAATTGTAGAGATTGATTTTTTCATGTTTATTTGTTATTTATTTTTCATTAGAAAATTTGCGACTCACGCTAAATCCAAAGCGAAATTGACCTTTGCTCCAACTTTGGAAAGTATACGGTATGAATTGTGTTTCTCCGAGTCCGGCTGCATTGGTAAAGTTGATGGTAAAATTATGTCCGAATGTAAACCATTCTAAAGCGATGCCCAATGAATTTTTGTAGCCAGTTTGACGAAAAGCGCTGTTACAAAATACTTGGTAATATTCGCCAACCAAAGCAAAGCGACTCGTTAATTTCACACGAAAAGCTCCGCCAAGTGCAAACAAATCGTTTACATCGTCAGCAGCAACATAGTTTCGGTGGACATACGTTGGCATTAGGGCGATAGAAGCCTTATCTCCGAAATGGCGCGCAATGTTCACTTGCGTAAAGTAGGAGAATCGGTGAGCGACTTTTGGAAAATTGTTCACTTGTGAGATATCCGTTGATGCTTTCATGTACGTAAAAGAAGATCCACCAATAACCGCCATAGAAATGGGCATTTTGTTTTTCTTTTGGGTTAAGACTCTGTACTTCGCAAATCCATCTAACAACGATCTGTAAGGTGCTCCGGTTCCTTTGCAACGTCCAAAACCTATCATAAGGTTATCTGTTACGCCGCGTTCCAATGCGATGCGCATATCTGAAAGCATATCAAAACCAAACATGTTTTGCACTCCGCCATTCGTTCCTGCAATGTCACCAAAACGATGTTCAATGCGGAAATCGGTTATCCCTTTAGCGATTGTTTCAACGGAATGTCCCGAAATAATGCGCGTGGAAGCGAAAGTGATCGGTTCGTCTTCTTCGTAAACTTCTTCTACGATGGTGTCTTGAGCAAAACTAACGTTGCTTGTAACGAAAAAGAGAAGGAGGAGGAGTATTATCTGTTTCATGTAGACAAGGTTTCAAATTAAGAATGAAAAAACTTCTGTTTTTAACAAATTTAACAAGTTCGTCCTATCGATTTTTTCGTTTTTCGGACAACCATTTCGGAACTTTTTCTTCCTTTGTCGCCTCTTCACCTAACAGTTTTTCAATTAAGTCAGGACGTTTCGCTTTTGTCAGTCGTTGTTTGATCCAATCTTTGTTTTCACGTTTGTACCAGAAGAAAAATCGGTTTTGATTTAACTTTTCCTCTCTTGTTTTTACCGTTTTGATTGGCTTCAACGTATATGGATGTAGTCCCGTGTAATAAATGACTTCGGCAACGGTCATTGGCGTTGGTGTAAAATCTTGTACCTGTTCCAATTGGAATCCCATGTCCTTCGTTTCTGCTGCAAGATTTGCCATATCCTCTTCTTCACATCCAGGATGAGAAGAAATAAAATAAGGCATCAATTGTTGTTTCAATCCATGTTTTTCAGAGATTTTATCGTATTTCTCTTTGAATTTATGAAAATATTTAAAGGACGGTTTTCGCATCACACGGAGTGTGGCATCTGACGTATGTTCCGGCGCAACTTTTAAACGACCACTTACGTGACGCGTAATGACTTGTTCAATGTACCTGTCGTGGTTGCCGTCTTCGTTGTTTTTATTAAAGTCATCCACCAATAAATCGTAACGGATTCCCGATCCAACAAACGCCTTTTTCACTTTAGGATGGCTATCTATTTTCTGATACAACTTCGTCATTTGCTCATGCGAAGTATCCAAGTTGTTGCAAATTACTGGGTGGATGCAACTAGGGGAAACGCATTTTGCACAAATGGCTTCATCCTTCCCCTTCATTTTATACATGTTTGCAGAAGGTCCACCGATATCCGAAATGTATCCACGAAAATCCGGATGATTGACTAATTGTTCCAATTCTCCCAAAATAGACTTTTCACTTCGTGAAGCGATGAACTTCCCTTGGTGAGCAGAAATGGTACAGAAACTACATCCACCGAAGCATCCGCGGTGCATGTTGATGGAGAATTTGATCATATCGAAGGCTGGAATTGCTCCGCGCTTCTTGTATTTAGGGTGTGGTAATCGTGTGTACGGTAGGTCAAAACTTTGATCAATTTCATTTTCCGTCATCGTTTTGAACGGTGGATTAATTACCAAGGTTTGATCGCCAACATGTTGAATGATGCGATTGGCTTCCCATTTATTGGACTCTACTTCCACAATTTTGAAGTTTGTGGCATATTGAATCTTATCGACCAAACATGTTTCATGGCTAGCCAATTCGACAGTTTCCCAATTTTTATTTCTTGGCAATTCTTCCGACTGTGGATGTAAAAACGCAACTTGATTGATGGTTTTCGCTTGGTGAAATGGAACACCTCTTTTCATGAGTTTCAAAAGCGTTCTCAAGGGTTGATCTCCCATTCCGTATACCAATAAATCGGCTTCGGAGTCCACCAAGATAGAAGGCATCAACTCGTCTTTCCAATAATCATAATGGGTGACGCGACGCAAGGATGCTTCGATTCCACCGAGTACCACTGGAACATCGGGGTAAATGGATTTTAAGATTTTACTGTATACTGTTGAGGCGTAATCCGGACGAAATCCAGCTTGTCCACCTGGTGTATAGGCATCTGTTGATCGCAATCGTTTATTTGCCGTGTAATGATTAACCATAGAATCCATACATCCGGCAGTCACACCAAAAAACAGTCTTGGTTTTCCTAACTTTTTAAAATCGCGCAAATCATCTTGCCAATTGGGTTGTGCAACGATTCCGATTCGGAGTCCTTCATCCTCAATGATGCGAGAAATAACGGCTGTTCCAAAACTTGGGTGATCGACGTAAGCGTCTCCCGATATTAAAATCACATCGAATTCTTCCCAGCCGCGCTTTTCCGCTTCTTTGTGGGACATTGGAATCCAATCAGAAATTGGTCTTTCTATACTCATGGTTCAAAATTACGCATTAAACACAGGATAGTTTCATAAATGAAATCTATTCAGATATAAGAACAAATCAACACACGAACTTGTTTAATGATTAAATTTGTCTTTTACTATTCAACATCTAAAAACAAAAATATGTCATTTGAATTGCCAACTTTACCTTATGCATATGATGCATTAGAGCCACACATCGACGCACGTACGATGGAAATTCACCACACGAAACACCATCAGGCTTACATTACCAATCTAAACAATGCCATTGCAGGAACAGATTTGGAAGGAAAATCCATTGAAGAAATCCTGAAAGTATGCAAAGACATGCCCGCTGTTCGAAATAACGGAGGTGGATTCTGGAACCACAATTTATTTTGGGAATGTATGTCACCAAATGGCGGTGGTTTACCAACAGGAGAATTAGCAACTGCCATCAATGATGCTTTTGGTTCATTTGAAAACTTCCAGGCAGAATTTACAAAAGCAGGAATGACTCGTTTTGGTTCAGGTTGGGCTTGGTTGTGTGTAACGAATGGAAAATTAGAAATCTGCTCGACAGCAAACCAGGACAATCCAGTAATGGGTGAAGGTTGCCAAGGGTCAGCAATCCTTGCTTTGGACGTTTGGGAGCATGCCTATTATTTAAATTACCAAAACAGAAGACCGGATTACATTCAGTCGTTTTTCCATGTCATAAATTGGGATTTTGTAGCAGGTAAATTTGCTGCAGCGAAAGGATAATGAAATCTTAATGAATAAGAAAAGGGAAGCAAATTGTTTCCCTTTTTTTTTGATTTCGAATGACCTCATCGACCTTCCTTCATCAATGTTATGTTTACATTAACAAAGTTTTTTTCTATTGAGAAACTCTATTAATCCGTTTACATTTGTCCAACAATTTCGCATTATGGCAGGTATTTTAAGTTATTTTTTACCAAAGGATAAAGTTTTTTATTCTTTATTTGAACAAGCAAGTGACAATCTTGAGGCAATCGCAAAAAAACTTGTACAAGTTGTACAAGAGCCTGATTTCGGTAAACGCGCAGCCTACATTTCAGAGATGCAAGACATCGAGCATCAAAATGATAATGTTACGCATCATATTTTTATTGAACTAGGAAAAAACTTTATCACACCGTTTGACCGTGAAGATATTCACAGCTTGGCGTCGGCGTTGGATGATATTGCAGATTACATCTATGCTTCTGGTAAGAAAATCAATTTTTATCAAATCGACCCAATCTCTGATCAAGGCATTCAAAAAACAGCAGAAGCTATTTTACATGCTGTAACGGCAGTAAAAGAAGCAGTGATGGAATTGCGCAATTTGAAAAATACACAGAAAATCATTGAGTGTGTGATCAAAATCAATAGCATTGAAAACAATGCCGACAACATTTTCGACCAGAGTATAGAAAATTTGTTTAATTCCGATGTAGATGCAAAAGAATTGATCAAACGCCGCGAATTATATCAAGTAATGGAAATCGCTACAGATAAATGCGAAGATGCAGGGAATGTCATCGAATCCATTGTAGTAAAATACGCATAATTTTCTTGTAGACCCCAGCTTATGTTTACTCTTTTAATCGTTGTTGTTGTCATCGCGCTTTTGTTCGACTTAGTGAATGGATTTCACGATGCGGCAAACTCCATTGCAACCGTGGTATCCACAAAAGTATTAACGCCTTTCCAAGCGGTCCTTTGGGCAGCGGCATTTAACATTATTGCTTTTTGGGTTTTTGATATGAGTGTTGGTAATACCGTAGCGAAAACGGTGGATAGCAATGCCATTGACCTTTGGGTGATTCTCGCAGGATTATTAGCCGCTACATTTTGGAATTTATTGACATGGTGGTTGGGTATACCATCTTCTTCTTCACACACACTCATCGGTGGATTTGCTGGAGCGGCAGTAGCCCACGCAGGATTCGATGTGATTGATTCTGGTGAAATCCTTAAAGTTATATTATTTATTTTCCTAGCGCCTTTCATTGGTGGATTTATCGCCTATCTCATTGCTGTTGTCACCATCAGTCGCTCTTTTTGGAAAAAAATGTTGGTCATTCTAGGATTATCAGCTGTTACAATCATGTTTATGCAATACATGATTACCTACATTGATATGAAACCAATCATGCTGTACATTGTCATTGGAATGATTACTATTTTTATTCTCGTATACATTTGGTTTGAACTTGTTCATGGCAAAAAGCCTTCCGCGATAAAGGAAGCGAATATGCACAAAAGGCTTCAACTTCTTTCCTCTGCAGCGTTTTCACTCGGACACGGTGGTGCTGACTCGCAAAAAGTAATGGGTATTATATGTGCGGCCTTATTAGTCTATGGAAACATGGGACGTCAAGGTAAATTAGATCAATCCGTTGCGAAAGATTTACAGATTACTGAATTGATGCAAATCGAATTTCATACGCCTGAGGATAAATTGGAGAAATTCAAGCCGGAAGTTGCGAAATTTGATAGCACCGTTTACTTTATGGAGAAGAAAGAAATCATTGATGCCGCAACAGGTAAGGCGGTTTATGACGAAAATGGAATGGTGACAAAAGCGTATGCGAAAAATCAAATTCCAAGCTTCAAAGAAATCGAAGATAGCTTAACTAAAATTCAAGTCTATACCATTGGAGATGCTCTTTGTGATGCATCTACTAATGACACGGTTTTCACTAAAAAGACCTTGAACACAAAATATGCCTATGCGGGGATCTTCGGGAATTATGTAAATGAAGCGACAGGCGAATTGAAAGAAGGCTATAAAATAAAAACAAAAGTTCACTCTGAAACAATGCCGTTCTGGATTGCTTTCGGATGTTACTTAATGATTGGAATTGGGACCTTAATGGGTGGGTGGAAGATCGTTAAAACCATGGGAACTAAGATTACGAAGGTCACGCCGTTGGAAGGTGTTTGTGCCGAAACTGCAGGGGCATTGACCCTGTTTACCGTATCTCAGTTTGGAATCCCTGTTTCAACGACACACACCATTACTGGTTCAATTATTGGGGTTGGTGCTACAAAACGCCTTAGCGCAGTGCGCTGGGGAGTGACCATCAACCTTTTATGGGCGTGGATTCTTACCATTCCTGTGAGTGCTGGTTTAGCAGCTATTTTTTACTATTTGATTGTTTGGTTGCGTTAAGTACATCAAATCAACCATTTTAAAGCCGTCTCAACTGACGGCTTTTTTGTTTTCAAGAACTTTTGTTTTGAGTTAAAAATATATTAACTTTATCCCGAATCATTATTAAAAAAATCAACTATGAGAAAATTATTACTTACTATTAGTGCTGTGGCATTGACGTTTATGTCAAATGCTCAAGTAATTGTAGCGGGGGTTTCTCCGCAGTCAATTGTTGCGAATTACACGCATACATGGGCTGATCCAGCAAGCGGATGGGGAACACCTGACTTCAACATTCCTGGAACGTACGTTCAAGATACCTTGATGTTGGTGGACGATGGAAGTCAAGGAACAAACGCACAAGGTCACCCAATTGCACAAGAAGGATGTAATCCGTTAATCAACAACCTTACAGGTAAAATTGCGGTGATTTACCGTAATACATGTGAATTCGGTATGAAAGCATTGAATGCTCAAAATGCAGGAGCAGTTGCTGTTATCGTGATTAACCGTGATCCGGCTGTTATCGCTATGGGAGCCGGAGCAAATGGCGCAACCGTTACGATTCCAGTAGTTATGATCCAAAATACAGACGGTGATGCAATTGTAAATCAAATGGCAAGTGGTGCTGTTGTGATGTTCCTTGGAAACAAAACAGGTTTGTACGCGAACGATGGTGGAATCTCCCCGAAAGCTGCGTTACTTCCGAAACAAGCAATCGTTCCTGCGCTTTTAGCACAAAATGGTTCTGAATTTAATTTTGACTTAGGAGCACGCGTATTCAATTACGGAAACCAAGCACAAGCAACTGTTTCTTTAAACGCTAAAATCACGAATCCTTCTGGAGCAACTGTTTATGACAACAGTGTTACAGGATTATCAATCGCAGCTGGAGACAGTACAGATGTATACCCTGGTAGCGCATCAACATTGCCTCAGTTCTCATTGTCCTCGTATCCTACTGGAACATACACATTGACATATACTGTTGGTTTAGGTATTGCAGATAATTACGATGCGGATAACATTTTAACAACAACATTTACGATTTCTGATTCAATGTATTCGTACGCACAAGCTGACGCTACAACTGGATTACCTGCAGGTGGTAACTTCTACCGTCCAGGAACAAATAACCAAACATTCTCTGCGTGTGCCGTAATCAATGATCCAAATGCTAGTCGCTTGAATGCCGAAGGAATTTACTTCGCTTCTACTACTAGCACTGCTTCTGGAGTTTTATTAACAGGAGAAGAAATGGCGTTGTATCTTTACAAATGGGAAGATGCATTTGCTGACTTAAATGACGCGAATTTAGGATTCACTACCTTAACAGAAGTAGCTTCAGGATTCTACTACTACCCTGGAGATCTTCAAGGTGAAACAGTTTACGGCGCCTTCAATACGCCTGCTATCTTAGAAAACAACCAACGTTATTTGGCATGTGTTCAAACAGTAAACTTAAGTTTATACATTGGACACGAGAACAAAACAGATTATACCTGGAACGCAGATTACTACTTACAACCAATGAGTCCTAACGAAAGTGACGGAACTTACTTTGCTGTTGGTTTTGGTTCAGATGTACCAAGCTCTATCGCTGTTAAAGTTACCGCGCCAGCTGGAATCAATGACCTAAACACAGTAGATGGAATGGCTTATCCTAATCCAACAACTGACTTCGTAACGATTTCTATCGACGGAGAAGGAGTAGCAAACTTAACAGTAACAGATGTTGCCGGAAGAGTTGCTATGACAAACAACGTATCATTAACTGCTGGTAAAGCAGAATTGAACATCGCTAACCTTGAAGCAGGTGTGTACATTTTCAACGTAGTACTTGAAAATGGTAAAACAGCTCAATTCAATGTGGTGAAAAAATAATTCGATTTTCGAATCAAGAAAAGGGTCGCTCGTCGACCCTTTTTTTATGTCCATACTTTTTGGAATGAGGAAATCCTCATAACATGCCCAAGCTTTTATTATCTTTGTTGTCAATGAAAAAAGCAAGCTATACCGTCACCGCCGCGTTGCCTTATGCAAACGGCCCGTTACACCTCGGACACGTCGCTGGAGTTTATTTGCCAGCTGATATTTTCGTTCGTTTTTTACGTATGAACGAACACGATGTCGTGTTTATCTGTGGAAGTGACGAGCACGGAGCAGCAATCACACTTCGTGCGAAGAAAGATGGACTCACACCAAAAGACATCGTGGACAAGTACCACGGAATCATCAAAGGTGCATTTGAAAAGTTCGACATTTCGTTTGATATTTTCCACCGAACTTCTAGTGAATTACACCACGAAACATCCACCGATTTTTTCAAGAAATTACATGATCAAGGAAAGTTTATTGAAGAAACTTCCGAACAATATTACGATGAAGAATACCAACAGTTTTTAGCGGATCGCTACATCACAGGTGATTGTCCGAAATGCCAAAGTACAGGCGCTTACGGAGATCAATGTGAGAAATGTGGAAGTGACTTAAGTCCAACAGACCTCATCAATCCAAAGTCCACGTTAAGTGGTAAAACACCCGTTTTAAGATCCACTTCTCATTGGTACTTACCAATGGACCAACACGAAACATGGTTGAAAGAATGGATTCAAAACGGCATGTTAGACGGCGTACAACAACACGATCCAAAGTTGTGGAGAAACCAAGTCATTGGACAATGCATGTCTTGGATCAATGGTGGATTAAGACCTCGTGCTATGACACGTGATTTGGATTGGGGAGTAAAAGTTCCACTTCCAAATGCTGATGGAAAAGTTCTTTACGTTTGGTTGGATGCGCCGATTGGCTACATTTCTGCGACCAAGCAATGGGCACTAGACAACGGAAAAGACTGGCGAAACTATTGGACAAAAGCCGAAGCAGGAGATCGAAAATTGGTTCATTTTATTGGGAAAGACAACATTGTTTTCCATGCGATCATCTTCCCGATTCTCTTAAAAGATCATGGTGATTTTATTCTTCCGGATAACGTTCCCGCCTACGAATTTCTAAATTTAGAGGGAGATAAATTCTCTACTTCCCGCAATTGGGCAGTGTGGTTACATGAATATTTGGAGGCCTATCCAGACAAGATTGACGAATTAAAATATGTCCTTAGTGCCATTGCACCAGAGAGCAAGGATTCCGAATTTACCTGGAAAGAATTTCAAACACGCGTAAACTCTGAATTGGCTGATATTTATGGCAATTTCGTAAATCGCACCTTGGTCTTAACACATAAATATTACGAAGGACTTGTTCCGAGTCCACAAGCATTCAGTACAGAAGACACTGCTGTTTTTGCAGCATTAGAACAAGCGCCTCGACGCATTTCTGAATTGATGTACGCTTACAAAATTCGCGAAGCGCAAACCGAGATGATGCAAATTGCCCGTATCGGAAATAAATATTTAGCGGATCAAGAACCTTGGAAACTCATCAAATCAGATCCGGAACGCGTTCAAACCATCCTTTATGTTGCCTTGCAAATTACCGCAAACCTGCAAATTGCTTCACAGATTTTCTTACCATCTACTGCCCATAAATTAGGGTTGATGTTAAACGTAGAGCGTTTTTCATGGTCTTCATTTGGCAGTTCAACGCTTGTAGAAGCTGGACACCGCATTGGCGAAGCACACATTTTATTTACAAAAATCGAAGACGAGCTTGTGCAAACAGAAGTCGACAAACTTCAGGCGAGCAATCAACTTAAATCACCTTATCCACCTATGAAAGAACTCATCAACTTCGACGATTTTAGCAAAATGGACCTGCGCATGGGGAAAATCCTTGAAGCAGAAAAAGTAGAAAATGCCGACAAACTATTAAAGTTAAAGGTTCACACAGGAATTGATGAACGCACCATCGTATCCGGAATCGCAGCACATTATGCTCCGGAAGATATCATTGGGAAAACGGTTTTAGTATTATTGAATCTAGCTCCACGTAAAATTCGCGGCATTGAATCCCAAGGAATGATTTTAATGGCTGAAAATGCTGAAGGAGCATTGAGTTTCCTAGCTTCCGAGAAAGAATTTGGAGAAGGACCAACAGTTGCCTAAATAAAATTATTGTGTATTCTAAAAAAAGGAGTATCTTTGTACCCCAATGGACGCTAAACGAAGCAAATATTCATTGTGTTTTCAGTTCACCAAAACTGAATAAAAAGTACAAAAAAGCAATAGTTTAAAGATATATTGCTGGGTGGAGTCCGCCGCGGCGGAGTAGCTCGTCGGGGATCAAACCCGAAATTGAAATAGTAAAGCAACAGTTTAAAGATATATTGCGGGGTGGAGCAGTTGGTAGCTCGTCGGGCTCATAACCCGAAGGCCATCGGTTCGAGTCCGGTCCCCGCTACAAGGAAAACCCGAGTCATTTGACTTGGGTTTTTTTATGCCGTAAAACTGAATCAAGCCGAAGGGTTGAATGAAGGATTATGGCATAAAAAAAGAGTTGTGCAACAACTCGGTTTTCCTTGTAAAACACCCCCTAAGGTCCATCCGAAATGAAATGGAGGATAGTCCGGTCCCCGCTACTTTAATTCCTGTAAGCTTGCTTTGAATTTTTATTTTAATTTTTCAGTCTTTGCTCTATAATTCTCTTGAATCATTTTAATAAAGGCATTTTTATCACTTTTCATTATTGCTATTTCAGGAGTATCTCTCATAATTGAATTGAGTTCCCTCAAATTTTCATCGCTCCAAATAGACAACTCAACAATTATGGGTGTTAAAGCCAAGCCCTTTGATGTTAATATATACAGATTAGTTTTTTTATTATCGGGAAGTTGCGTTTTGATTATAATCCCCAATTCTTCTAGACATTTTAGTTTGGAAGAAAGAATATTTGTAGCGATGGCTTCAGGACTTTCGGTAAAGTCTTTAAATGTCATCTTATCTTCAATTAGCATTTGTTTTATGATTACTAATACCCATTTATCCCCTAAAATATCAAGGGCTGAAGTAATTGGGCATTCGCATCGGAACTTATTATCCATGTAGTAATTATTTTTTACTTGCATATTGCAATTTATTTTTCAAATAACTTGCAAATCAAAAGTAATTTCATATTTTTGCTTGCGAAACAAAAGTAATAATTTAATTCTTAAAAATGGAAAATCACGAAAACAACCATGCAACAAAACCAGCATTTATTATGGTTCAAATGAAAGCAAAAAGCCTCGAAGAACTCAATAAACGTTATGCACAGTTTGCCATTCCTCTTTTGCACAAATACGGTGGGCAAATGATTGCGGGGACTCCTGCACCGAACATAAAGGAGGGTGAGTGGAATGGAAACTGGGCAGCAGTTCTTCAATTCCCCAGTATGGATGCTGCAGAAGGATGGTATAACTCTGACGAATATCAACCATACAAAAATCTTCGCATCAATGAATTACAATCAGAAGAAGGCAGAGTTGTAATAATTCCCGGAATGTAATTAGAATAAAACAACGTAAACTCAATGAAAAAAAGGGTTTGTGTTGCAATTTGAAATTCAATAAATATTCAAAAAAAATGAAAAAAGTACTAGTAACAGGAATATCAGGTTTTGTGGGACATCATTGTGCTGCTGAATTATTAAAAAAAGGCTATGCCGTTCGTGGTTCAGTCAGAAGCCTATCGAATACCGATGAAGTTCTGAATGGAATAAAAAAAGTGGTTGATCCGAATGGGAATTTAGAATTTTGCGAACTTGACTTAATGAGCGATTCAGGTTGGGACAGAGCGATGGAAGGTTGCGATTTCGTTTTACACGTTGCTTCACCTTTTGTTGTAAAAGAACCCAAAAATGAAAGTGAATTAATAAAACCCGCTGTTGACGGTACATTAAGAGCTTTGAAGGCAGCAAAAAAAGCAGGGGTTAAAAAGTTAGTTCTAACATCTTCAACAGCTGCAATGCAAGGAGGTAAAACAGGGCTCATAAAAATAGATCCAAAAAGTTGGACGAATGTTGACGCCAAAAATGTAACTGCCTATTTCAAAAGTAAAACGCTTGCGGAAAAAAGTGCCTGGGAATTTATAAAAAATCAAACGGATGATTCCAAATTAGAATTAGTAGTTGTCAACCCTGGTCCTATCTATGGTCCAACATTAACGGGAAATCTTTCCAATGAAGCAATGGATTTTTTCAAAAAGTTAATAACTGGAAAAGTACCTATGTTGCCTCGTGCCTTTTCAGCGATGTCAGATGTAAGAGATGTTGCAGCCATTCATGTTGCGGCATTAGAAAATGAAAAAGCCAATGGCAATAGATTCATTGTTACAACAGAAAAAGCACACGCAATTCAAGAAATAGCCCAAATATTGAAAGCAAATGGATATGATAAAGTAAGCACCAAATTGGCTCCAACTTTTTTATTAAAGTTCATGGCGAAATTCAATGATGAAGCTAAAGGTATGTTGCCGTTTATTGGAAATACTGTACAAGCTGATGTAAGCAATACAATGAACACTTTTAACTGGAAACCAATTTCATTTGAAAAAACTGTTCTTGATGCCGCTAAGTCTGTTGAAGCCGCGATGAAGGAATAAAAATTTAATCCTAACAAATCTAAGAGCCGCGGCGGAAGAGCGAGAACGTTTCGCTGGATTGCAAATCTAGCGAAACGCAGATCGAGAAACAGAGCGAGAACGAAGTGGAGTTACAGTTTTACGAAGCTTCTTCTTACGATTTGGTCATTTACACCCGTCAGGACATAGAATCCAGCAGGAAGCGAAGAGACATCAAAACGGTTGGAACCTGAAGTAGTGATTACCATTGATTTTCCACTTAAATCGCTTACTTGAATGCTTTCAAATTCAGTTTCTCCCATAAGAACGAATTCATGTGTTACTGGATTCTCGAAACGCACATCTATTGTTGCTTCCTCTAAACCTGCACCCGGACCAAATTTTAAGATTGTACCTAATAAAACGGTGCAACTAGAATCGTAAATCTGGTAGTTGATCAATCCTTTGGTGATGTCGTCGTATCCATCTATGATCATCGCTTCGATACCAGCGGAATCCAAATCACAAAAACAATTACTTAACAAGGAGTAATTCATGTTCGTGTTATTGTTCACGGCAAAATTGATGTTCCCACAAATTTCGTTGTCGTAAATCGAAGGACTGTCCTGTACATTGCTTACATTTTCAATCAATACGGCTCCCATATTATTATTGATCAAATTGTTGTGGATGTCTGCATTGACGGAAGCTTGAATAGCAAGTTCGTTGTATAAGAATTCATTGTTTGTGATTTCACACTTGTAAGCGGATTGAATACCTGTTGCATTATCAGTAAACACACAGTTTTGAACGATTCCTTTATTCGGATAATTTAGCGCCAAACCATTATTCAAAAATTGACAGTCCGAAATGTACATGGAGTCAAAGATGTTTGCCACAAAATTAAGTCCGATCTGATTATCGATAAAATCAGAGTTGGTCATTGTGAAAACCGATGCATATGCATAAATAGAGGTGGTGTTGTCCTTAAACAAACAATTATCAATGGTAAAGTTAGCCCAACCGTATACTCCTACTTCGTTATCGATAAATTGACAATTAGATAAATTCACTGATTCTCCTACGGTTACTGCTTGGAAACATCGTTTGAAGGTACAGTTTGTGTAGTTGTAATTCGCCAATGGTGTCTCGTAAGAAAAGGGGAAATACGCATTGGAAATCTGGAAACGATCGGCATTCAACAAACCACCTTGTGAACTCGTACAAACAAATCCTTGCCAAGCGGCATTGTTCATGGTGTCGTATAGCGCATGTATTTTAATCGGAAGTGCATCCGTTCCAAGACAGTTAATCGTTCCTCGCGTTTCAATGTAGATCGTGCTACTCGTTTGATTGTTGATGCGAATTTCAACTCCCGGCTCAATGTTCAGCGTTTTTCCTGGAAAAACAACTACAGAACTATTGACAATGTATGGACTTCCAGCAAGTGTCCATGTCGTATTTTGGTAGATTCCGCCGGAAACAGCTGTTTGCGCGAAGGCTGCGTAAGAACAGAAAACGAAAACAAGCGAAAGAATGACTTTTTGAAACATAAAAGAAGTTTTTTCTGAAACAAATCTAAGCATGAATTGTTTAGAAAAACAGAAAATGCATCATCCTCCGGAAAAGAAAATGAAAAAGTTATTATTCAACACCTTCTTACTGATAATTTCTCTTCAATTTTTGAATGACACCTATGCTCAATCGTCTTTCACTCCAGCTTGTGATGCAAACGGTAATTGGATTTTATTTGCCAACTACGACGGTGGAAACCTCAACATCGTGGTGGACCAAAACATTCCCAACTTAAAAATTGGTATTTGTACGTATGAGCCTGTAAATGTGACGTTTAGCGGTCCATTTGTGAATAGCATTACGGAAGTACTTTACGCTGGATTCAACTCCGCACAAAACAACAATAACTGTGGATTCCCCATTAATACATCGAGTTTTACGGGAATCAATCCTGCGATTCTTACGGTGAATGTGGCTCCCCCTGTGACAATTATCAGTCCGCCGAATCCAAACTATTTTAATTTTACGAACGGAAATAACAATGGTATTGTTTGTCTTGCTAGTTGTGATATGAATTCGAATCAAGGTGGATGTAATACAGTGGATCAAGTACTCGCATACTTTCAATCACAATTTGGCGGTGTCCTTCGTGGACTAAACGTTCAATACAATTGTTGGCTTACAAATACTCCTTTTACCATCAGTGGACAAGCCGGGAATTGCTGCGGGGCTTGTGTTCCGGATAACGTCAATCTCAGTCAAACGGTGTGTAGTGATCAATTTCCATATACTTGGAACGGACTCACATTCAATGGTCCAGGAACTCAAAGTGTCACCTTAACGAACACTAGTGGATGCGATTCCTTAGTGACTTTGAACCTAGCAACTAGTCCAACGAACATTGCAACGGACGTGCAAAGTGCCTGTGGAAGTTACACGTGGATTGATGGCGTTACGTACACTGCGTCAACGAATGCGCCGCTCTATACGCTTGTAGGTGGAAATGTGAACGGCTGCGATAGCACCACTAACCTGAACTTAACGATTAATCAAGAATCAACGAACGTACTGACGATTGAATCCTGTGGTCCTTACATCGCTAGCAACGGACAATTGTATTCCGAAAGCACGACGTATACGGATGTCCTGACAAATGCTAATGGCTGCGATAGCATCATCACCGTGAACCTGACCGTTTTCCCAGAACCTGTTGCCATGTTTACGAGTTCGCCAGAAACACTCGAATATGGGATTTCTGAAATTCAACTACTTGACCAGTCCTCGGGTCCAATCGACACGTGGGAATGGGTCTTTAGCCCAGAGAATGGAACCGTTCAAACAAGCAACGTGCAAAATCCGATTTTCAACCTCGCCAATAACGCCGTTGGCAATATGACGTTCCAATTAACGGTGAGTACGAACGATGGATGCTCCGATAATGCCTCCAGTGTACTCAGTATTTTGGAAGATGCGGCAATTTACGTTCCCAATACTTTTAGTCCGGATGGAGACGCGTTCAACAACACGTTTCAAGCAGTGGGGAAAAACATTTCACCGAAGGGCTTTGAGCTAACTATTTTTAACCGTTGGGGAGAAAACATCTTTTCAAGTCTAGATCCCAATGTCGGTTGGGACGGATATGTGGTGGACAAAGGTCCCGCACCGGTTGGGGTTTATTCGTATCGACTTTCGTATCGTTTTTTGAATCAGAGTAAAAGCGAGGTGATTCGTGGGCATGTTCAGTTGTTGCGTTGACCGCAGGATTGCAAATCCTGCGAGACAGAGCGAAGAGCGAGAGTGAGAGCGAGAGTGAGAGCGAGAGCGATGGGGCTTTCTTTACACATTCTTAATGAAATCTTTGTGTGAAATTTGAACACTTTTGTGCATATTTGCGACATGAATATTATCAATAGAGAATTAAGCTGGTTATCGTTTAATGAACGAGTGTTACAAGAGTCAATGGATGCGACTGTTCCACTTACGGAACGCATGCGTTTTTTGGGAATTTATTCCAATAACATGGATGAATTTTTCCGTGTGCGCGTGGCTAACTTAAAACGAATTTCTGACCTGAAGAAGCAAAAAGTAGAAGGATTCAACGGCGATGCGGAGGAACTTTACAAGGAAATTCGCAAGGTGGTCATGAAGCAACAGCTTACCTTTGAGAAAGCATTTTCGCTTATTCAAGCTGACTTTGAGAAGGATCAAATCTTTATGATCAACGAGAAAGAAGTGAATAAAGATCAACTGTTGATCTTGAAAAATTACTACAATGAGCATTTGAAGCATGTGGTTTTCCCCATCATTTTAGACAAGAAAAATCCACTGCCAAAATTACGTGACTACGCGATTTACCTAGCGGTTAAAATCGTTGAGAAGAAAAACAAAACACGTTTTGCCCTTATCCAAATCCCAAGTGAATATTCGCGTTTTTATCAATTGAAAAGTGAAAATCGCATCGATTACATCCTAATTGATGACATCATTCGCCTTCAACTGAAGGAGATTTTTTCCATTTTTGAACCAGTTGAAATCAGCGCTCATACCTTTAAGTTTACCCGTGATGCAGAGTTAGACTTGGACGATGATTTGTCCCTTTCTTTCTTTGAGAAAATTGAAAAAAGTTTGAAACAACGCCGCAAGGGTGATCCAGTACGCTTTGTTTATGATTCGAAAATGCCAAGGGATTTATTGAACTTCTTGTTGAAGTCTTTGGATTTAACCTTGGGGAATAACACCATTCCCGGTGGACGCTACCACAACTTTAAAGATTTCATGTCCTTCCCGGATTTTGGATTGGCTAAATACCGTTTTAAACCTCAACCACCCCAAGCGCATCCTGCATTTTCCAAAGGAAAAAGTCACATGGATGTCATCTTCGAACAAGATGTGCTTTTGCATTTTCCGTATCAGAAGTTTGACCACGTTGTCGACTTATTGCGTGAAGCGGCTTTGGATCCCAAAGTAAAGGACATTAAAATCAACATTTACCGTGTAGCGAAAAATTCGGAAATCATGAACGCCTTGCTTGCTTGTGTATTCAACGGCAAAAATGTGACGGTTATTTTCGAATTACAGGCGCGCTTTGATGAGGAAAACAACCTTTGGTGGAGTAATCGCTTGAAAGACTACGGAGCGAATGTTATTTACGGTGTGCCAAATCTTAAGGTGCATTCGAAATTGATGCAAATCCGCAAGGTAAAAGACGGAAAAGATGAATTCATCACCTATGTGGGAACAGGGAACTTTAACGAGAAAACAGCGACAATTTATTCTGATTTAGCCATCCTTAGTTCTGAACGACAATTATCACTAGAAGTAAGTAAGGTGTTTAGTTTGTTAGAAAATAACATGGAGCGCCATTTGTTCAGAAATCTATTCGTTTCTCCATTTAACACCCGCAGAAAACTCTTTGCGCTCATTGATAAAGAAATCGGCTTCGCGAAGGCAAAATTACCTGCGAAAATTAAAATCAAAATCAACAACTTAACGGATGTGAAAATGATCGATAAGTTGTACGCAGCAAGTAAGGCTGGTGTCAAAATCGAAATGATTGTTCGAGGAATTTGCTGCTTAAAACCTGGCGTTAAAGGACTCAGCGAAAACATTACAGCGATTAGTTTAGTGGACCGCTACTTAGAACATGCACGCTTTTTCATCTTTGAAAACAACGGTGATCCGATTCACATCATCACTAGTGCAGACTGGATGGAACGAAACCTGGACCAACGTATTGAAGTAGGAATGACGGTGAAAGATGTGGCCATTAAAGCTGAACTGAACCGTATTTTTGATTTCCAATGGAGAGGCAGTGTGAAAGCGAGAAACATCAGCGCGGACCTTAAAAACCGCTACAATGAACGAAATCTTCCGCCGTTCCATGCACAACGTGAGTTGTATCTAAGTTATACTCAGAAATAAGCTCAGATACCGAGCATTGTTTACTGTTCACTGAGCACCGTTCACTGAGCACTGAGCACTGTTCACTGAGCACCGTTCACTGAGCACCGTTCACCGAGCACTGAGCACTGTTCACTGAGCACTGTTCACACAACTAAAACAAATACTTCAACACAGAAAGTTTCTCAAAAACCGTCTTTTCATCTTCCAGACGAGGTGCCTTCATTTGACGGTGTTTGCGTTCGAAATCGGTGAGTGTCGTTTGTACGATGGACTCTGTCTGGTCGAGGTAGTTTACCTTGATGCTATCGCCTTGATTCAACCACAGATTCATCGTGCGGTGATGCAATAAATTCAATCCATCGATCATGGTTGCTCCCATGTTTCTAGCCGCCACCGCATTGCAGTGTTGTTCGTATTGACCTATCATTGGAATGACCATCAGTTTTTTATGGAGATACATTGCCTCCGCAGGAAGTTCGAATCCAGCACCACAAAGAACACCTTCGCAATTGGCAAAACTTTGCGTGAATGCTTCGTTGTCAATCGGATGAAATTCCACATTTTCATGCGTGGTTTTTTCTTTCGTGAATTTCGAAAAGACCTCCCATTTAACTGGAAATTGTTTCAAGAACTGCAACAATACATCGTCGTGATACGCGGGAAGATAAACGGTGTAATGTCCGTGGTTTTTAGCATCGATGCTGCGAATGCCCTGACGAATCACCGGCGTATGAATGTGCTCGCCATATTGATCAAAATGGAAGCCGATTTTTTCTTTGGTCGGACAGTAATGATTTAAAATATACTCCCCTATTCTATTTCGAGATTCTGACTTTGGTGCGTTCGGATGAATAACTGCTGCTTGATGACTCATTTCGATACATGGAACACCGTGCATGAGCGCTGACCAGGCAGAAACAGGCTCAAAATCCGTAAGCACCAAATCAAACTGTTTGATGGGAAAGGTGCGCATTTCGTTAAAAAAGTCGATGGGGTGTGACTTAAATACCGTGCGCAATAAATCTATTTTACCGGTTTTCCCACTGAGAAACGTGAGTCCCGTTTTTTGGTAATTCACATCGAAATTCGCTTGAATTTGCGACTGATTTCCACTGACCAAAACAGTCGTGTCAACATATTTGCTGAGCAATGGAACAATCTCTTGCGCCCTACTCAAATGTCCGTTTCCGGTACCTTGGATGGCGTACAAGACTTTCATTGCGCATCGAAATTTAATCCGGAGACTACCTCTTGCAACAATTGATCGTAACTCAAGGCATTTTTAAACGATATGGAATCTTGTTTTACGAAGTCGCCCGATTTCGGTACATGCTTGTAAAGCGTCCACTGTTCTTTGTCGTATTCTAATGCGGTGGAATTTTCTACCCAATCACCAGAGTTCAAGTACATCACTGACTCTCCGTTGGCATTGGTCATTTTTTTGATTTGCGGATGGTGGATGTGTCCACATACCACAAACTGATATCCGTTATTGATGGCGATTTCCGCCGCTGTTTCTTCGAAGTTGTTGACGAATTTGATTACGCCCTTCACGCTGTCTTTTACTTTCTTGGACAAGGAAACGCGTCCACGACCCATCTTCTCACTAAACCAATTCACAACGGTGTTTAGCATAATCAGTAAGTCGTATCCTTTTCCACCTAATTTGGCAATCCATTTGGAATGCTTCATGGTGGTATCAAATACATCTCCGTGGAAAATCCATGCGGTTCCGGTTGTTAGGGGAAGGATGAGTTTGTTTTGAATCTCAAAATTACCCATGCTGAATCCTTTGAACTTGCGAAGCATTTCATCGTGATTTCCCGTAATGTAATAGACTTTGGTTCCTTTTGATAGCAAAGAGGTGATCTCTTTCAGGACTTGCATGTGATCCGCTGGAAAATAGTGCTTGCTAAATTGCCAGATATCGATGATGTCACCGTTCAATACCAAGGTTCTTGGCTGAATAGAACGTAAGTAACTCACTAACTCACTTGCTCTTGCTCCGTATGTTCCTAAATGAACATCTGAGATAACCACTAATTCAACATCCCGTTTTTGTTGCATGTTTGTCATTTTATACAAAGTTGCTCACGGGATGTTTCCTTAGTTTTAAGGGAACTTTATGAAGTTAAATCCTTTTCAATAGCCGTTTGTGAATAGTAATAATGTGTTTACAGTTTGATAACCTTGAATAGTTTCTTTCCAGAATTATTAGACAATTTTACAAGGTATGTACCGTTGGAATATGTAGCTAAATCTACATTAAATTGTGTTCCTTGTATTTTTTTCTCCAAAATCACTGCTCCGTTTGTATTTTCAATAGTCATTGTTCCTGAGAAAAATTTATCTGAAACGATTTGACAATTGTTCATACTTGGATTCGGAGAAAGAGACATTGTAAAGAAATCAAACTCAAAAATCCCGTCAGAAGAAGATACGATGGAATCGTATGAGTTGGAACATCCATTGTCAGAAGTTACCGTTAAGGTCACCAAATACGAGCCAGCAACTTGGTAAGAGTGCGTCGCATTTTGAATGAATTCGTTTGGCGAAGCATCACCATAGTTCCATTCATACTGATTGATGTTTCCCGTTAAAATGGTGGATTCATCTGTAAACACTTGTGCATTTAATCCAGCATTGTAAACCGCTGAGAATGCTGCGTTCGGACCTTCTATCACCGTAATTTCTTTTGTGATCGTATTCGTACAACCATCTACAGTGGTAACGGTTAAATTAACCGTATGAGCTCCCTCAGAAAATTGCGAACTATCCGTTTGACTTGTTCCTTGGTCACCATTTCCGAAATCCCATGCATACGTAGAGATCACCGAACCATTAAAAGTTGATGGGTACGTAAATACGATGTCATTATGTGTACATAATGGGTTCGCGCTGAGTAATTGAATGGGTTGCTGCGTTGGCGCTTCAAACTTGTGCGAACTCACATCTCCGTCAAAAAGGGTCGTAACATTAGAGAAATCTGCTTCTGTAATTTGCGTACATGCCGTTGCCAATTGAAACTTCAATTTAATGACTGGAACATTCGCGGGTATGATAAAAGTAATGGACGTGCCAGAACTGGTGTTGCTTAAATAAAGATTGGCTGAATTGTAATTACTAAACGCATCTAATCCTGAAATTAAGCTAGAAGTAGAAACATACGTCAGTTTGTTCAGGTTAAATTGAAACCAAAAATCGAACGAAGTAATCCCTGTGTTTGTTGATTTTAAAATAACCGGAAATTCCATGTAATTGATTCCCGCTACATTGGTAAATACGGCTTGATTGATGTCGAAAACAATGGTGTCATTCACCGTTTTTTCGTTCTGTGGTTTCTGCAAATGTGACTGAGCAAAAACTACGTGCTGAAAACAAATAGTAAGGAGTAAAATAAAGATCTTTTTCATGTTGTTGACGGTATTGATTTAAACAAAAGAAGCCGCAACCTTTCGGTTGCGACTTTTTTGCGATAAAAAAAATGAAGAAAAATTATTTTTCAATAACAATTCTTTTTGTTGTACTGAATGTTTCATTTTGTACACGTACTAAATAAACACCCGCTTCAACGTTGTTTAAGTCGATGTTCACTTTTCCGTTAGAAGAGATCACTTGACTAGCAGTAATTTGTTTTCCATTCATGTCGTATACATCAACGATTGCGTTTTCTGTCGCTTGAACAGAGAATGCACCGTTAGATGGATTCGGGTAGATAGAAACATTAAATACAGATTGAATTGCTTCACTTGATTTCTCAAATTTCACATCTACTGGCTTACCGTTAATTAAAGCTAAGTCAGCGATGATGTCTTTTTCAGAAATTGTTTCGTTGTTCGATTGTAATACCAACTCAGCAACAGTAGCTCCTACTGTGAAGTTCGCTACATCAAATCCTGTGAAACGGAATGTACGATCTGCTTCATTCATAAATGAACTAGCTTCCATTCCAACAGCCACATTGTTTAATTCTGCGAAAGAAACATTGTTTTCATTGAAACGAACTGCGAAGTCTAATGCATTTGTTGATTCAGTTGATTCGAAAGAAACTGGGATTCTAAATGTGTTTCCTTCTTTCACTGCTGAAGCTAAGTCTAAAACTACTGCTCCGTTTTCTGATTTCAACAATCCGTTTGCAGTAAACGTAGCATAAGTAGCGTTCACATCACCTAACATGATTCCTTTGTATGTTTCTACTCCAACGATTGGACAGTTAGCATAGTCTTGAACATTAGCAGCCAAGTTAAATGGTGCCGTTGGAACTTTTGATTTAGAATAACCAGTTGCATCATTTGCTGGGAACGTAGAAGAAATTTGGTAAGCAGGAAGAGACAAACGAGCTACATCAACGAATACCCAGTCTTTAGACGGTTGTCCGTTAGATGTACCAGCAGTTGTATAGTTCCATGCTTGACGGTACTCAGGGATAAACAAGGTAGCACGTTGTTTCATTTGAGAAACATCTCCCGCACTGATCACACCGTCTAAGTTTACGTCTAATGCCATGATTTGGAATACAGAAGGTGTAAAGTTACCGTTCAACAATAAAGTCTTAGCCAATACTGCATCCGCTGCATTTACCAAAATTTGAACTGGAGTAGAAGCATCGATATCACGCTCGATACGTAAATCTTGTCCGTTCAATAACGAGTGTGTAAAAACACCTGATGTATTTGGTGTAACTGGTGTTGCTGGGTTAACAAATGTAACCGCTGATGGAGGGTTTGCTGCTGAAGACAAAGCAGCAGTTGTAGCAGCAGATAAGGTTACAGTAGTTCCAGAAATAGATGAAACTGTTGTTCCTACTGGAACTCCATTTGCGACAACAATCATCCCAGCTGCGACGCCTGTAGCAGAAGTAACGGTCATTGAAGTAGAAGCTAAAGAAGCCGTTGCTGTTGTAGAAACTGATCCTTTCACTTCCGTTTTCAGGTATGCATTTGTGTTTGCTGCGTCGTATTTGATTGCTTGGTTATCAGACCAGAATTCTAAATTCCCAATGTACGTGGTATTCTTTTTAGAGATTGCAGAACCGTTAGATCCTGGTTTTGATGATACACCTGTAATGTAACTTTCCTGAACTGACAAGTCAGTAAATACCGCAGTATCTATTGCAGTAAATGCTGCTGTTTTATCGAACTGTAAACAGAAAATGTCTCTACCAGAACCAGCGAAATAAACTCCACTTCCAGCAGCACCATTCAAGTTTAAGGTAACATTTACTGTTCCAACACCATTCACTGGAGCTCCCCAAGATACAGAAGATTCTACAAAGTTAGGGTTGATCAAACCATTAGCCGTGTTAGGTAGCGTAATGTTCACTGTTGGAGTCACTTTATTTGCATTGTACTTAAATGAAATATCATAACCAATTACGTTTGCAACATTATATGTAGTTGCAACAGAAACCGGCATACAGTAAGAAACTGCATCACAATTTTGCGTTACGTTTTTCACTTTGTAAGACAAGGCATTTGGATCAGCGATTTCAACCGCGACATTTGCTGAATTGGTGAACGCAGAATAAATATCCGTTGCTTTTGCATAATACGTGTGCTGACCAGGAGACGCTGTGTAAACATATGTATACGTACTTCCTGAATTTGACGCTGTTCCAGTAGTTAATAATGTACCATTGTCATAAAAAACAACTGAACCGATACCATTCGCATCTGTTGCTGTAGCTGTTAAAGTCATTGACAATGTTGCTGGGTTACCAGAAGCAATTAACGATGCACCTGCCGTTGGAGAAGTTACCGTAACCGCTGGAGGTGTATTTTGTGTAACATTGAATGTAATCGCAGATGAAGTTGCTGACGCAGGCGTAGAGTAATTATCCACTGCTGTAGCCGTTACAGAAAATGACCCTGATGCAGCATTACTTGGAATCGTGTAAGTAGCTGTGAAAGTAGAACCAGAAGCGGTTGAAGCGATAGGAGATCCACCGTTTACAGAGAATGTAGTAGTAACCGTCTGATTTTCTGGGTCAACTGCATTACAAGAAAGGTTTACAACTTGACCAGGGTAAAACTGCGTTGTAGTTGTAGCTGCTAAAGCAGTAATTACCGGCGCTTGGTTAGCAGCAACTGTAAATGTCAACGCACTTGTCGTTGTGGAAACACACTCATTATCCGTTGCTTTAGCTGTAATAGAATAAGATCCATTCGCTGGAGTAAACGTGTAGGTATAGTTTGGAGCAGTTCCTCCAAACACTCCATTTGTTGAGCCTCCTGCTGTTAATAAAGTTGTACCATTGTAGAATTGAACCGAGCTTACTGATCCATTGTCTTGAACATTATTCGCTGAAATTGTAACAGACGTACCTGTAATGATTCCAGAACCCGATGGATTAGCTGTAAAAGAAGCAATAGTAGGGGCAGTATTAGCTGCTAAAGCTAATGCTGAAAATGCTTGCTCACCAGAACCTGGATTTGCTGGAACATAAACTTCTACTGCATTTGTCAACATGTTTTTAATCTGAATGTTTAACGCAAAAGTAAGTACACCATCTGTCGTAAATTGACCTATTAATACGTGATTTGTTGAAGTTGGTCCTGCAGTAAAATTTTGTGAGAAAAGGGAACCACCATTCATTGTAAACGTTTGACCATTTGAAGATTGAGCGAAATCATGTAGAAAGACGTTCGTTGTTGGAACACCTAAATTTGAATATGCAGTATTAGCCGCAGTCATCATACCATCTTTTCCATTTAAACCATTAATATTGCTTCCGAAACAACCTCCTGGATTATTCAACAATAAAGAAGTAGAGGTTAAAATCGTTCCATCAGTATCCTCTGTTTTCAGTACCCCTTGTTTTCCGGCTGCAACTTGACCTATTGTAAGATAAGAATCAAGTGCGGTTGTGTTTGTATTCCAATTGTTTTGTGAAACCCCAGACATAACATCAATCCCATTCGCATCATTAAAAAACTTGGTTGTTGTGCTCACAGTTAAAGGATGCGTTACATCTCCCCAAACATTGGTTAATTTATAATTCGTAGCCAAATTTGCATATACTCGATAAACAGTTGCACCTGTAATCAATGGAGCAGTTACAGCACCATTTGTTGCATGTGCCGCAACATCAGCAGCATTAGCTTGGTAGTATTTCTCTACCACAATCCCTTCCAATCCCTGCGCAAAAGAGTTTGCGGAAAGAAATAAAACGAATATCTTCGAAAGTAAGTTAAATTTTTTCATAAGATTTTTTTTAAATAAGCGCTCACCAGGATTTGAAGGCAGGTGAGCGCTTTGTTTTTTATAAATTTTAGTTACAAGATGAACCGAATTGACCAGAGAAAATCAAGAAATCCGAAACGTTTGTTACACCATCATTGTTGATGTCTGTAGGACACGCTTGTAATCCGGTTGCAGCGTTTAAAACTTGAGAATATGTCCAGTCAGACAACCAGCTTCCTTTATTGGTATTTGAAGGATTAAATGCACCTGAGTAATTAGCGATAGAGAAGAAACCATCATTTACTGCTGAACTACAACTTGATGGTAAAGTTCCACCTGTAATTGAAGGAATTACATCATTTTTAGTTGTAATCGTGTTCGTACCTTGTGTCATCGCAAACGCTCCTGAGAAACCGTCTAATGAAGTGGCACTTACGTTTCTGTCTAAAATAGATGTTGTGCCTAATAATTGGTCTAAATCTGATTGTTGAGGTGCAATACCCGCAATGGCAGAGTTTTTAGAGTCAAAACGTAAAACGTTTGTATTCGCAATAAACTTGTTACATTTTACTTTAAATGATTCAGATCCGTTAGGGATATTCGCAGTAGAAATAGCAGATGTTGAACCATTTGTTGAGAAGAATGTGTAATTTCCTGTTGCATTCGCTGTTAAATTAGCAGACAAGGTTACTGTTGTTCCAGATACTGAAGATACGGTCGTCCAACTAGGAACTCCTGTACCATAAACAATCGCACCTGTAGCAATACCTGTTCCAATACCTACAGTCAGTTGATTACTACCAGAAGTACCTGTTCCAGTTGTAGTTGCTGTTGGTGTAGCACCACTTTTCCAGTTATGCCATACATCGCCACCTTTTGCATTGGATCTACTTGTCCCTCCATAAACTTGTTGAATATTTAATCCTGTTGCAAAATTTGCAATAATTGAATTGTAAATTTCTCCTTCTGTAAATTCTTTTGCCTGGATTCCAGCAAGAGCACTGTTATCTGAAGATGCTGCTGCTTTAGCATTCCCAATCAATGTTGCGTTGTAAATAATTGGATGTGAACGCGGGAAATTTCCAGATTGTGAATCATCTGAATCCGCTTCAATACCATTATCTCCGTCAGGACTTAATGCACCTGTTCCAGTTTGATGAGGTCCTTTCATTCCAAATAAGAATTGAGCTTTTCCTGACCAACCTAAATCGTAGTCAAACATATCATCGTTACCAAATAAGGTTGTACACCATTTTAAGTTCACAGTTCCACCAAAGATTTCGATGTTATCATCCGCACAAGAAACGATTTCGATGTGCTCGATTTTTGTTCCACGTCCAACTGAAGCCAATGTTAAACCATTGATCTCAGAACCTACTAATAGGTTTGCACCTGAGTGACGAATAGAAACATACGTCATAACGCCTGAGTTGTCATTGTCATCAAAAGATTGTTGTGTAGCAGAAACAGCTTGACCAGAATAGTTAACATATGCATAACCATCTTGACCTAATCCAGCAGGTGTGCCAGGATTGTTTGCAACTGTAAAGTTATAATTATTTCCTAACATTGATGCTGTTGAATTAGCTGATAACGTAATTGAAGTAGTACTTACAGTTGAAACTGTAGTACCAGGAGTCACTCCAACTCCGGAAACATACATACCAGCAACGATCGCTGAATTAGCAGCAGCTAAAGTTAAAGTTGATTGTCCTGAAGTATTTCCTGAAGTTGCACTTGCCGTAGAAGTTGTACCAATAATCGGGAAATAAGAAGTTGAACCCGCGGAAGGATAAGTTCCTCCAAAAGTAACTGTCCCCGCAGTACCGTTTAACGGCGCAGAAATTGTAAATGTTTGAACTGTCCCAGAAGAAACCGTGACACCGGTTACTGTTGCTCCATTAGGGATATTAGTTCCACTTACAGTAAGACCTGGTGCAATTGTTTGACTTGCAGCGGTTAATTTAATTTTAGTCGCTCCCAAACCATTCACAGCGTCATCTGCAGTAAATGATGGGTAACCAAATGTTAATGTTGTTGTACTTAATGCCGCCGTTGTAGCTGCGGATAATGTAAGTGTAACTCCACTAATTGCGGAAACAACGGTTCCGGATGCAATTCCAGTTCCGGATACAGTCATTCCAACAAGAATCGATGAATTCGATGCACCCAAAGTTACAGCTGTAACTCCCGTGCTACATGATCCTGTACCGGTAAAAGTAGGAAGGGTAAAGGTGTAAGTATTCGCCATAGCTGAGGTCGATGGAGCAGACAAAGTAACCTCGAATGTCGAGCTATTATATGAAGAAACCGTAGTACCAGCTGTAATTCCAGTTCCGGAAACAATCATACCTGAAACGATTGTCGCGTTATTCGCAGCAAGAGTTAAAATTGATGATCCTAAAGCGTTACCAGTTGTTCCCGCATCTGATTTAGTAACACCAACACTATAGCTTCCTGATAAAATAGCAGTACTTGCTGAAGAAATAGTAAACGTTTTATTAACGTCTGAAGATGCTGTAATCGTCGTTCCTGAGCTAATTCCCGTTCCAGAAATAGGTAAACCAATTAATCCAAAATTTAAAACTGGAGCTGCGGTTAACTTTAAAACTGTTGCGTTTGATAGATTTTGAAGTGAACCAGGGGTCCCTTGAAACGAAAAGTTACCAGATGGAGAAGTTCCTAAAGCATAACCAGCCGGAGCCGTTGGTGAAGTAGATGCACCAAATTGGTCCTGAGGAATAGAGGATGCGAAACCTTCCAATACACCTAATCCATCAGCAGCAGCTAATTTTCCTGACTGCCCTGGTACAAAGGGACCATTACTAGACAATTTAAGGTTATTTGTTGCTTTACCACAAAGTAAAACACCACCCCATTTTCCGATTTGGTTTAACAAATAAGTACCGTTAAGTGGGTCGTTAATGTGAGTAAAAATAATTGGGCAATCTACTGTTCCCGAAGCATTGATTTTTCCACCTCTTTCAATAATCAAAGCAGTTGCTGCTGCTAGAGATGCAGCATCATTGCCTTTGATTACTGTTCCTGGTTGAATGGTCAAAGTAGCTCCAGAAGCAACATATATTTTCTCGTTGATAGTCCAGATTTTGTCACATGTTAATGTGATATCACCAGTAATTTCTCCACCATAGGCAGATGCAGGCAAATCTGTCCATTTACCAAGACTTTGAGCATAGTTTTTGATAGCGGTGGTAACATCTTGAGTACGTGCACCCACGGCAGGACAACCACAAGCCGCCCCAACGTTTGTCTGGGCAAAAAGCTCGTTCCCCGTGGTTAATGACAGCGCTGCTAGGGCAACGAGTCGTAAAAAAGGTTTTTTTGTTTTCATAAATAAGTTTTTAAGATTATACAGAACAAATTTAGAGCAGAATGGCAAAGGATTGATTAAGGCAAAATGAAGTGTTTGATAAGTTTATGTTGGGGGAATGTTGGGGTTTTGAGAACTAAAGATGAAGGGAATGTTACGCCGGTGTTAATCGTTTTTTGTTGATCGTTTGGGGGGCTTCAGAGCGAGAGCGAAGAAAGAGAGCGGAATCCGCCGCGGCGGAAGAAAGAGAGCGGATGTTCAGAGTGAGAGCGAAGAAAGAGAGCGGATGTTCAGAGCGAGATCCGCCACTTCGCCTCGACGAAGGAATATCAGGGAACGAAGGCAGTCCGATTAAGAGCGTATGAATAAATTCGTTAAATGAAGCTATGATCAAATTTTATTCTGTCATATGACTTCTATCTGTTATTCAGAAATATTAAAGACTTGAGTGGTATTGTCACAATTCCTTCAGGGTTGTGATGAGCATCTTTAAACTGTTCTTCTTTGGCGCATCTTCTATCCAAGAAGCGATTAAATCCACATTTAAGGTAAGCAATAGTTCCTTGTCCATGCGAAGGTCTTCCAATAAAAAGGCAATGGTTTGTTTCTTACTACGTAAATTCACGTGAGCGGTTAGTACAATTTTATCACAAATAGCCTTTTCAGATGTAGCCATTAGTGCCATTTGATTCGTACTAAGTTCTACCCTACACATCCCAAAAGAATAATAGGGAACTGGAAGATGGTGATAGGAAAATCTACCGAAAGCATTATGGTAATTGGTCCTTGGCTTCACGGTCACAGAACTTATTTCATAGGTTCGCTCTGGAATAAAGCCCCAATAGGACAAGGCTGATTCTAACGACACATAACTTGGTCCTCGAAGGTGATTGGCAATGAGGAATAACTCAGTCATCGGCAAATCAGATTCAGGACCTAGCGCATACAATCCCCTTCTCAAGGATACAAGTTCTCCCTCCTTGATCAAGGCACTTATCTTATCATTAGGTCGCTTGTAATCACGAAGAAACTCCAACAAGACATGTCGTGTGATGGGGGCGTTTGAATAGGCTTTGAACTGTTTTGAGAAATTCATTTTGTCATATTATGATGCAATAATCGGTTTTTTTTCGATTATACACAAGGAATTTGACACATTTAAACAGAGTGAGAATGAGAAACAGAAAGAGAAAGAGAAACGGAATGAGAAAGAGAAACGGAAAGAGAGCGCAGTATACAGCACCCTGATTCGTAGTGTAGCCACTTCGGTTTGGTTTATCCTCCTTCGTGGCTGATGCCACTTCGGTGACTGATTTTAGAATCCTTGGCGGAAGGCTACAAATGCGCCGAGGGAGAATGGTAGGCGGTTAATAGGGCCTTGTGCGATGCTGAGGGCTTGTTGGCGGTAGTTGAGGCCGATTTCGATATAACTGTTGTTACCTAAATAACGGTCGTAGGAAACTTGCGCACCGAAGGCAAGGCCCAGTTTGCGGAGGGATTCGTCGTTGATGTTGGTTTTGTTTAATTCAATATCGTCGATGCCTTGGTAAAGCGCTCTTGAGCGGAGTAGGTAAGTAATTTGTGGACCCGCACCAAATACTAAGTTGGCGTTCTCGGTAGGGACAAAATAACGAAGGGTTAGTGGCAAATCAATAAATTGATAGTTGATTTTAAAGGATTGATATCCCGCTAGATTTTTGAGTCCTTGTCCAGCTTGTGTGAAAACAAATCCACTGCGAAGGCTTAGTTTATCTGAGAAACTATAATCAGCGCTAAGGCCATAAGAATATCCAGCAGTCCAAGATTCTGTTGAATCCAAGTGATCTTTTAACCATGTTGAAGTGGCATCTGCACTGGTCAAACGGTAGGTAGCCGCACTGCTTCCAAGTACACCAAGGGTCCATGGGCTGGTTTCTTTTGTTCCCTGCGCAAATAAACTAGTATTCAAAAGGACGTATAAACAGAATAATCGGATCATCTTTTCTTTTTTAATCTTTTACACAACGAATGCTCATCCCATATTGAGGGTAAGTTGCTTGTCTAAAAATGTTTTTCTTTTGTGCATCGAAATAACGGTAGTATGCATCGCCGTTTGTATTGGACGTCGACGTCCAAAAAAAGGCCGTATTACCAAAGGTCAACTCCCCATTAAACAAGCGACATCCTGAAGGTATAATTCCGAAGTCGTAAGAATCTAGACCAAAAGGAACAGTTCCAGTCGGCCAACCTTCAGAATTTTTATTGATTAAATATTCTGCCTCATTCGTTCCGCGCCAAGCTAATGCATTGGCTTGATTTTCAGACATCCCAATGGTTTTCTCCATCGTTTTCCATTCTTCATCAGTTGGAATGTGCCAACCTTCAGGCGCCAATTTACGGACGTCCTTTACGGCTAGGTAATTATAATAACTACCAAAAATTGAATCATTTAAATAACTAAAAGCAGGCTCAATCGCTTGTGCCCACAAGGTGTCTTGGTTCTGATTTCCAATGAAAGAAATACTTGATCCATCATTGAAATGTTTCACGCGTAAATTCTCGCACATCCACCATTGATTCCCGATTTTCACCGTTTTGTACGTGTTTCCATCGACATCAGTCACTGTTCCAAATTCTAAAACAACAGGTTTGTCCGTTTCTTTCTGGCATGCTTGTAAACCAAGGATAAGAAAAACAAGTAAAAAGAATAAGTGCTTCATGGTTTAATTCTTAAATAATAATTGGGTTTGAACTTGCTCGCCGATTTGTACTTTGATATGGTACAAACCTTTTTCAGTCATAGTCCATTCTAATTTTTCGCCAATGAGCAGACCTGTTGGAGCAAAAGAATGTTCGTATACTTTCACCCCAAACGTATTAAATACTTCCACTTGTATTGCCTCATTTGACATTCCGCTATACACATCTAAATAGAAATCTCCAGCACTTGGATTCGGATACACCAAAAACTCAAAGTTTTCTCCGCGTAGGGCCGGACAGACAATCGCAATATCACGGTTGTTGCATTTTCCAGGATAACAACATAAATTAGGCATGCTAACATTCACCGTTGGATCATAATTACACGCTAAAGTATCTAAGCAACCTATGTTTGCCAGCGTTATGCACGTTCCCGGTTCTAAACAAACAACTGCTGGGTCAAATTCTAAATATTCTGGATTGTTACATCCACATGTTGGAGGGTATATTAATTTATTCGAAAAAGATTCTCCTGGTTGCAAATTATTGATTGATGATACATAAGAAATACTTTGTACAGAACCATTAATTATCGCATCTATCTCCAAATTTAAATGGAAAGAAATATCTCCTGTTGTAGTTAATTGTGCCACTAAGATTTGGTTGCTATCTGAAATCAAACCTTTTATTCCGGAATTCGTCAAATTGAAATTATCTGAAAGGAATTCATTGGTTGACGTGAGGGATCCAAAAATGGTACTATCATTTCCGGTTATAAAGTCTAAAACTCCAAAGTGAGACCAAGAACTTGGAATTGTTGCAATGGTGTCCATGCCATCCGCTTGCGTTAACGGGATTCCAGCATTTGCATCATTGTTGATTAACAAACCCGTTGAAATCAACTCCGATCCACCATCATTATTGACACCTCCAATAAAGGAACCATCCACATCTTGGTTTTTCAATACTCCCACATAGGTCTTCCCAGCTTGAGTTTTCGTTGTTTGACCTAAAGTTAACCAAGTATCTAGAGCAACCGTACCTTCTAAATAGCGGTTTTTCACAAAATCCTTCGCAAAAGTTTGTCCATCGCTTTCGTGATTAAAAAAAGGCGCTGTACTTTGAATAGAAAAGGGGTGATTCGCATCCCCATAGATTTTTTTCAGCACACTACCTGGAGCGAGGTCCACATAAATGCGGTAGGTCGTTGATCCGATAGGAAGTCCACCACCAAGGGTATCCGTAGCATCGTTTAAATCGCTCACGTAGTATTTTTCCACGATGACTTTTTCCAGCTGAGAAAAACCCGTGAATTGTATCGCACTAATAATGATGAGTACAAGGAGGTATCGCATGTTCTTTTTCTTTATAGTTTATAGGATATACCTAGTTGGAAATTCGTTCCATATCGGAAGCGGTCGTAATCAATGTATCCGTTTGGCGTTTTGTAGGCACGTCTTACCGGAGCATTTAATAAATCACGCACCGTCAGACTCATGGAGAAATGTTTGCTCAAGGTTTTAGACACTTTCATATCAACCGTATGACGTGGCATTTCATACACATCCGGACGTCCTTTTAAAATTCCAGTTAAGACTAAACGAGGACCTTGCACATTGTAACTGACTGTTGCTGTTAAGCCCAAGGAGTCGGAAGTATAACTTAAAATACCATTCACGATGTAAGGAGCTTGTCCAAACATGGTGCGTTCCACTGTATCGATGGGAATGTACAAACTTTGATTATTTGGAAGAACTACTAGTTCTTTTCGAACAAACTGAGAATAGGATTTAACCAAAGTAACGTTACTTCTAAATTCGAAGTGATCGCCAATTTTCTTTCTACCTTCTAACTCAATACCTGCAACATACGAGTTTTCGTTGTTATCCCAGGTGATTCCTGAACTACCAAATCCCATTTCAATATGGTTCGTGAAATCTTTGTAGAATGCACTTACAGAAACATTATCTCCATTTTTAAAGAAATTCTCAAAACGGAAATCGTAATTATAAATTTCCGTCATCTTCAAGTTCGAATTCCCATAAATCAGGGTTCTAAACTCGTTATCATAAACGGCTGCATCGTTCATCTCACGCAAATTTGGTCGTGCAACGGTCTGACTAAAATTCAAACGTAGGTTTGCTGTATTTTTTTTGCTCGCTAATTTATAAATCAAACTTCCAGAAGGTAAGAAATTTGCTTGATCTATGATTCCAGGATTGATCAAAGGGTATCCTGCTACATTGATTCGTCGTCCATCATTTCTTTCATAACCCAATAAATCGTATTGATACACATCGGAGAAGAGATTTACTTTTTCCATGCGCAATCCACCATTGAAACGAATGCTTTTTGAAAATTCAAAGTCGACTAGTGCAAATGCGGATGAAATAGCTGTTTTTCCGATGGTGTGGTTCCAATCCCAAATTCGTTGCTCATAAAAGAAATCAAGAGATCCGTTTTGCATGGTGAACTTATCCTCATTCAAATAGGCATTGATGTCACCATTTTGCATTTGAGGACCGATATTATTACCATTCGTTAAAAAGAACTCATCTATATTCGAATTTCTAGTGGTCAATTGATAGGCACCACCAACTTTCATTTTACGCACCAACTTCATCCCTTCTTTTGCCAAAGGAATTTCCATTTGCATTCGCGAATCGAACAAGTTCTCATCTAGGTAGCGATAGTAACGTCGAATACCGTCATCCGCTGTTGGTGAAAATTGGCAATTTGGACTGAGCGCACCATCGATGACAGAGGTCTTATATTGTGTCAATTTGAAATCTGGAGCTGTACTCTTACCTCCTGTATAAGATGCGTTCACATCAAACTTGATTTTTGACTTTGGTAATACGTGCTGGCTCGCAAATTGATAGATTTTTTGCTGGCGTTGCTCGTAGAAAATATTTTCTCTTACACGAATGTCTAGTCCATTGTCAGTTGCATTCCATTTGGTAGTGAAATTCGCCACATCATTCGTACCAGTGAAATTGGGCATGATGAGTAAGGACACTTTGTTGTAATCATTTAGCTTATACGCCAAATTCAAGAGCATACTCCACGAATTGGTTTCTCTACTGATGCGAGCTGCATCAACGAAATCCACCAAATAATTTAACTCTTCAGGTAGTATTCGCTGTGAAATTCCATTCGGGTCAAAACGCACGCTATTTCCATAGCGAAGACCAAAAAAGTAACCTAATGGTTTGCCAAACAACTTTACTTGATCTCCCACACTGAAATTCTGTGTGTAATTTAATGGTGCTTTGCGGCTTATTGTATTCCAATTGTTGGCAAATCCATTCATATAATTGCTACCATTTGGATTAATTAGTCCAAATGCCTTAGGAGCATACTGCAGGTTATAGGTATTCAAGGCTAATTCATAAGCTGAATTATCATTGATTTGTCCTGCTTGTAAAATCCCTAATTGAACCAATCCTAATCGAATATATGTATTCGATTCAGGACTTCCATCCTGCCAACCACTGATTCCCATAGATTTGAAGTAATCACCCAATCCCAATGCCACCATTTGATCATATTTCGTAGGAGAGAGATTCGGTTGAACGATTTGTTCATTACGGTCTTCACGAGTCCTTAGTCCTTTATCAAAACCTAACCAATCTGTACCACTGCGGTCGGAAGTAATGAAATCCTTAAAGGTGGTTTGAGCGTTGTAGCCAAAAGATGACTCCACATTCACCGTTAATTTATCCGGATAATCCTTCGTTTCAACGGAAATATAAGCTCCAGCCCAATCGCCAGGTAAATCCGGACTTGCCGTTTTGGTAATGATGATGTTATCTACCAAACTGGAAGGAAAGATATCCAGCTTAATATTGTTCGTCAAGGGATCCAAGGTCGGAATACGCGAACCATTCAAAGTTGTTTTGACATAACGGTCACCAATTCCTCGAACGGTGATGAGTCCACCATTGGTGGAGACACCCGAAACACGCGCTACCGCAGCTGTTACATTGGCATCTCCCGTTTTTTTCATCGTTTCCGACGAAATGTAGTCAATCGTCGTTGCGGAGTTCAACTTGATTTTCTCCATGTAGTAATCGTTGGCCTTCACTTGTTTGATTCCAACCGTGATTTGCTTTTCGTTTTTTGTCGTATTACGTGGATTAATCGTGATGTTTTTGACCAATACTTCTTTGTTCTTGATTTGGATGCTTTCAATCAGGGTATCGTGGGCATAATGCGTAAAGCGCACTTTGTACAAGGCATTATCCGGAATATTCAAGGTGAAATTTCCATCTAAGTCCGTTTTGGTAATGACTGCTTTGTTCTCTAACAAGAGAATTTTCACTTCCATCACGGCTTCTCCGTTTGGATCCGTCACCTTACCACGGAATGTACCTTGTGCGTAACTCTTCGTTACACCTGCCAACAATAAGAAAAGAAGTATTAGGCCGCGCATTGTTTTAGTTTTTGATCAACTTACTTGTACTTACGATGCCATCTTGAGTCATCGTCACTAAGTAAATTCCTGTTTGTATAGCTGTAGCATCTACATTCGTCACTTGGCTATTCGAGTGACCTGCCAATACGGTTTTTCCACTTAAATCAGTAATCGAATAATCGTAGTTTGAATGTGTCATGTTACCTTGTTGACGAATCGCGAAGGTTTCGCTTGTTGGATTTGGGTATACTTGGTAATCAATGGAAAGTGTAGATTCCGCAACTGTTTCTTCAATTCCCACACCACCATTTGGATTGGAGTTATAAGTCAATGAGGTATCTGTTAACTCTGTTCCAGTAGGTGTGTCAGCGACATATAATTCAGTAACACCTGCTAAAGGAGTCAAGATTTGTAAGTTGATTTTAAAACTGAAATCACCATTCGTCGTAAATTGTCCGATTAAAACGTGATTTGAAGAAGTTACACCCTCAACACCACCAAGAACGTATATAGCACCATTCGTTGTCGTCAGTATTGAACCGGCCGTTTGATCAAAAATATCTAATTCGTTAGTAAAACCTAATCCACCTGGGACGCTGGGACTTCCCGGCATCAATCCATCTGCAGAATTTGCTCCTGTAATGGGCAAACCCATTAATGCATCTGTATTTGCAAGAATTCCTTGTAAGTTTCCAATGGATCCATCTGTGTCTTCTGATTTTAAGATACCCATTAGTCCATTTGCCACACCACCCATTGATAAATAAGAATCAATCATAGTGGTGTTTTTCTTGGTATTATTTACACTAGTACCTTGGTACAATTTAAATCCGTAATTTGGGTCATTGTAAAAAGCTGTAGTAGTTTCTATGTTCAAAGGATGTGTGACATCGCCATAAAGATTTACCAATTTATAACCGGGTAATAAATTAGCGTACACTCTATAGGTTGTTGAACCTACATATAATGGATGAACAGCACCATTATTTGCGGCATCAATTGAATCTGCAGCATCCGATATGTAATATTTTTCTACCACAATTCCTTCTAGACCTGCTTGTGCAGTTGCTTTGGAAAAGAATCCAGTAATAGCAAGAAAACTAATGGAAAGTACAATTTTTTTCATAGGGTTAGATTTAGGTTATTTTATTTATTTGAGATTAAGGATTTGTGCAAAACCTCAGATTCAATAGGGTCTTTCGCAACATATTTGGTAACAGAACCATCCGCATTCCTTAACATCAGATTTAATTCATATCTAAGTTCTCCTTTCGTGGTGATTTGAGCTATGAGAATAGCGTTCGATCCTAATGAATCCGCACCACTTACTCCTCTTCCCATACATGCCCATGCACCATTTTCAACGCGAAAGGACTTTCCTTTGGTTTCCATTCGTAAAACATTCAAACTGGTATCGATATTGTAAAGGGTTATTTGTGGGATTTGTTCACTTCGTAAAAAACCATCACGCACTTGTAAAGAGTATCCCATTTCTTTTTTATCGGAAAGTAGAAATCCCTTCTCAAAAGGAGCAACGTTTCCGAAATCTTGAAGTGTGTCTGCATCTTTTAGAACACCCAAGTAACTCTCCCCCGCAGGACCAATCGTGATCCATGAGTCTAAAGGAACAATATTCTTCTTGTAGCTTCGTTCCGGGATACGCAGAGGGTGCTCCGCGCCAATATCTAAATGGTTGTAAATATTTTCCGTTGAACTAATTTCTAAAGGATGTCCTGGAGAGCCATATGCAGCCATAAAACGACAGCCAGGCGCCATGTCTACATATATACGATAGGTTGTACTACCAACAGCTAATTCACCGCTAAGGTTTTTCTTCGCATTGTCTTTTTTCGTAGATACATAGTATTTCTCTACAATGATTCCTTCTAATGCATCTTGCGCGTATAGACTCACAACAGACACAAAGAGAAAAACAAAAAGACTGGTTTTTTTCATAGTGCAAGTTTACGGCAACTATATTTTTTGTAGATTAAAATCAGGTTAACAATAAATGAAAAAGATATTAAGAGATTTTACGTTGATCGTTTTTCGTTTAACCGTTAACTGTTTAATTCAAAATGATGAAAAACTGTGTATCGTTTTAATGTGGATTGTTTTTTAATTCAAAAAGAACGATGATCGTTGATCGTTTTTCGTTTAACGGCTAACTGTATAATTCAAAATGATGAAAAACTGTGTATCGTTTTAATGTGGATTGTTTTTTAATT